>CAXMRQ010000155.1:0-18187 GCA_964196115.1 uncultured Gammaproteobacteria bacterium
TGTCTACTGTCGATCCGGCCAGTTTAGCGATGATTGAACAGCATATGCTCGGGTTTATATTCAAAGAAGGTGATCTCGGGCAGCAACCTGCGGGTTTTAAAGCACCGGGCGCAAAAAAATAAAACCTTACCGTTAACCTGCCAGCTGATCCAGCTTCCAGGTTGGCTGGGTGATAAATCGTAATTTTTTATAGGCTAATTTTAGTGCCTGGAAGGTTTCTTTATAGCTGGGGCCCTGCGCAAAGATAAATCCTAAATAGCTGGAACCTTCGGGCAGTGGTATTAATTCGTAACCTTCGCGGATATGGATTTCGATATCCTTAATGTATTTAATCTGCATCGCATCGGTTAAACCTTCTACTCTTTTTAACAGGCCGACATCGGTGATAGGGATCATCAAAACACCTGCGGCATCGGCTTTATCCAGCAATTTCGGTAAATTACCGCACATTCCCTGTATAACCAGTTGTTCCAGTTTCTGCTGTAACGAAAATTCTATTAACTGCCCACATTGCCCACCAATAGTCCTGGCAGCCAATTCCAGCAGAACAGCGCCAGTTTTAGTTATTCGCGCCTCGGCATGCACGGGCCCGTGTTCTAATCCATAGGCTTTGCAGCAGCTGCTTACTTCATCAATTAGTGTCTGTTTGTTTTTGTTATCCAACTGGCTCGGTGTAAGGTAATAGGTTTCTTCAAAATAAGGCCCTGTCATGGGTTCGGGCTTGTCAAATATGGTGAGTAAATGGAATTTACTATCGATCATAAACCCTTCAATTGCGAACTCCGGCCCGTCGAGATAACTTTCCACTAACAGGTTCTCTCGCACGAAATCAGTCTGTTTGGCTTTATCAAGAATCGAATCAATTCTGGCGGCGGCGTTGGCAAGTTGAGTATGGTCGTTGGCTCTAATAACACCTCTACTGCCCGATAAACTCAGGGGCTTAAGCACTACAGGGTAATTAAAATGTAATGAAACATCAGCCGCCTGTTTGACAGGAATGATTTGAAAATCCGGTGTGTTACACCCGGCCTGTTTTAAAGCCTGTCTCGCCAGGTCTTTACGATGAGTCAACTGGGTCGCGGTTGCCGGGTTGTGCGGTAAATTCAAATGCTCAGCAATCTGGTTACTCAAGTCGACACAGGAATCATCGGTGGCAAGTACACAAAGAATCTTAAGTGCCTTAATTTCGGATAAAATAGTTGATCGTGCTTGCGGCAAATCAGAAAAATCGATGGTGATACCTTTAGCGACTGCTGGTATCAGAGAGTGCTTGCTGTTGGAGGCAACTATTAAACCAATCCCCAGGGAACGAGCCGCATTAAGATAAGGGGCAATTCGATAACTGCCTGAAAGCGCGATTAAAACGACAAAGCCCGGCACTTGGCCGGGCTTTGCTGGTATTTGTTCCTGAGTACTGTTGTTGATGCTGCCTATCCGCAACCGCCGCCACCGCCACCAGCCGCGCCACATCCGCCACAGGCTCCAGTACCGCCGGTTTCGGCAAATACATTATTAAATACGAACCTTTCGCGACCGACTTCCTGAATGTAGTCGATTTGTGCGCCCCGCAAATAGTTTAGCGCGACCACGTCGACATATAATTTGAAGCCATCGAAAGATTGAACTGTGTCGAAATCGGTTTGCTGATCGGTAAACGTCATGCCATAGGACATGCCACCGCAGCCACCACCACCAACGTAAATTCGGATCGCGGTGACATCTTCATCACTCTGTTCGATGATTTCGCGTAACTTATCCTGTGCGGGCTGGGTAACCTCAAGATCACCGGTTGACAAATCCACACGAAAGAAATCCGAAACATCACCGATAACATCGGTTTTCTTCTGGGGTGGTTTATAAATGCCTACATTTTCCATAGTGACTACCTGATTAGTATGTTAACTCGATTATACACTCGATTTTAAAAAAACAAATATCATTTTTCTGCGCAGTAAATCAAACGCCAGGAGTCTGCCGGACTTAGGTAATCGTGGCGAGGGAAAGCCATTTTGAGTCAGATTTTTCTATCGATTGAGGCGAATAGTCATTCATATTCAACGAAATGGATAGGAAAATCTGGCCAAAATGGCTTTTCCGCAGTAGATTTATCCTAAGTTCGACAGACTCCTAGCCACAGAACACTGAAAAATTCTATCTTTGAACGGATATGGGGGAAGATAAATCAAAATCAATCGTTTATGCCGTTAATAACGACGATATTGTCGTGTTTTTAGTGCTTCTTAGCGGGTGGTTTTGTACAATCGCCTTCTTTTTTTAATCGAGAGTAACCCGATGTTTTCCAAATCTATGAATATTGCGGATTTTGATCCTGATCTGTGGGCCGCTATGGAGGATGAAGTTACCCGCCAGGAAGATCATATTGAGCTGATCGCTTCGGAAAATTATACCAGTCCCAGAGTCATGCAGGCGCAGGGTTCTGTGCTCACCAACAAGTATGCTGAAGGTTACCCATCCAAGCGTTATTACGGTGGCTGTGAGCATGTCGACGTTGCCGAAGATCTGGCAATCGAACGTGTTAAAAAATTATTCGATGCTGACTATGCCAACGTGCAGCCCCATTCTGGATCGCAAGCGAATGCGGCGGTTTACCTCGCACTGTGCAACGCAGGTGATACGATTCTGGGCATGAGCCTGTCAGACGGCGGCCATCTCACCCACGGATCAAAGGTTAATTTTTCCGGCAAGTTGTTTAACGCGATTCAATACGGCCTGAATAATGAAACCGGTGAAATCGACTACGATCAGGTCGAGGCACTCGCAAAAGAACATCAACCGAAGATGATCGTGGCGGGTTTTTCAGCCTATTCGCGCATCATGGACTGGCAGCGTTTTCGCGATATCGCCGATTCTGTCGGCGCTTATTTATTTGTCGATATGGCTCATGTGGCCGGTTTAATCGCCGCGGACTGTTATCCTAGTCCGGTTGCAATAGCTGATGTCTGCACCAGTACTACACATAAAACACTGCGCGGCCCCAGGGGTGGCATAATTCTCGCCAAATCGAACCCGGAAATCGAGAAAAAATTAAGCTCAATGGTTTTCCCAGGTACCCAGGGCGGACCTTTAATGCATGTGATTGCCGGTAAGGCTGTGGCCTTCAAGGAAGCTATGAGCGACGAATTTGTCGAGTACCAGAAGCAGGTACTGGTAAATGCGGATGCGATGGCGCAGGTATTCATCGAACGTGGTTTTGATATTGTTTCTGGTGGTACCGATAACCATTTGTTCCTGCTATCACTGATTAGTAAAGGTTTAACTGGTAAGGATGCTGATGCGGCGCTGAGTCGCGCCAATATTACGGTTAACAAAAATTCAGTACCGAATGACCCTCAGTCACCATTTGTCACTTCAGGCTTGCGTATCGGCTCGCCGGCAATTACCACGCGCGGATTCGATGAAACTGATTCCCGCGATTTGGCTAACTGGATATGTGATCTGCTTGATAATATGGGCGACGAAGAAGTTACCGCTACGGTGAAAGGCAAGGTAGAGGCAATTTGTAAACGTCTGCCGGTTTACAGTAATTAAACCTGTAGTTGTTTACATGTGGGCAATCTAGGCGATGAAATGCCCGTTTTGTGGTACACCTGATACCCGAGTGGTCGACTCCAGATTAGCCCAGGAGTCGACCCAGGTGCGTCGCAGGCGAGAGTGTGTTTCCTGTGAGACTCGTTTCACTACTTACGAGTCGCCAATTCTTAATATGCCTATGGTCATCAAGAGTGATGGCAGCCGGGACGCCTTTGATGAGTTGCGCCTACGCACCGGGATGATGCGTTCGCTGGAAAAGAGACCGGTCTCAGCCGAGCAAATTGAAGACGCGATCAGTCACATTAAAAAACAACTAATCGGTATAGAATCTCGTGAAATTTCGACCCGAAAAATTGGCGATCTGGTAATGTACGAGCTGCAACGACTGGATCATGTGGCTTATATTCGTTTTGCTTCAGTTTATCTCAGTTTTGAAGATATTCAGGCTTTTGAAGAAGTCATAAAAACACTCGAATCTGAACCGACACCCGAGATGCACCGGCGGCAGGTACCTTTGATCGACGAAGAGAGTTAGTACCTCGTTGCCCCATACAAATCATCAATTCTGGATGGCCCAGGCTCTACAACTGGCGCGTAAAGGACTTTATTCTACGCATCCGAATCCGCGAGTTGGATGTGTTATTGTTAAAGACGCACAACTGGTGGCGCAGGGCTGGCATGAATACACGGGTGGACCCCATGCCGAGATCAATGCGATTAATAACAATCAGGTTCCGCCAGGCTGCGATTTTTATATCACGTTGGAGCCCTGCTCTCATCATGGTAAGACTCCGCCCTGTGTCGATGCTTTAATGGGGCTTAAACCGGAGCGAGTAATTATTGCTATGCGAGATCCAAACCCACTGGTAGCCGGTGCCGGGGTAGCCAAACTAGAGACAAACGGTGTAAAAGTGATCGAGGGAATAATGCAAGCGGATGCACGGCAGTTAAATCCAGGTTTTATATCCCGATTCGAAAAAAAGCGTCCTTTCGTACGCCTGAAAATGGCGACCTCGCTAGACGGCCGTACTGCTTTAAAAAGTGGTGAAAGCAAGTGGATTACCGGGGAATCAGCCAGACATGATGTACAGCGATTACGAGCCAGAAGTTCAGCCATACTAACCACTGCAAAAACGGTGAAGGATGATAATCCCTCTTTAAATCTTCGGTTGTCGAAATCTGAACTTGGTCAAAATATTGAAGTGCGCCAGCCGATAAGAGTAATTGTCGATTCAAAATTGGAGCTAAGTGGTAGAGAAAAAATATTCACAACAGGTGGGGAAATCTGGATTTATACTCTGAATAGCTCACCGTTTGCTATTGAACGCCTGATGGCAGCTGGAGTACAGGTTACGATACTGGAAGATTCTGGCCCCAGCCGGATTAATTTGGCAAAATTGATGGCGCACCTGGCGGAGCGTGAAATTAACGAAGTTCACACCGAATGTGGGCAGACGCTAGCGGGTGCATTAATCCAGCAAGGTCTGGTCGACGAGATAAAACTTTATATGGCACCGAAATTATTGGGTAACCGGTCGATTGGTGCTTTTGATCTAGGTCAGGTAATGCATATGAGTGACAGTGTTAAATGTAAAATTAAGCAGGTTCGAATGATCGATGAAGACCTGTGCTTAACACTCTCGCTGAAGTCGAGTGTAGCTGCCAGGGAGCTATTATAATTATGTCTACCATAGTGGCCGTGGTAAAAAACAATATCGCCTGCATCGCTGCAGATAGCCTGACCAGCTTTGGTGATACCAGGCAGCCTGCAGAATTTGTGTCAGAATCGGACAAGATAATTCGTTTTTCGGGTTATACTTCCGACAACTACATGGGCATAGTAGGTAGTGCGGCACATCAGTTAGTGATGCAAAATCTTATTATCAATCATGCCGATAAAATCGATTTTTCCAATCGATTGTCGATATTCAATACATTAAAAACTATCCATCCTATATTGAAGGAAGAATATTTTCTTAACAGCAAGGAAGAAGACGATGATTCTTACGAATCGTCGCGGGTCGATGCCCTGGTAATGAATGCGAATGGTATTTTCGGGCTGTATTCATTGCGCGAAGTCGACCAATATTCACGCTTTTGGGCAGTAGGTTCAGGTTCCGAGTTTGCATTGGGCGCCATGCATGCAGCCTACCAATTGATGGATGATGCGGAGCACATTGCTCAGGCAGGTATCAAGGCTGGAATCACTTTTGACACCGGTTCAGCATTACCTATGACCAGTTACAGTATGGCGATATCAGGCTGATGTTTACCGGTATCGTTCAGTCGCTGGGATCTATTGAAAGGATTGATCACGAGGGCGGAGATATTAGCCTGGTTATCAATACTGGCGAAGTGGATGTTACGGATGGTGATCTCGGCGATAGCATTGCAGTAAACGGTGTATGCCTGACCGCAGTTTCATATGCGCAAGGCCAGTTCGTTGCCGACGTTTCTACAGAGACTTTAAACAAAACAAGCCTGGGTGATTTAAAGCAGGGTAGTCCTGTCAATCTGGAAAAGGCATTAACGTTGAATACCGCACTAGGCGGTCATCTGGTCAGCGGCCACGTTGATGGTCTGGCGAGCGTGGTAGACCTGCACGAAGATGCGCGCTCGATTCGATATACCTTCGAACTGGCGACCGAACTCCAGCATTACATTGCGCAGAAGGGTTCGGTCACCATCGATGGCACTAGTCTCACGGTAAACCGCGTCGAGGAAAATCGCTTCGAGGTTAACATCGTGCCACATACCCGCGAAAAGACAATATTCCAGTACTATCGTCCAGGGACTAAGGTTAATATCGAGGTTGATATTATCGCGCGCTATCTGGAACGCTTAATCAATGGTAAAGCGGGTGCGCGGGATCATTCAGATAAACGCTTAGTGGAAACACTGGTTAGGTCGGGTTTTATTGAAAGATCATAGGGTATCTCTAAAAATGCACTTTTTCCGCGATAGCCGCGTCGCCTCAGGGCGCCTACTTTTGGCAACTCCGTGCTGGTGCGCCAGCCCGGTCGAGACCCAAAGCAACTGCGCTGGGGCCAGCCTTCCTCATGTATTTCATATACACTGCGGTTCTGCGCGCGGTGCTCCGAAGCGTCGGACCGCCTTACTCACGCGAAAAAATCACTATTTTTAGAGATACCCATAAAAAATTTTACGGCAGCCAAATGAAATTAAACAGCACCAAAGAAATTATCGCGGACATTAAGGCCGGCAAAATGGTTGTCATTATGGATGATGAAGATCGTGAAAATGAGGGAGATATACTAATGGCTGCCGAAGCCGTCACAGCCAATGACATTAATTTCATGGCGAAGCATGGCCGTGGCTTAATTTGCCTGACACTGTCCGAACAACGTTGCCTACAGCTTCGACTACCACTAATGGTGGGTGACAATAAAGCGCAAATGGAAACCAATTTCACCGTGTCTATCGAAGCCGCAGAGGGGGTTACCACCGGGATTTCTGCGTCGGATCGTGCCAAGACTGTACTGGCAGCAGTAAAAGCAGATGCGCGTCCTGAGGATATTGTACAGCCTGGTCATATATTTCCTATTATGGCGCGCAAAGGTGGTGTTCTGATCAGGGCGGGACACACCGAAGCGGGGTGCGACCTGGCGAGGTTGGCGGGGTTTGAGGCTGCCGCAGTGATTGTTGAAATTCTGAACGATGACGGCACTATGGCACGTCGTGGAGATCTGGAAAAATTTGCCAAACAGCACGAATTAAAAATTGGCACCATCGAGGATTTGATTCGATATCGAATCGAAAATGAACATACTGTCGAACGCATTATCGAATCCAGGTTTCCGACCGATTTCGGCAATTTTGAATTATTTGCTTACGAAGACAGTATCGCTCAGGAACTGCATATTGCCCTGGTAAAAGGTAAGATTGATCCCGAGAAACCGATCCCGGTTCGGGTCCATGTGCAAAATACCCTGACTGATGCGCTGCTGGGCACGGTTGGTCGCGGATGGCCGTTACGTGACGTGATGGAAACTATTGATAAAGCTGGCAATGGCGTTATTGTGTTCCTTCGTCAGGCCGAATCTCCAAAAGATATGATGACAAAAATTGAATCGATTGTGCGCGACGACGCCAGCCACGATGAAGATCAATCTGGCGACCTGCGGACTTACGGTATCGGGGCCCAAATTCTGGCAGATTTAGGCGTGCGAAAAATGAGTTTACTCAGCGCACCGAAGAAATTCCATGGACTCGCGGGTTTTGGTCTCGAAGTCGCCGAATATTATTCCGATTAAGAGGAAGCATTATGAGTGAAATATTATGAGCGAAGTTAAGCAAACCAATGGTGATATCACCGTTGATAAGGCGAAAATCGCCATCGTCGTCGGCCGCTTTAACGGATTCGTGGTCGAGAGCCTGTTACAAGGCGCTTTGGACACCCTGCAACGCGCTGGGATTAAAGCATCAGATATTACCGTCAGCCATGTTCCGGGTGCGCTTGAAATACCTTTAATCGTGCAAAAATACGCCGGCTCGGGAAGTTTCGATGCCATCATTGGTATTGGGGCGGTGATTCGTGGCTCAACGCCACATTTTGATTTTGTCGCCGGTGAAAGTGCCAAAGCCTTATCGTCACTGGCATTGCAGTTCTCTATCCCGATCATCAATGCGGTGCTAACCACCGATACCATAGAGCAGGCGATAGAGCGAGCAGGAACCAAGGCCGGAAACAAAGGCGCCGATGCTGCCATGGCTGCAATGGAAATGATTAGTTTGATCAGGAAAATCGGTTAATTGTCTGCAAAACTAAAAACTGGGTCGACGGCAAAGACTGCGCCCGACGACAAGGCGCGTTTTATCAAAAAACGCAAACACGCCCGTAATAAGGCATTGCAGGCTCTGTATCAATGGCAGCTATCGGGTGAAGACCTCGACTGGATTAAAGACCACTATATGGAAGAGCAGGGGGTTTCGTCGGGCGATGCAGAATATTTTCTCGAATTGCTTTATAAAATTCCATCGTATGTCACCGACCTGGATGCTGCTTATCGGGAGTATATGCAAAATTTTAAAGATAACCTCGATCCAATCGAGTGCAATATTCTAAGAATTGCTACCTACGAACTGATACATCATTTAGAAATTCCCTACAAAGTGGTAATTAACGAGGCGATCAATCTAGCTAAAATATACGGTACCGATGAAAGCCATAAATTTGTCAATGGTGTTCTCGATCCACTGTCGCGGAAGATTCGCCAGGCTGAAACCACGGATTAAACTATCCGATTATTATTCCAATGTCGCTGAATGAATTTTCACTGATAGAACGATATTTTTCCAACACCGGGAAGACACAGTATTCGGCAAAATTGTCCCAGGGAGACGACGCGGCTATCCTCCAGGTGCCAGTCGACATGCAAGCTGTCATGAGCATGGATACCCTAATTAGCGGTGTGCATTTCCCTCCAAATACCAGTGCCGCGAATATCGCCAATAAGTCTCTAGTAGTTAACTTGAGTGACCTGGCGGCAATGGCTGCAACTCCAGCGTGGTTTTTGCTCTCACTTAGCCTGCCCGATTACAATGAAACCTGGTTGAGTGAATTTTCCTGTAGTTTGAAGGAAACTGCCGAGATATTTCAAATTGAATTAGTTGGCGGTGATACCTGCCGAGGCCCACTGTCGATCACCATACAGGTTACGGGACTGGTTGCGAAAGATCGATATGTCACTCGCAGTGGCGCCAGGCCAGGCGATAAGATTCTGGTTTCGGGAATGCTGGGTAACGCTGCCCTGGGCCTGGCGCATCTTCAGACAAATATAACCTTACCGCAGTCCATTTCAGGTCAGTGTTTGAACGCATTGAACAAGCCGCTGCCGCGTATTGAACTGATTGAGTTTTTATCGCGTTACGCCTCGGCTGCAATTGACCTGTCGGATGGCCTGGTAGGTGACCTGGCGCATATCCTGCGGCAAAGTGGCTGTGGCGCAACCATCAATCAGGCAGATATACCCGTAACCGAGTGGATTAAGCAGAACGATGCCTATCAGTATGCATTAAATGGAGGCGATGATTATGAGATATGCCTTACTCTACCGCCAGAACACTGGCCTCGGGTGGTGCAGTGGAATCAGCAACATCCAGACTGCAGGCTGACTAAAATCGGTGAAGTTACCGATTCAGGCTACACTTTAATACAAGATCAACAAACCGTAGATCTGTACGACTGGAAAGGATATCGACATTTTGGCTAACAAACCTGTCCCGATTTCGATGCTGCGAAATCCGTTGCATTTTCTGTCCCTTGGTTTTGGTTCGGGGCTGTCACCTTATGCACCGGGAACAATGGGAACTCTCGTTGCTATCCCATTATATTTGTTACTGAGTCAGCTCGAATTAACTGCCTTTTTGATGGTCATAGTAAGCGGCTTTATTTTAGGTGTTTATCTATGCCATTACACCAGTAAAGCGCTCGGGGTACATGACCACTCGGGAATAGTCTGGGACGAAATAATCGGTTACTGGATTACCATGATCGCAGTGCCGGAAGTTTCCTGGCAGTGGATACTGGCCGGGTTTGTATTGTTTCGTTTTTTCGACATTGTAAAACCCTGGCCGGTTAAGCTTGCCGACAAACGCGTACCCGGTGGATTCGGGATCATGTTTGATGATGTGCTGGCAGGGCTATATGCGCTCGCCTGTATGCAGTTATTTTGGTTCTTTTTCGGCGATAAATTATGAAAATTTCTCGATTAATCTGTTTCATACTTTTAGCATTTAGCCTCTTTACCCCACGAGTTCACGCCGTCAGTGTAAAAGTAATCGGCTTATTTACCGACAAGGCTTTGTTACTAATAGATTCCCAACAAAAATTACTGAGTAAAGGTCAGACCTACGAAGCTGTGACGCTGATATCGGCATCGGGACGAGGCGCGGTGATTTCAATCGATGGAGAAACTAGAAAACTGGGGCTGAACCAGGGAATCCAGGGTAATTATAAAAAGCCCGACCGTTCACTGTCAAAAATTTATCCTGATTTTCAGGGAATGTATTATATCGCCGGACGCGTTAACGGCCATTCGATGCGTTTTCTGGTCGATACTGGTGCGACCTATGTGACTATGAGCGGTGCTCAAGCGACAAATATTGGCATTGACTTCCGCAAGGGGATGAAAAGTTTTGCACATACTGCAGCGTCTACGGTACCCGTCTGGCAGATTAATCTAGATAGTGTCAGCATTGGTGATATTAAAGTACCCAATGTAGTGGCGACTGTGATTGAGGGCTCTCAACCTCATGTCGCTCTACTCGGTAATTCATTCCTGAAATACACGCAATTACAGCGCATTGGGAATGTGATGGAATTAGAAAGGAAGTTTTAGCCTAAATCACCAGAAAGCGCCGCATGCATCTCATCTTAATTTGATAGAATACCGCGCTTCGCTATAGCCCGAGAAACTAAATGATTAAAACCCGATTTGCCCCCAGCCCTACAGGTTTCCTACACGTAGGCGGTGCACGAACAGCCTTGTTTTGCTGGTTGTTCAGCAAAAATATGGGCGGTACTTTTGTGCTACGTATCGAAGATACGGATCGGGAGAGGTCAACCGAAGAGTCAGTACAGGCGATCCTCGACGGCATGCATTGGCTAAATCTTGACTACGATGAAGGTCCTTACTATCAAACGGATAGATTTGATCGCTATGCATCAGCGATACAACAATTAATTGATCAGGGTGATGCCTATTATTGTTCCTGTTCGAAGCAACGCCTGGAAGATTTACGCGAGGCACAAATGGCACAGAAACAAAAACCGCGTTATGACGGATGTTGCCGCGAGCTAGGGCTTAAACCCGATAGAGAGTCTGAATTAGTGGTTCGTTTTAAAAACCCTCAGCAGGGGGAAGTGTTTTTTACAGACCATGTTAAAGGCTCGGTGAGTGTCCATAATAGTGAGCTGGACGACTTGATCATAGCCCGCACGGATGGCACACCAACCTACAACCTGACCGTTGTAGTTGATGATATGGATATGCAAATTACACATGTAGTCAGGGGAGACGATCATGTAAACAATACCCCCAGGCAAATCAATATTCTTAAGGCACTAGGGGCTAGCTGCCCCGAATATGCGCATGTTCCGATGATTCTCGGCGATGATGGTAAACGTCTGTCAAAAAGACACGGCGCTGTCGGTGTCATGCAGTATTTTGAGGATGGTTATTTGCCCGAAGCGATGCTGAATTATTTAGTACGCCTGGGATGGTCGCATGGGGATCAGGAAATATTTAGCACTGCAGAAATGATTGAACATTTTTCTCTGGACGATATTAACAAATCGGCATCGTCTTTTAATACCGACAAACTAAACTGGATCAATCAACAATATTTAATTTCGCTACCACTTGACCGAATTGTCGATCTGGTTAAGCAGCGTCTCGATAAAATCGGTACTGTTTATGATGCAGAGAGTGATTTTCACAGTATTGTCGATTTATATCGACAGCGTGTGTCGACTATCAATCAATTAGTCGACAGTATCCTTTATTGCTTCAAGGATTTTGACGCATACGATGAAAAGGCTGCGAAAAAAGCGTTGCGCCCGGTGGCGTTGGAACCTTTGCAACATTTACAAAACGAATTGAGTAGGCTGGAAGAATGGAAATCAACTGCAATTCACCAGTCCCTCGAAGCGGTTATAGAGAGGCTAGGACTTAATATGGGTAAGGTAGGTCAACCATTACGTGTGGCGGTTACTGGTGGTTCATTTTCACCACCGATCGATATAACCGTCGAAATTATTGGCAAAGAAAGAACCCTGGCCCGCATTACCGATGCAATTAGTTATATTTCAGGTAATTTATCAGTAGAATAACCTTTTAATTTTCAGTAACATGCTATATATAGTTAACAAAAAATTTAACTATTAATAAACTCCAGATAAAATTATAAAAGCACTAAAAATGGATCAATCATAAATGGCAAGAGAGACAATTAATTGTGTCGTTATGTTTGCCGACGTCGCCGGTAGCACGGCCATGTACGAAAATATGGGTGATGACCTTGCGAGCGAGCGTATTTCCAAGGCTCTGGATGCCCTTGTTTCGATTTCCAAACGCCATAATGGAAATCTGGTGAAAACAATTGGCGACGAAATTCTGGTTTATTTCATGGACATCGATATGGCGATGTTTGCCGCGCGCAGCATTCAGGAGACCATGGAAGACGACCGTTCTCCGGAAACTATTGGTGTTTCGATACAAATAGGCATGCAATACGGTAGTGTCATACTGGAAGATAACGATATTTTCGGCGATACGGTTAATATTGCTGCGCGTATTGCCAGCATGGCCAAAGCTCGGCAAATCCTCTGTTCCAAGGAGTTAGCGTTTTTAATAAAAAATTCGGAACTGATTAATCGTACCCGTCCGTTCGACCGCTTACGTGTCAAAGGTCGGCAAGAACCGCTAGACGTTTACCTGCTTAGCTGGGAAGAAGAAAGCGATATTACCAACATGGCCACCGCGAGTAGTTTTACTAATCCGGCCAGGCATCACCAGGCTAAGGTTCTGAGTTTGACCTGCGGTAAAAATAAAATTGATCTGCCAGATACGACAACTTCTTTTGTTCTCGGTCGTGGTACTGATTGCGAGCTAGTGATACAGGGTGAGTTAATATCGCGGTACCATTCCAAGGTGGAGCATAAACGGGGAAAATTTATTATTACCGATCAGAGTACTAATGGCACGTTTATAAAAACTAACGATGGACTGGAAATATTTCTAAGGCGAGAGGAGCTGGCATTATATGGCGATGGTTTTATCAGCCTGGGTAAAAAAGTCGATCATACAGATGTTGATTTAATCTACTTTTCGAGTGAATAAAATAAATTTAATTATGCGGCCTGACAATAGCGCCAATTTATAAGATATTGAGTAGCCCACTGATCAATCCTATCAGACCACCAAATATACCACCCCAGACTACTAACCAGCCGAGATGTTTGCGAATCATATCCTGAATAATAGTTTTCACCAGTTCGGGTGTTAATTCGTTAAGGCGTTTATCAGTTATTTCATGGATGTTCTGACGGATATCTGCAATAGCATCGGGTTGCTCAAGTTCCCCAATTAACAGATTCGAGAATTCTTCACTCGACGCGATGTCAATAATCGACAGGCGCATGTTATCGATAAAAGGCTGTTTTAGTGGGGTAAGCGCCTCCTGTCCACCCAGCATCGACAGCATTCCGCCGAAGGACGATTCCATGATGGTTTTTACCAACGTGTCGAATGCAGGTTCCAGATTAACTTTCTCAATTACCGCAGACAAATGATGCCCCGGATTCTGCAGCTTGTCCCGATTCAGAAAGCGGTCAATATTTTCTTCACTAAAAAATTGCGTCATCATCAAATCCCGGATACCGAGTTTGAAGTCTTCAAAGCGTGCCGGTATGACACCAGAGCCATACATGCCCGGTATTTTTTCAAATAACATGTGTACAGCAAGCCAGTTGGTGATCGCACCAGAGAGGGCGAAAATACTCACTGTAAATAGCAAACGGTGTTGTATGGAATAAGCGATAATCGCTAGCCCCAGAGCGAGCGCATTGGTAATAAAACTCTTATTCAAGATATAGCTCACGGGGAGAAACACGAACGCGATTTTACCGATATAAAATGTTTTTGAAAGACTTCGCTGGTTGTCTGGACATTTTTAAATATTTGGAGCAATGTTTAGCTATTGATATAGTTGATTATCATGCACAACCTGGCAAATTTATTAACCGATGCTGACGGTCAGGGGTATAAGGCCTATAAGCGTATACAGGGCGAATTCGAGTTCGTTGATTTCTGCCTTTTTATTGATCATGTACAGGGAGATCCGTTTGCCGAACCATCGCGTTGCCGGGTAATTCTACCGATAAATTCTACCTCGATACCGGAGCATTTTTACGACAATCCGGTTCGACGTATAGCCATGGAGGATTTTTTCGGCCGTCGCTTTGCGGCCTCGATAGACTCGATCGTTAAAGGAAACCGCGGGTCGGGCCGTGGTGGAGAATTTCAAATAGTGAGTTATGGTCAACAGGTGTTACATCGTAGCACCGTCTCAATCGATTCATCGCGGCTCGAAATCAGGTTTCAAATTGGCTTACCGGCCAACAATCGAAGCATCGACGCCCAGCAGGCAAGAATCATGTTTTTCGACGAACTACCCGCGATTGTCGATTCGGCATTAATCCAGATGAGCAAACATCTGGATGCTGCAAAGCAACATATCAATTGTGTCGAAGACCAGCATTTTCTACGCGCACAGCTTGAGCCGAATAACTTAATCGCTTTTATTGCCGACGGTTCGAATCTGGCGCGCAAAACTGGTGTTGACGACGCACCCCTGGAAGATGCAATAAAAATTAAGGCGCCGAACTCGATAGCAATTGAACTGCCGTTGAAGCATCGGGCTATGGTAAGTGGAGTTGCCTTTCCGAAAGGCATAAATTTGATTGTCGGCGGAGGCTTCCATGGCAAATCGACATTATTACGTGCAATCGAGCAGGGTGTTTATAATCATATTCCGGGTGATGGTCGGGAGCTGGTAGTTAGCGACTCCAGCAGTTTCAAGCTGCAGGCCGAAGATGGCCGGTCGATCTCGGGTGTTGATATCCGGTCGTTTATTCAAAATCTTCCCGGTGGAAAAGACTGCAGTTTTTTCACTACCGCCAATGCCAGCGGCAGCAGTTCGCAGGCAGCGAGTATTATTGAAGCATTGTCCTCGGGCGTTCAAACGTTACTGATTGACGAGGATACCTCGGCGAGCAATTTTCTAATCCGAGATCGACGTATGCAATCGTTAGTGCCGAAAGATAAGGAACCGATAACACCGTTATCGCAAAGAATTCGGCAACTGTACGATCAATATGCTATCTCTGTTGTCATGGTGATGGGTGGTTCAGGAGACTATTTTTCACTCGCTGACCAGGTTGTAATGATGGATAACTATCAGCCGGTGGATATGACCCTAAGAGCCCATGAACTGTCACATTCTGATGTTGTTGCTGAATCCGAAATCGACCATATTGTGCAACGCAGCGATAGAATACCAGTTAAAAATTGTTTATCGGTGCTCGGTCCATCAGGAAAACCGAAAATAAAGGCTTTCGGCACCCGCTTATTGCAATTTGGTGAGGAGGATATTCCGCTACAATCACTCGAACAACTGGTTGATACGGCCCAGTTGTTATCGATTGGTTATCTGATTGATAAATATGAACAGGATAATAATCTACAGGATAGCGATATTGTTGGCGGCCTTAGGGTTATATATGAGCGGTTAAAGCAAAGTGGTTTCGATAGCATTACAGCTTATCCGATGGGTAAACTTGCGCTACCGCGTTTACAGGAATTAGTTGCTGTGGTGAACCGAATGCGTATGTTGAAGCTCAAACAAGGATAAATTAAGGGGTCTATTTATTATGTTGATTACTTTTAAAACGAAATCCTATGCCAACATCACCATGTTTGGTGATGTTGGGGAAAAATTGCTTAAAATGATGGACTACGGGGTTTCGGTGCCAGGGGCGATTACTGCAGAAGATGTGCCGCAGGCCCTGAGCAATTTAAAACAGGGGCTTGAGTCAGTGATGGAAATAGTCGAGCCTGCGGGTGATGCCGATGACGATCAACCGGCGGTTAGCTTGCATACCCGGGCGGTGCCATTGCTTGAATTACTCCAATCCGCAATCGATGACGCGAACTATGTACGATGGGAATAACATGATCCCTGGCTAGCTGGCTTTCACCATCGAGTCGACCACTGCGGTCCAGGCGCGCGCTATATTATCGTGATTATAACCACCACCACCCATTGCCAGCATTTTGCCATCGCAGTATTGATCGGCCAGTCCGCACAGGCGTTCGGCGGCATAAGCGTGGGATGCCGGACTAAAAGCCATATTGGTAATCGGATCACCCGCGATACTGTCCGCGCCACATTGTAGTAAAATAAATTCCGGTTCATGTTTTTGCAAATAGGTCTCGACCAGCGGCCAGACGGACTGAAAAACCGTATCGTCAGAAAATGGTGGGACAGGAATATTTAACTTGGTACCCACCGCCTCACCCTTGCCAGTTTCTTCTTCCGCACCTGTGCCCGGGTATAGCGTGCGACCATCCTGGTGAATATCCGCAAATAGTAAATCAGGATCATCTTCAAAACTGTAAAACACACCATCGCCATGGTGTGCGTCGATATCGATGTAGGCTACACGTTTAACGCCATATTGATGACGCAGGTATTCGATAGCAATGCCGCAATCATTAAACACGCAAAAACCGGCGGCGACATGACGACGTGCGTGGTGTAGGCCGGCAATCGGCGAAAATGCACGGCGGTACTGCTTCGCCATAATGCGGTCAATGGCATCGGTGACCGAGCCAGCGACGCTACTGGCTGCTTCATACATGCCAATAAATGATGGCGTGTCGCCACCATCGAGGTAGCCGGTACCAAACTTCGAATAGTCGCGTACCTTTTCAATATAATCGTCGGTATGGAACAACTCGATCAAATCTGCTGTGGCCTTAACTGGTTCCAGAATATCGACCGGTTTATTCAACCCCTGACGGATTAATTCAGCCTGAAAAACGTCGTGGCGTTGAGGTCCAAACGGATGACCATCTTTGAAGCCATAATCGGCCAGCGGTTGTCCCAGATAAACACAGGTCGCTTTATTTGACATTGTATTTGCTCACTCAATCACCCATCTGTGGTCGCATTTTTTGCATCGGGCATAAATTGGTTTGACCTCAACCTTGACGTTGAACAGGCCGTAAGCACCACAACTTTTACAGGTGGCCGCACTCGCACACAGCTGAGCGTAGGAAAATCGCAACCAGAATTGGCGAAACAGCTCAATTATACCGAGGCCGACCCCGTAAAGGGTGATAAGGGTAATAATTAATATAACTCCGGAGGAACCCAGGCCGACAAATTCAAGAATCACGACGAACAAAAACCCGCACATCAGGCAGCTGATTAACCAGGCAAAACTGTAATATAGCTGCCTTTCATGCCAACGATTGAATTTCAAATTTTGCATGATTCTGGGTTTAGATGCCGTTTGCAAACCAGTATAATCGGCGGATTTTATAATTGAAGCAATTTCGAATCCGAAATTATGGCTGCGGTAACCTGGCATTAGGTAATTGCCGGTTAATTCTATATACAAAACGTTACCAGTATCAGAGCCTGTTCGATGATACTTAGTAATAATGCTTGCAGTGAAGTCGACTAAGACAAAAAGGAGTCACAATTATCCTAGAAAACGCAGTTGGATCACGGAAGTCCACGCACCAAAAGTAGGCGCTTTTAAGCGAGCTCTTGACGCACCTATCAAAACCAAATAACTTCTCATTACCAATAAGGTGACAGGTAATTGCTCCTGCATTATCTGCATACCCCACATCCATGTAGGTAACTACGAATTATTTGATATCACTATGCACGCCAATAACTTACGCGTCTTTTTCGCGCCCAACTGCGTTTCCTAGGATTATGTTAATGGTATTTCTATCGGTAGCCGCTCTGGTAGCAGCAGCAATTCTCGCCAAAAGATCATTGTTTTCGCGACTTTTATACGATCGGATATTTAAAG
>CAXMRQ010000156.1:0-10457 GCA_964196115.1 uncultured Gammaproteobacteria bacterium
GCTGGTGCCAGAGAGTATGAAATTACCGCGGTGCATTATCGCTAGCAGGGTTGGTGTTGATGCAGCTTTGCGTTTTCCTAGGAGTCTGTCGGACTTAGGTACCAACAGTAGGCGCTTTATAGGCGATCGTAGCGATATGTACAGGATGTACGGTAGTAGAACACCAACAGTAGGCGCTTTTAGGCGATGCAGGACGCAATTGTCGAGGGAAAGCCATTTTGAGTCAGATTTTTCTATCGATTGAGGCGAATAGTCATTCATATTTAACGAAATGGATAGGAAAATCTGACCAAAATGGCGTTTCCGCAGTACGCCTGCATGGATGCAGGTGGTAGAGTACCAACAGTAGGCGCTTTAGGCGACGCAGGAGCAGTTACCGAGATTTATCCTAAAGTCCGACAGACTCCTAGATAACGTGAATCGCAAATAGTAACACCTGGTAGCCATCAGGTAACAGACTCTATATTCTTCGCGATTCCGACTGCTGACACATATTCAGTATAATATTCGTCCAGGAGCGGCTAATGGGTTGCCCGATCACCCCAGATCTCTCGCAACCGCTTGTCGCGCCCACAACCCCATCGGTAAGCGTTGTAACGAATCGGATTATTTTTGTAAAAATCCTGGTGATAACTTTCATCACCAGCAATTGGATAAAAAGTCATCGCATCAAGTACAGGGGTTACGACAGTCTGACCCGGAAACATTTCTATGACTTTTTGCTTCGATTTTTGCGCCAGTTTCCTTTCCTCATCTGACGCTACAAACACCGCGCTTAAGTAACTATGGCCCTTGTCACAAAACTGACCCCGATCATCGAACGGATCGATATTGACCCAGAAATGATCGAGTATGCCCCGGTAATCGACCACCTTCGGGTCATAGGTAATCTCGACCGCTTCGTAATGTCCGCTGTGATTACCGTTATAGGTAGGATTTTTCAATGTGCCACCGGTAAATCCGGACACGACATCGCTAACGCCTTCCAGGGATTCGTAATCCGACTCCATGCACCAGAAGCAACCGCCCGCAAGAATCGCCTTGTCGGCAAGGCCTAATTGGCTGTTAAACATTAACAGCAAGACTATGATTATTCGATTTACACTATTCATATCCACGACGATGACTAATTTTAAAGTTGATCTATATCGGTTTGACTGGTGTTATGCGGTCTGGTTCATCATAAACTAATAACAGGAAATGTGAACTCTCCACTATTGACGCTTGAATTACTCCGAGTATATTTAGTCTGTACATTTAGCACTGAATAATATGCCATATTAAGGAACAGCCTGTTCCGGGTCAGGATAGAACCAATGAAAATTATCACGAGTATTCTACTTAGTCTAGCTCTGTCATCAGCCTATGCTGTCGGCATGCCGGTCGACTATGAAATAAATGGGGAAAACTACCAGTGATATTATGTTAGCGCTTCAGCAGATGCACCATTGGTGTTGTTAATTCATGACTGGGCAGGACTCACCGACTATGAAGTCGAGCGCGCAGAAATGATCGCCGAAATGGGTTATTCGGTGTTCGCAGCTGACCTGTTCGGCTCGGACATACGCCCTACCAGAGTCGCAGACAAGCGGCAGTATACTGATGAGCTTTACAAAGACCGCGACAAGATGCGTGCATTATTGACCGGCGCACTCAAAAAGGCAGCTTCGTTTAGGGGCGAATACTAATAACGCCGTGGCGATGGGTTATGGCTTCGGTGGTGCCGCAGTACTCGAACTCGCTCGCTCCGGTACCGACCTGAAGGGGTTTGCCACATTTTACGGTGTCCTTAAAACACCTGCAAAGCAGGATTACAGTAAGACCAAAGGCGAAGTATTAATCATGCATGGCTCTGCCGACACCGCAATCACGATGAATCAATTTGCCGGTCTCGCGAACGACCTGGAAAAAGCTGATGTAGCGCATGAGATGGTCACCTATAGTGGCGCTTCCCACGCCTTTACCGTATTTAATACCGAAAGATACCACGAAGATGCGGATCGAAAGTCCTGGGAGCGATTCCGTCAGTTTTTAGAGCAGGTAGTTGATTCACCCATAGAATCTGTTGTTGTACCTGCTGAGCCAGGCGTCGATACAGCCCTTGAGCCAGTCGTCGATTCAGGCATTGAAAATGTGCCTCATGTAGCAGAATGACCAGCTTTCTAGGCAGCAACTAGCTCGACCTGCCTGTTCAAAAAAACCAATGGGTGCTGAGCCGACTGACCATGGTTTTTTAACTGACATCGACAGGAAAAACCACTCGCGAGTATCTGTCCGGCGTGACTGTTTACTAGGCCCATCCAGTTCAGTCCGAAGATTTTAGCTGACAGTGGCTGGTTTTCACGTTCGTGTCCAAACAATCCAGCCATACCACAACAACCGGCTGCCCTGGTGCTTAAGGATAAACCCAGATGCTGGAATATTGTTTCCCAATCCTTTGAGGACTGCTTATCGGCGGTCTGTTCCATACAATGCGGTAACAATAATAATTCCTGATGGTTTTCCGCAATGTTGGAAAAGTGATTTAACCTGCCCTGTTTAATTTGATCCCCAAGCCAGTGTTCGATCGACCAGATCTGATAATCAGGCGCCTGCCCAAGTACATCGGCGTATTCTTTTTCGTGCATCAGGCGCGAAACCACCTCCACATTGAGCAGTGGTAAGCCAATTGCTGCGAGTTGATTAATTTGATCTAAATGGGCCTCTGTGCGTCGTCGAAATTCGTTTCGAAAGCCTTTTACGTGCAATGCCTTACCATTGTGCAATACCGGTGCAACCAGTACCTGATAGCCAAATTTCGTTAACAGGTCGTAGGCAGCCAGTAGCAGCTGACTGTCGAAGCTGGCGTTAAAACTGTCTGGCAGCAATATAACTTTATTTTCGTTATCGGGTTCCCGATGCGGCAAATTATCAATCTCAAAACACCGCGCCTTCCTGATTTTAAAGCCTTTTATTAAAGAGGCCGAAAACTCGGGCAACGCGACGATTCCGAAAACCTCACGTAATACCAACCGTGATAGTGAATTGCCTAGAATCAGGTTCGCCAGAGCCGGATACCCATTGGCGAACCCTAGTAGTAATTCCAGTTTTGTAAACAACCAGTCTCGGGCAGGGCGCTTATGGCTTTGGTAATAATGCTGTAAAAAGGATGATTTAAGGTCGGGTATGTCCACCTTGATCGGACAACTATACGTACAGGATTTACACGACAGACAGGCATTTAGCGAAGTATAAAGTTCGGTTTCCAGCATTCGTATTCGTTCGGAACCGGGCTCGGTTGACTGCAGTCTCGCCCATTCGCGCAACATCGCCGCCCTGCCTTTGGGTGACAAGGTTTTATCTTTTGTCGCCTTGTAGGAGGGGCACATCGCGTCATTCACCTGCCAGCTAAAACAGGTGGCGTTGCCATTACAGTTGATCGCGGACTCATAACGTCCCGACCAGTCAGGATGAATTTGCTCGTCAAGCGCACCGCGAAACTGCACCTCGTCGATTTTTTCCACCTCGATAGCACTGTCAGCCGGTACGGCGAGCTTCCCCGGATTAAACATATTATGCGGATCGAATGCAGTTTTGATTTGATGCAATACCGGCATCAAATGCTCGCCAAAAAACATCGGCGAATACTCGCCCCGATAACCACGCCCATGCTCACCCCATAACAATCCGCCATAGCGCTTCACCAGTGCTGCGACCCTGTCGGTAATACTGCGAATCATGTCGCGGTTCGACTGCTGGGTCATGTCGAGCATCGGCCGAACGTGCAAACAACCCACATCGGCATGACCGTACATCGCATAATCAATATTGTGATCATCAAGAATAGCGCGGAATTCTTCTACATAATCGGCAAGCACTTCCGGCGGCACGGTGGAATCTTCTACAAAAGCAAGTCCCTGGGGTTTTCCTTCGATCATTGCCAGCAGCCCCACCGACCTGCCACGCAGATTCCACAGCGATGCAATAGTTTTCGCGTCGGTTTCGACCAGACTCGCCACAACGCCAAATTCGTTGGCGGTACGCTGAATATGGGCGTTAAATTTCTCGCATTGATTCCGGATCGATGTCGCATTGTCGGCAATTACTTCAATAAAATTCATCGCCCGGTAGGTCTGATTCAAGGGCAGATCTTTAAACACCGACTGAATATCCTGCCAGACGGTATCGCGTTGCGCCTGGGCAATCAGCTTGTCGTCCAGAATTTCTATCGCCGCCGGGTTGGATTGGCATAATTCGGCGACATGTCGCAGCGCTTTCAGATAGTCATCGTAGAGCACCGCGATTAATGCCTTATATTTTGGCAATGGAACCACTCGCAACGTTATTGCTTTGGTAAATGCCAGCGTACCTTCAGAGCCGGCCAGCAAATAGCTCATGCGCAACAGGTCGTCGCTGAGCAGCTGTTTCAGGTTATAGCCGGTCAATCCTCGATTCAGATCGGGGAACACGCGGTCTATTTCATCACGATGCTGGTTCACGCTCTGGTAGACATCAAATTGCAGCCGATCACCCAGAGAGTTGTCCTTCAATGCCTGCAAATTTTCTATCGGTGTCGGTTTAATCTGGTAGTCGGAAGCATCACATAGCACCACATCAAGCTGTTCGATGTAAGCCGAGGTTTTACCATAGATTCGCGAGCCCTTACCCGACGCATCGGTGGCCACCATGCCGCCGATAGTGGCTCGCGACGAAGTCGATACGTTGGCCGGGAAAAACAAACCATAGGGATGGAGAAACTCATTCAACTGGTCGAGCACTACACCCGGTTCGACACAAACCTGTCTCTTATTTTCATCGAAATGAAGGATATTACGCAGGTATCGTGAGGTATCGACAATTACATTTTGATTCAGTGACTGACCATTGGTACCGGTACCGCCGCCACGCGCTGTGATAGAAATACGATTGCCAGGCTGTCCTGCGATTGCCTTGATAATATGATTGATATCCTGCCCATTGGCCGGATACAGAATGGCCTCAGGCAGTACCTGATAGATGCTGTTGTCCGTGGCAGCAACAATGCGTGCGCCGTAACTAGTTTCGCTGTCGCCTGCGAAACCCAACTGTTTCAGGTCTTTTAAAAAGCCGCTTAAATGTTCAGATAGTTCAGGCATAGCCGCGAATTTTATCCTTAGACCGACTCAAATAGCGAGTGATCAATTACTCGCACAGCTGGGTTGTGAAGATGATTGGCATAAAATCCTAGAAAACGCAGTTGGATCACGAAAGTTCACACAAGCTCTTGACGCACCTAGCAAAACCAAATAACTTCTCATCACCAATAAGGTGACTACGAATTATTTGATTTCACTATGCACGCCAATATCTCGCCTAAAGCGCCTACTTTTGGTACATGTCTTTTCCGCGCCCAACTGCGTTTCCTAGGATAATAAAGAATCCTAATATTAACCCAGTCGATGGAATCCGATTATTGAACTCCCTCAGCCAGTTAAACGAATGCGTCATTCTACTGCACGGTTTGGCTCGCACTAATCGATCCATGCAAAAAATCGAAGTCGCTTTAAAGAAGAACGGCTATCACGTTTGTAATTGCAATTATCCGTCGAGAAAAAAACCAATCGAATTACTCTCGCAAGCTACGATTGAACAGGCTATCCATCATTGCATCGAAAATCATCAGGCCGAGCGCATTCATTTTGTCACTCATTCGATGGGTGGGATTTTAATCCGTTTTTACCTGGCGAGACACGATATCAACAACCTCGGACGCGTCGTCATGCTCGCTCCACCTAACGCCGGTAGCGAGCTGGTCGATCGTCTATCTCAATCGCAGTTGTTTAATCTGATCAGCGGCCCCGCTGCTATGCAGCTCGGAACCGATGCCTCGAGCCTGCCCAATTCGCTCGGGGCGGTAGACTATGAAGTCGGTATAATCGCCGGCAACCGAAGTCTGAATCCATTTTATTCAGCGCTAATTTCTGGTGAAAACGACGGTAAGGTGTCAACCCAAAACGCCAGACTCGAAGGCATGACCGATTTTATTGTCCTGCCCTATACCCACTCCTTCATGATGAACCGTCCCCAGGTTATCGAACAAACACTTCATTTTTTAAAACGGGGTAGATTTGAGCATTCGTCCATATCTACCGAGGCTTGAGGCGTGATCTATAGCCGCCACCTGGAGTTATCGATGACACTCCAAATAACCAGCATCATAAAGTAATGTGCAACTGTGCTTTATGACGTCCATGTTGATTGGCCTTATAGTGCTTTCTCACGACCAGATAATTCCTACGGTTTCTCATTTAGTATTCTTAATATTAGGATAAAAAATATAGTCTCCACCACCGGCTGATCTATGACAGTAGAGACAACCCTTGTTTTGGTCTATGGTTTCTCCCTTCCATATCCTACCTGCCATTTGCATTATTTTGCCTTCGAATTTTTTCTGAAAAAGACTCCCATCTGGATTATATTTAACCCAGAACCAATCCTGATTATCTTCATCGTATCCACTTTCCCTTTGGTACATAATGGTAATAGATGAAAGATATTTAGAACGATTACTCTTTACCGACTCTACCGTAACACCCATGCCATCATAGTTCTTCTTCACAACAATGAATCCGTCATGATTATTAACTTTAATATTCTTGTACGCCAGTTCAAGAACCATACCGTGTGGCCTTGCTCCGCCAAAGAATGGTTTTAGTTTGATTTCATTTTTTCCGACTAGTCGTTCGGCTTCCATAGTACGCCAAATAATTCCAGCATAAGTTATATCTTCTTTTGTCCCAAATGACAGAACATTACCTTGATTGATGCCGTTTGGATTTTCATGGACAACGCATGAGCTCAACAAAGTCACGAACAAGAACCCATTCAATACGTTTATAAATTTCATTTGTAGAATCTCTTCTTACTTCTTTGTTTTAGATGCATCCCGGCATTAAATATACAGTGGCCATGTTAACGGAGGTATACACCCCTGTATAACACTAACTCGAAGATGAGACGAATCTAAATATTTCGCCAGGTCAAATGACTGCACCTGGTCGATTTCTGACCTTTGAAACCATGCACCTGAAGGTCTGCTAACCGGAAGCCGACATTCGATCATCGATAGTGAAAGGCGGCTTCCGACCCACAAGCGGACATTTAAGAATTGCAGATGATTAAAATTCTATCAAATCCGACAGGTATTGAATTACTGACTCAACTTTACTTTTCTTCTTTAGGTGTCTTGGTTTTCCCTTAAGATATTCCCAACGTTCTTTACCATCCATAAAGATCAAATTGTCTTCTGATGAGTGAGTATCATTCCCCATCCAGTCTCCAGGCCAAATCTGGTCTTGGTTGTTATAGTTGTTATTCATACTATTTGCTCTCCAGTAGAGGATGGGACTTGAAATTAAAAATACAGAATTCTGACGATTTTTCAGTCGTCGCTATCTGATAAGTTATAGTATTTGTGATATTCCATCAGGCACTAGATTCCGGCTGATCCAGGGATTTACTTTTATGAACTAAATCTTCTTTTATCATTTTTTTAAGAAGGATTCTGCAATTGGTGACTTTGCATGTGCCAGCGTGATTGCAGTCAAGCTTCAGATCCGTAACAGTTCCATCGTTCAGATCCAGCATGGCGACCAGGGCAATCTCTTCTTTTTCCCGATGAGTCTTCGCATTTCTCATCAAGTCAATTGTATTGCAGCCGTCAATAAACCGTTTTCGTGCAATTAGCGCAATGTTGTCAAAATTATAATTACCGAGACAACCTGGAACGTAACATGCCATGGTGGTATTCCTCAGAACTGATTTTTTGTTCATTTCCATATAAACGTGCAAAGATCGTTCCAATAACTATCATGTGTACAATAATATCTATAAGCATTTGATTAAAAGGAATTTATCTCTGGAGTGAGCAAACCGAATCAAATCGGAGGAAACCGGTTTTGGGGCTATGCTCCCATTCGTAGGGGCATAATCCCCAGCGCTAAGGATCGTCCAGCGCGAAGACAATTCAGTAAGCGTATGAATTGCTTCTGGGAAAACGGTCTTTCCAAAAATGCCACAGCTCCAGCCTGACTGCAATACTGCACTGGATCGTCGCTTAGTCGATCCACCCCCGAGGACGATCTACGCGGGTGAGGTTCTTCTGATGATCTGCCAGATATAAACCTATAGTATGGTTCCAAGCTAACATCGGATTATCGCTGTGTGCCCGAACCCTGCCAAACTACCCAAAGCTTTGAACGGCAGCTAACTGTAGGCCGACATTCAAATTTGCATCGTGATAGTGTTTTTTAATGTACTCGAAACAACCGCTTGGTTATTGTTCATAGTGTTTTTTTCATTAAAACAGATGAATTAGCAATATTTAAAACATCGTCAATGTACACGCTATTTGAAATATTGACCGCGACCATAATGTTAAGGGAATAGAATATGGCTTATTCCTATGCTTGTGCAGATTGTGAGGGCATGGAAACTTGTCCTGGGAAAGTTGTCGCAGAGACGAAAGAAGAGGTCTGGAGTCTGATGGAGTTACACGCGAAAATTGCTCACGACGAAGACGCCAGCGGGTGGGATGATGATACCCGCTCCTACTTGAAAATACTTATCAAGACTGCCTAATCTAGCTCTGAGCGCTGGATTAGCTTGACGAAGTAGAACACAGACGCTCAGCTCTAAGGTCAGCAATTGGCCGAAAGCACTAGTTCCCACTTGTACAATGAACGTCGGCTAACCGGAAGCAGATGCTCTGGCTCAGACTGGACGTTTCCGGTATGTGCCTATATGAGACGGGTTCAACTGATCGACGCAACACCTTAGTCTCAATACTTTTACCTTGTATGGGGGATGTAGTAGCGGGATTTGATTGTTATAGTTTTCGGTGGGGGAGTGAAGCAGATGCAAAAGGTTTACAAGCCACAATCAACACCGAAGCTAACATTACCGGAACGTCACATTGGATTACGAATTTGTGAAGGTCTACTTGTCTTTTTCTTACTTACCATCCTGATACTTGTACTATTTTGGTAAATGTGTTTTTTTAACAGATCACCGAAGGGCGAGTTCCGGGGACATATTAGAATGGCCCTAAGTTAAGCGCCTTCAACAAGATTTTTACCTCGATGCGGAGTCTCCTGCATTAGATGTCTTGGATTAGTCATTCGTTGATAATTCTTTGGCCGCCTTTTTATCGCTCGAGGTTCTCTTCTTCCTGGCCGCTCAAGCACTACTTTCTGCACTATTAGTTGATACAGCTGATGCAATAATTGCCATTTATTAGAACGAGTCAGTTGGATTAAGTGTGGCTCCCATTGTCTTATAGCCTGGATACTTGCCTTGAAGCTCACACGTCTTACTTCTGTTTTAGAAAACTCAGCTGACTCCAACATTAATTGCCGAATAGCATTATAAACAATAAAGTGTATGACTATTTCTTTGCGAATCATTTCAGGCGTTTTACAGCGCAGAACATCCATATCCATAGTTGTTTTTATATCACGGAAATTGATCTCCACATCCCAACGCTGCAAGTATAAATCAGCGATAACTTCGGCCGGATATAGTTCTGGATCTAACAACGTGGTAACAATGTAGAAGCTAGAAACACGAAAGCCTTTCTGTTGTACAGTTACTTTAATTTGTCGAAGTGGTAATCGCTCTGGCAATAATTCTCCTTGTACCTTGGTATAGCTGGTTGAATGGGATCGTATTGGTTTTTCCCAATGAATAAGCAGGTCATCATCACCCAAAATCTTGTCTGATTCTGCTGCTGTTACAGGCTTTCTACGCAAAGTGACTACCGAATCTACACCTTGGTCAGCTAGCCTTGAGATATCGTAATAGCTGCAAAACATCTTATCCCCTAAGAAAATATCGCCCTCATCAAACTCGGCCCATTGTTTTCGTAATAGTGGTAGTTTATGACTTTTATTGTTACCAATTTGATAACTGTTTAGCATTCCAGATGCCAAATCAAAACAGGCACAAATACGTGCTTGTGGGAATCCACAGCCAATTTTTTGTGCCCGTGTTTGAGGCCAGACTTCTTGATTGGCTTGCGTGTCTGGCATGCTGATACCCGTACCATCAGCAACAATCACTCGGCGTCCTTGAAGCTTACTGGACGAACCCAAACGCCTTTTTGACAGGTCTGAAAGTACTGCCTCCAGTTCGGTTAAATCAAGATTCTTACGCGCTTGGCAGTAGGCTGCGGTTGAAGATGAAGGCACCGTTTTGGCATGAATGGAAGCGACAGCTTGCAGCTTTCGCACTACCTCCTGGCAACCACCATCTGCATCTAGTATTTGATAGTAAAAAGCCCAAAAGGTATTTTCTTTGCGATAGATTCTTCGCCTGCTCATCAGGCCTGATCTGACCATTTTTAGATGATGTATTGGTACTACATGCGATAGATATTTAGCGAGTTCACTAAACGTTTTTTGTTTGATTTTAGCTTTCTCGTCAAGTAACTTTTGACGGGG
>CAXMRQ010000157.1:0-10844 GCA_964196115.1 uncultured Gammaproteobacteria bacterium
GTCTTACCGTGATCAACGTGGCCTATCGTACCCACATTGACGTGGGGCTTGTTTCTTTCAAATTTTACTTTTGACATAAGATTTCTCTCAACTTTTTGGCTTTTTATCGCCTTGTTTTACTAACCAATTTTTATCAACCAGCTTTAACCAACCAACAACTGCATTAATTACTGCCATTTATGATTGCATCTGCAATACTTTTTGGCGCCTCTGTATACTTCTCAAATTCCATGGAGTAGGTCGCCCTTCCCTGAGTCGCCGAGCGCAAATCGGTTGCATAGCCGAACATCTCTGCAAGCGGCACGGAAGCGCGAACAATCTTGCCGGCTACCGAGTCATCCATACCGGCAACAATTCCTCGTCGACGATTTAGATCACCCATCACATCACCCATATAATCTTCCGGGGTGACGACTTCAACTTTCATCAGCGGCTCAAGCAACACCGTATCCGCTGCCAGCGCACCTTCGCGTAAAGCCTGCGAACCCGCCAGCTTAAACGCCATTTCGTTCGAGTCGACATCATGGTAGGACCCGTCAAACAGGGTTACCTTAATGTCCACCAGTGGAAATCCGGCAATAATACCGTTTTCCAGCTGTTCCTGAATCCCTTTGTCGACTGCCGAAATATATTCCCTCGGCACCACGCCACCAACAACGGCATTCTCAAATTGGTAACCGGCACCTGTTTCCAGCGGTTCCAACTTCAGCCATACGTGGCCGTACATACCACGGCCACCTGTCTGGCGCACAAACTTACCTTCCTGTTCGACCGTCTTGCGAATCGTTTCACGAAACGCGACCTGCGGTTTACCGATATTCGCCCCGACCTGAAACTCGCGCTTCATGCGGTCGACAATAATATCCAGGTGTAATTCACCCATGCCGGATATAATCGTCTGCCCCGACTCCTCGTCGGTATGCACTCTGAACGAAGGATCCTCCTTCGCCAGCTTACCGAGCGCCACGCCCATTTTATCCTGGTCGGATAAGGTCTTCGGTTCAACCGCCACCGAGATTACCGGATCCGGAAAATCCATGCGCTCCAGCATTATCCTGTTACTGACGTCGCACAACGTATCGCCGGTATTGACATCTTTAAGCCCTACCGCCGCCGCGATATCGCCGGCACGGACTTCCTTCAATTCTTCGCGCGAATTCGCATGCATTTGCAAAAGTCGTCCGATACGTTCTTTCTTGCCACGGACCGTGTTGTACACCGAGTCGCCCGACTTTAATGTTCCCGAGTAGACACGGAAAAAGGTCAGGTTACCAACAAACGGGTCTGTTGCTATCTTAAATGCCAGTGATGCGAAAGGCGCTTTATCATCAGCTATTCTTTCACCTTCACTCTCACCATCTTCCAAAACACCCTTAATCGCGGGTACGTCAAGCGGTGATGGCATATAAAGTACTACCGCGTCGAGGATGGCCTGCACCCCCTTATTCTTGAAGGCACTGCCGCAAAATGTCGGCACTATTTCACCACTTAAGGTGCGGGCTCGTATGCCCCGGTATATCTCGTCTTCACTCAACCTACCTTCTTCAAGGTAGATTTCCATCAAGTCGTCGTCAGCCTCAGCCGCGACTTCGATCATTTTTTCGCGCCACTGCTCGCACTCGGCGAGCATGTCGGCTGGAATGTCCTGCTCCACATAGGTGGTTCCCATGTTGGATTCATCCCAGATAATGGCCTTCATCTTTACCAGGTCAACCACACCTTTAAACTGGTCTTCGGCACCAATGTTTAATTGCATCGGAACCGGACTACTACCGAGGCGATCTTTAATCTGCTCAACCACCCGCAAAAAATCTGCGCCGGAACGATCCATCTTGTTAACAAATGCCATGCGTGGCACGTGGTACTTGTTCGCTTGCCGCCAAACCGTTTCCGACTGCGGCTCGACACCGCCAACCGCACAAAATACTGCGCAGGCGCCATCAAGAACTCGTAACGAACGCTCTACCTCGATAGTAAAATCGACGTGCCCAGGTGTATCAATAATATTGATCCTGTGCTGAGCGAACTGCTCATCCATGCCTTTCCAGAAGCAGGTGGTCGCGGCCGAGGTAATAGTTATACCCCGCTCCTGTTCCTGCTCCATCCAGTCCATCACGGCCGCGCCGTCGTGGACTTCACCTATCTTATGCGAGACACCGGTATAAAACAGAATCCGCTCTGTCGTGGTGGTCTTGCCAGCATCGATATGGGCCATAATGCCGATATTTCGATACTGTGTAATCGGGGTCGTACGAGCCACCGTGCTGCCTTCAATTGTGTCTGTAAAATGTAACCAGTTAGCTACTTACTACTTACCAGCGAAAATGTGCGAATGCTTTATTCGCTTCGGCCATACGGTGTGTATCTTCGCGTTTTTTCACCGCTGATCCTTTGCTTTCAGAAGCATCCAGCAATTCACCCGCAAGCTTTTGTGCCATGGTTTTTTCGCCACGCTTTTGCGCCGCTTCGATCAACCAACGCATCGCCAGTGTATTGCGGCGTGATACTCGCACTTCAACCGGCACCTGGTAGGTGGCACCACCGACACGGCGCGATTTAACTTCGACCGTCGGGCGCACATTTTCCAGTGCTTTTTCCATCAACTCAACCGAATCGGCACTGCTTTTCTGGGCGATATTGTCGAGCGCGAAATACATGATCCTTTCTGCTGTGGCCTTCTTGCCATTACGCATGATCATGTTAATAAATTTTGCGATCTGCAGATCATGAAACTTGGGATCGGGCAGTATCACTCTTTTAGGGACTTCTCTACGTCTTGGCATTTATCCAGAACCTGTAATTTAAATTCTAAGCCTTACGACTTAGGACGCTTGGCGCCATATTTTGAACGACCCTGACGGCGTGTTGGCACGCCCTGGGTATCGAGGCTGCCACGAACAACGTGGTAGCGTACACCGGGCAGGTCCTTAACACGACCACCGCGAACCAGAACCACCGAGTGCTCTTGCAAATTGTGGCCTTCACCACCTATATAAGATGCTACTTCATAACCGGTCGTCAAACGCACACGCGCCACTTTCCTCAATGCAGAGTTAGGCTTTTTAGGCGTGGTTGTATAGACACGAGTGCACACACCACGTTTTTGTGGTGAAGCCTCGAGAGCAGGTACATTACTCTTCGAACGCTTAGACTGGCGTGGTTTACGTACCAACTGGTTAACTGTTGCCATCGATTCGACTCTCCTGCGAGCAGACTATTTATTTGGTGACTCTCAACGAACAGCAGGCCATACATGTCAATGTATAGCCTGCTATCAGGGGGCGGAATTTTAGGGGCGAATCTGCCTGCTGTCAACCGCTTATTTGCCAGCTTTTACGCGGTTAGTAAAGGGTTGGCAGAATGACTGAAATATATCCAGCTAATCGCTACTTTTCGAATAGCCCGATCATTTTTTTAATCCACTGATCCACTATTCAAAAAGATCGCTTAACATTGCGATGTATCGAATAACAGATTTGATGTGATCCCATGAGTCTGACGGACTTAGGTAATCGTAGCGATATGTACAGGATGTACGGTAGTAGAACACCAAAAGTAGGCGCTTTAGGCGCCAAAAGTAGGCGCTCTAGGCGCCAACAGTAGGTGCCCCTAGGCAACGCAGGAGCAGTTACCGAGATTTATCCTGAGTCCGACAGACTCCTAATGCTGAATAATCTGGCTCAGGAACAACTGCGTTCTTTCATTTTGTGGATTATTGAAGAATTCAAGCGGTTCGTTCTCTTCAATGATTTCACCGACATCCATGAAAATAACCCGGTTGGCGACTTTCTTGGCAAAGCCCATCTCGTGAGTAACACAAAGCATGGTCATACCTTCCTCTGCGAGCTCGACCATGACGTCGAGCACTTCAGAGATCATTTCCGGATCAAGCGCTGAAGTCGGCTCATCAAATAACATGACTTTAGGATTCATACACAGGCTTCGCGCTATCGCCACACGCTGCTGTTGGCCACCCGATAGCTGCCCTGGATATTTCAAAGCCTGCTCGGGGATCTTGACACGCTCGAGGAATTTCATCGCAGTTTTTTCAGCATCACCTTTCGACATTTTTCTCACCCAAATCGGAGCGAGCGTGCAGTTTTCCAGTACGGTCAAGTGTGGGAACAAATTGAAATGCTGGAAGCACATGCCGACTTCGCGCCTGGTGGCTTCGATGTGTTTGAGATCGCTGGTTAACTCGGTGCCGTCGACAATAATTTGCCCCTGCTGATGCTCTTCCAGCCGGTTGATACAGCGTATCAATGTCGACTTGCCAGATCCGGACGGACCGCAAATGACGATACGCTCTCCACGTTTAACAGTTAGATTAATATTTTTGAGCACGTGAAATTGACCATACCATTTGTGCATTTCGTTAATTTCAACAATGGTTTCGTCAGAGACTTCAAGCTTGCTCTGCATTCCGGTTGTAGTTTCACTCATCAGGACTCACCCTCAAAAGATAATATTGTAATTAGCGCTTATGGCCAGTATGAAGCTTGCGCTCGACTGATTGACTGTATTGCGACATGGAAAAACAAAACATCCAGTAAACGAAAGCGCAAAAGGCATAACCTTCAATGGAATAACCGAGCCACTTGGGATCGGTCGAAGCGGCCTGGACTATACCCAGAAAATCAAACAAACCGATGATTAATACCAGAGTGGTATCCTTAAACAGGCCAATAAAGTTACCCACTATACCAGGGATTACATGTTTCAAGGCCTGCGGTAATATGACAAAGGACATAGATTTCCAGTAGCTCAAACCTAACGCCTCGGCACCTTCATATTGGCCCTTGGGAATTGCCTGGAGTCCACCGCGTACGGTTTCAGCCATATAGGCGGCTGAAAACAGGGTGACACCGACCAGCGCCCTGATCAACTTATCGAAGTTCACCCCATCTGGCAAAAATAATGGGAACATGACCGACGACATAAACAATACTGTAATCAATGGCACACCGCGCCATAGCTCAATAAATCCCGTACAAAAGGCGCTCACCGCCGGCATTTTTGAACGGCGCCCGAGGGCAAGTAGTAAACCAATCGGAAAAGACCCAACAATACCAACGATAGAAATAATCAGTGTTAAGGACAAACCACCCCACATAGGTGTTTCGACTTCTTTCAGACCGAAGATCCCACCTGCCAGCAGGTAAAAACCGATTATTGGAAAGATAAATAGAATGAATGCGCCGAGCCAGCCTTTATACCGAAAACTATCGATAAACATTGGCACTAATGAAACCACTAACAAAATAAATGTGCTATTAATTCGCCAGATTTCTTCGGTCGGATAAAAACCATAGATGAATTGTCCCAATCGGACATTTATGAAAACCCAACAAGCGCCACCACTGCTACACGACTCACGACTATCGCCAATCCAGTCAGCATTGAATAACGCCCAGGAGATCGTCGGCAACACTAGCAAATAGATCAGATAAATCGCAATTACCGTCAGCAATGCATTGGTAGTACTGGAAAACAGGTTGTGTCTTAACCAGCCGACAACGCCAACCTCACTGACCGGGGGCGGCAGGTCTGGATGCGACCCAGCTAAATGTTGCGTTTCAGTAGTCATCCGATTTATCTCTCCACCAGCGCCATTTTGGCGTTATACCAGTTCATGAACATCGAGATTGCGAGCGAAATCGATAGATAAACAGCCATTGTAATTGAGATAATTTCTACCGCCTGTCCCGTTTGATTAAGTACCGTGCCGGTAAATACGGAAACCAGCTCGGGATAAGCAATAGCAGTTGCCAGCGACGAATTTTTGGTCAAGTTAAGATACTGACTCGACAATGGAGGTATGATCACGCGCAAAGCCTGAGGCAATATAACCAGACGTAAGGTTGGCCCAGTTTTTACACCGAGTGCATGCGCTGCTTCGGTTTGACCATGATCGACGGCCTGAATGCCGGATCGCACTATCTCCGCAATAAATGATGCGGTGTATATTGATAAGGACAACCATAGCGCGACAAATTCGGGAATAATAACCGTACCGCCAACGAAATTGAAGCCTTTAAGTGCTGGAATATCCCAGCTCAATGGAAAACCGGTGACTATCATCGCTAGTAACGGTAATCCTATAATTAAACCAAGAGACGCATAGACGGTGTGGAATTGCTGTCCTGTTTGCTCCTGTCTTTTACGCGCCCAACGGGCCATAAAAAATATACCGACAATGGCAATACCCAGAGCCCAGATAACCAGCGAGAAACCATCTTCAAGAATAGATGAAGGCAGATAAATTCCACGATTATTGATGAATATACTGTCCGCCATATTGACACTATTTTTGGGTGATGGCAGGGCTCTTAATACAGCGAAGTACCAGAAGAATATTTGCAGCAGCAGTGGAATATTTCTAAAAATTTCAATGTAAACCAGCGCCAGTTTCGCTATCAACCAGTTCTTCGACAGCCGTGATATACCCACGAAAACGCCGATAATAGTGGCCATAACAATTCCAAAAAAAGCCAGTATTAATGTATTGAGTAAACCGACAACAAAGGCACGTCCATAGGTAGAGGATTCGCTGTAATCAATTAAATGGGTGATAATTCCGAAACCAGCGGTGGTTCCAAGGAAATCGAATCCGGTGGCGATACCCTGCTTCTCGAGGTTAGCGGCGGTATTACCAAAAATATACATGCCAAATGACACAACCGCGATTAGCAATACCGCCTGGAAGAAAATACTTCTTACCGCCGGGTCATTCCACGGTTTTGTTGTTGATGGAGGGGGTCCTGCCAGTTCTTCTTTATTCACGAGTTGTTCTCTGTCACGTTAAAGGTTGGAGGCTAAGATAACTAAATCCCGGCGCACACCTGTATAATTTTCAGAGTCCTATAACGCAAACGTCCTGCTTTAGGCAGGACGTTTACTTGAACAGGATTAGCGAATTGGTGGTGCGTATTGAATTCCGCCTTTGCTCCACAGCTCATTCACACCACGTGCGATATTCAGTGGCTCTACAGACAGATTGCGTGCAAATGACTCACCGTAGTTACCTACCTGGGAAACGATGTTCGCACACCAGGTTGGGCTTACACCAAGATTTTCACCAAAGCTACCTTCTTCACCCAGTAGTCGTTTAACTGCTGGATCACCGCCCATCTTGCTTTTAATATTGCCCGAGGTAATACCCATTTCTTCGGCGTTGACCATGCAATACAACGTCCACTTAACCAGATTAAACCACTGATCATCACCTTGTCTTACCACAGGGCCGAGTGGCTCTTTCGAGATGACTTCCGGTAATACCTTATGTGCCGAAGCGTCTTTCAGCTTGATACGCTGTGCATACAGCCCAGACTGGTCAGTAGTATATACATCACAACGGCCTGCATCGTAGGCTGCGACAACTTCGTCTGATTTTTCGTAGGCCACGACTGTGTAGTCCATATTGTTACTGCGAAAGTAATCGGCAACATTCAGCTCAGTAGTAGTACCTGTTTGGGTACAAACAGCTGCGCCGTTCAGCTCTGCCGCATTATTAACGCCCAGATCTTTTCGAACCATGAAACCCTGACCATCGTAGTAGTTAACGCCAGCGAAGTTCAGACCTAGCGCAGTATCGCGAGTCGCAGTCCAGGTGGTGTTACGTGACAGCACGTCGATTTCACCCGACTGAAGCGCAGTAAAACGCTCTTTAGATGAAAGCGGTGTGAATTTAACGGCTTTGGAGTCGCCAAAAATAGCAGCAGCCATTCCACGGCAGATATCAACGTCGACGCCACTCCAGTTACCCTTATCGTCAAAATTGGAGAAGCCAGGTAAGCCTTGCGATACGCCGCATTGGACGAAGCCTTTGCCGACCACGTCATCAAGTGTGGCTGCAGATGTATTGGCAGAAATTGCCATTGTTGAAGCCAACAGTACTGTTGAAGTTATTTTTTTCATTTATATCCCCTCGGTTGTGGATAGTTTATTTAATAAATTTTTATAAGATGGTTCTTTATAAGATGGTTCTTTAATGTCGTTTTACAGCGACTGGTAGAGAACCATAATCACTTCAAGGTGCAATTGCAAGTCCAAAATTTCAATTTGAAACTAATCGACGCAACCGAAACCAACCTAACGCAAATATCATTCAGGTTTAAATAAATGATATATAACATTTAGGGGGCTTAAATTTTAGAACCGCCTGTTTAATAATTTAAAAACTAATTGACCGACGCCCTCAAATCCTGCCGATTGCTTGACCCGGCACTGCCTAGTTCATCCATTGAGGCCGGGTTTCCGAGATAGTAGCCCTGAGCATAGTCAACCCCGATTGACTTCAAATCTTGAATGACTACACCACTGTCGGCGCATTCGGCAATAGTCCGAATACCCAATATGTGCGCCATTGAATTGATTGACTCGACCATACCGTGATCGACTTTATCTTTAGAAATATTGCCGACGATATTGCCATCGATTTTTATAAAATCGACTTTGAGCATTTTCAATAAAGCGAAACTAGACAGGCCTCGGCCGAAATCGTCCAACGCGAATGCACAGCCGAGTTCGCCAAGTCGTTCGACCAGGGCACTGATTGCAAATAGATTACTGTTCAGCAACGTCTCCTTTACCTCGAAACATATCTGCTGAGGCAAAACCACGCTCTTGCCAAACATTTCTATTATATAGTCACCGAGTGACTCATCCGCGACCGAACTGGATGACAAGTTCAGGTTAAGCACCAGATTTGGATTTTGCATAAACAGGTGCGCATAGTCATTGAACACTTTATTAATAACCCAGCGATCGATATGCGTTGTTAAACCAAATCGGTCTGCTGCCGGTAGAAATGCACCCGGCAAAATATAGTCACCCGAAAGGTCGAGCAATCTTAGCAGCACTTCGGCTCGGGTGTGGGCCCGGGTTTGCTCCGCGTTGAGCGATATAATCGGTTGATAGAGTAACTCGAACTGCTGATTTTCGATGGCCTCGCGTAAATCAGAAACCTGTAAAATTTCGCTGTGTTGTTTAGCCAGCTCCGCATCTTTTCGATCATAGACATGAGCCCGCCCGCGCCCCAGGTCCTTGGCCGAATAACAGGCCTGATCAGCCTGGATCATCAATTCAACAGTGCTGCCTGAATCAGCAGTTATCGGTACGATACCTATGCTAACACCCACCTGATAAGTCTTGTCTTGCCAGAGAAATCGATATTCACGAATCCTGTCGATCAGGATATTGGCCACTTTGATCGCTTTGCTGGACGGACAGTTTTCGAGCAAAACACTGAATTCATCACCACCCAGACGGCCAAGGGTATCGCGGCCCCTCAGTTGATTCGCCAGTAGCGAGCAAACCTGCTTTAGTAGCTCATCGCCAGCAACATGTCCGGCCGAGTCATTGACCACCTTAAACTGATCCAGATCGAGATATAGCAGGGCATGCGTATTTTCGAAGGCCTTCGCGCTCAGTAATGCCTTATCCAGTCGTTGTTCGAACTCGGACCGATTCACCAGTCCGGTTAAAGGGTCATGCGTAGCCTGGTGCACCATCTTTTTTTGCAATCGATGCGAATCAGTTACATCCTTGAATACCAGTACCACACCGATACAGTTTCCCCGGGTATTCATCATTGGCGCGGCGGTTCCCTGTATCGAAAAGCGATCGCCATTTCGGGAAATCAGCACATTATCGGTTTTCGGTGCAACGACCCTTTTCTCCGATAAACAGCGCAACGCCGGATCGGGTATTACTTCCCCGGTTTTATCATCCTCCAGATGAAACACAGCTTCCAGAGACATACCCATGACCTGATGATAGCGCCAGCCAGTCAGTGTCTCGGCCACCGGATTCATGTAATCGATACAGCCAGTATTATCGGTGGTGATTACACCATCACCAATGGAATGCAGGGTAATCTGCGCACGTTCTTTTTCGGTTAGCGCTTCGCTTACCGTTAGCTTGCGTTCCAGTTCCGCAGCGGCCCGGGCTGCAAACAGCTTGATGATATCAACTTCCCTTTTACCCATACGCAACGCTGAACGGTGCATGCCGGCAAGCAGGCCGACTGGTTTCGCGGACGAATTGAGTAGTTTAATGGCGAAAAATCCCACTACTGGAAACCGCTCACTCAGTAATGACGCCCGTGGATATAATTCGCCCGCGGAAGCTTCAAGATAACACAGCCCATCGATACCTTCGCAGGGACTATGTAGTAACGAAACTGTCTGATTCATGATGTAACTGTCGTCACACCAATAGGCTAAGCTTCGATAAACGCCCTGTGCTTCATCCTCACAGCTAGCCAGTAGTAACGCATCAATCGCAAGAAATTGAGACAATTCGCGCACCAGGGAGTAAAAGAATGTTTCGCCGGTGGCACCGAATGTGCCCTCGATTAATATTTGTGTCTGGCTATTATGCGACTGGGCTAGTCCAGCATCGGCTTCGGGTTTTTGAGCCCTGCTTTTCCAAAACAACAGCAGCAGCACCGCCAACACTATGCTTAATCCTGCAACGATAAATAAATCGATCATGACTGGTAAAACGAATCCCTGATTAGCTCTCATTATAGATGAGATTATATTGATATGTCGCTAGATGCGTCGATTAAACACTTGCAACAAAACCAGGCTTTGCCTAACCTACTTCAACTCCTTAAACTAATATTGATCGAATCATGCCTTCAAAAAACTCCAGCACTAAAAAACCCGATATGCGTAAATTTTCATCACAGGTTGTCGATGGCATCGAACGCGCACCCAGCCGTTCGATGCTACGCGCAGTCGGCTTCGATGATGGTGATTTCAAAAAACCACAAATCGGCATAGCCTCGACCTGGAGCATGGTGACGCCCTGCAATATGCATATCGACCAGCTCGCAT
>CAXMRQ010000158.1:0-24256 GCA_964196115.1 uncultured Gammaproteobacteria bacterium
CCAAAAAAAAAGCAGCTGAACTTCAGCTGCTTGTTATGATATCAAATTTAGCCTCATTCAGAACGCATAATTAACGCCGATAGATAAAACCGGGAAAAGTTCGAACTCATCAAGTTCGCTTTCGAAATTATCTTCTGCATCTCTTAGCATATCGCTAAACTCTTTGTCAGTATTAAAATTGCCTCCTAAAATTACGCTCGCCTGTAACTGCGCCTCGGGATCAAGCAGGGCCACGCCAAGTTCCACGGATAACGAAAATCCCGGGTCATCATCCGCCTTTCTCCCCCATCCGATGCCGAGGTAAGGCTGATACGAATCACCCAGGCTGACGTTACCTCCGATATTACCGTTTATATCAGTTGATTGAAGAAGTTGACCATTTATTATATAGTCAACACCAGGTTGTAGTGTGCCGGCAATACCCACAGCGCCATTATTTTTCACCATACCGGCGGTAACATGAAAAGTACCGTCAAAAACATACCAGTCAAACAGGAGCCCGCTGGCCCCGTAATCGGCATCAAGCGTGGCATTCATATCTTGCTCAAATCCCGCGTCTCCTACTGAGAGAGTCTCTTGCTCGGAATCAATTTGCACACTGGTCACACCAATACGCGCATTAATAGTCTGTGTTAGCGCAAAACTAAGATCCACACCCGCTCCCAGGGTTCCAGCTTTAACGCCTACGCCAATATCCAGGGCATTGGCGTTAGATGACATCAGCACCATGCCCATCACCATTCCAATTAATTGTTTCATTTATTTGTCAAACCTCGTTTAAAGTTTTTCTCGATGGGCTAAGTATAGGAAATAAATTCATGATTGCTTATGAATTATGTGACCCGATCGTGCGAACTAAAACGAAATTTTGCTACATTCAGTGAAAGTTTTACTATTATTAGCTTTAATGCCAAAATACAACTGATTACTAAAAGGTTACGAATTGCCACTTTATAACAACCAGTCTAACACCGAACCAGATACGAATTTTCGCATAACTAGTAACGGCGTCACCCATACCGGTCACGTCAGAACCAAGAATGAAGATTCGATTTTGCTTTTGCCGGAGGAAAGTTTATGGATTGTCGCCGATGGCATGGGCGGGCATCAGGCTGGCGACTTCGCGAGTCAGACTATTACGCAAAATTTAGGTTTATTCAAACAGCAACAATCTATCGATGATTCCATTTTATTGCTGGAAGAAAATGTAATTAACTCGAACACAATCATCAGAAGAAAATCTCAAAAACTGGGTAAAACCACTACGATAGGTAGCACTGTGGTTTGCCTCCATATATGGAGAAACTACGCTTTTACTTTCTGGGCCGGCGACAGTCGATTGTATCGTTTTAGAGATAATAATTTCGAGCGACTCACCGAAGACCACAGTTATGTAGAGGAACTGGTTAAGATGGGTAAAATAAAAGCCAGAGATGCCGAATCACACCCAGCCGCCAACGTTGTGTTAAAAGCCGTGGGTATTGACGACACACTTCGTATGGATTTTGAATATTTTGAAATGCTCGAAGACGATATTTATATTATATGCTCTGATGGACTATATAAAGACTTGGAAGAAGATAAAATCACACCTGTTATCCGGGCGAATACAGAGGATATGGACGCATTGGCCCAGGCCTTATTAGTTTCGTCTTTGAATGCCGGTGGGACAGACAACACCTCAATCATTACACTTAAGGTAAGCCGGTAAAGAAATATTATGTCCGAAGTCTGCCAAACACTCATTAACGACTATATTACAGGATCTCTCAATAGCAGTGATCTTGAGGCAGGATTCGCCAGTGTTTTTGGCGCCATGCCAACTACCCATATCGAGGCCCAAAGATACCTGCAGAACCTTTATGAAAGCGATAAAGTCAACTCAGATGAATTCAGCGAAATTTCGCAGCTAATCTCTAAAATTAATATTGAGTCGACTATTAGAAGCAGTCCAGATACCGATTTCAGCCCTGACATCGATATTCCTCGGAGTAATGATGATCCCTATTTCGACGATGATAAAACCCTCCACTTGACTGACATTACAGACTTAACCGATTTAACGGAAGATGGTTCTAGCGACAAGACTGTCATTATTCGAGCCGAATCAACCCAGCATCAGTTAACAGATATTTCTCTGCCGAAATCGCAGAAAGATGACACTTCAATTATAGACATGAAGGTAATCGAAAAACCCCATAAATCGACTAAACACGAAAACCTTGGCCCGGGTGTGACCCTAAAGGAACGTTTCGTTTTGCTTGAGAAACTAGGCCAGGGCGGCATGGGAGTCGTTTTTAAAGCCAAGGATTTACTCAAAGTTGAAGCTCAGGATAGAGACCCATACGTAGCTATAAAAGTATTAACTGACGCTTTTAAAAAATATTCGGGTTCTTTTATCGCACTTCAAAGAGAGGCCAGCAAAGCACAACGACTCGCGCATCCTAATATTGCAACCGTCTACGATTTTGACCGTGATGCTGATACAGTGTTCATGACCATGGAATTCCTGCAGGGTAAGCCACTCAATCAGCTAATAAAAGAAATAACGAAGAAGCCATTAAAGAAGGAGCATGCATTACACATTATAGATGAATTGTGTAGTGGTCTCGCTTACGCGCATGAAAAGATGCTTATCCATTCCGATTTTAAGCCGGGCAACTGTTTTTTGTTAAGTGACGGGAACGTCAAGTTACTCGATTTTGGCATCGCGCGAGCGAGTACACAAACCGATGAAGAAAGAGAAAACACCATGTTTGATCCCGCTAAGCTGAGTGCTGTCACACCGGCCTATGCGACACCCGAAATGTTTGCAGGCATGAACCCTGACCCACGAGATGATATTTACGGGCTCGCCTGTGTGGCATATCAACTTCTTGCTGGTGGAAAACATCCCTATAACAAGGTAGCAGCGCCAAAGATTAAAGAATTAGGCATAAAACCAAAATCTATTAAAGGTCTGAATCGCCGTCAGCAAAAAACACTGATGAAGGCCCTTACCGTTGTCCGAGAGGATCGTATACCGACGGTTGAAAAATTTGCCGAGGGCATGCGTTCACAAAAAAGTCATGCTAAATCTATAGTATTGGTTGCATTATTTGCTGCCATCATTACCGCCGGAATTGGATACAAGCCCTATCTTCAATTCCATTCAGAACAGCAATTATACGGCAAGATTGAAACCATTAAACAGGGCGACAAGGCATTGATGATTGAAACGATCTGGTCACTTGATCAACAGAGTCCAGAGCATCAGAAGATATTATCTGTTGGCCTGCGTCGAGAAATAATTACATTTTATCGCGATAGAATTCGATCTGTATTTCGACCGAAGGAAGGTTTATATGATTACCCCGAGGCGATAAATTTGATTACACAAGCCGAGAGACATTACCCGGACTCGGTCGCTTTATCGACAATAAAAGATCAAATCAAGGAGCAAAAAGATCGCCTGATGAGTAGTTTAATATCGCTTTACACACGTTATTTTGATAGTAAAAAGCTGGTTAAAACCGCAAGCGGTGAAGACCTCACTACAGTTATTCCGTTAATCCGCCGTGTCGATCCTAAACATTATTTATTAAATGACAAAAACCTCTCAAATTTGTATCTTTCAGAGGCGGAAAAATTAATAACGAAACGCAAGTATAAAGACGCTTCAAAATTCATCACAACCGCTTTGAATCTATTTCCTGAAGATTCTCGTTTGCTTAGCTTAAGTAAGCAAATTAACGCCCAGTCGACAAATTAATGAGTAGTCCAGTTTCACCATTTCGTTATTTGGCAAAAACCTACGCAAATGATTTAATCAGTCGCGAGCACTATGTAATCATCCGGGGACAATTATTAAAAAAATTGCAATCTAAGGGCATTATCGATGATGACGATTTGCAAAACTTTATCCGATTGACACAGGGTAGCACCGACAAACCAAAAACCGAAAGGTCTTATACGTTGTCAGACTGGATAATTATTGTACTAGGGGTTGTTGCGTCGATTGTTTTAGGTTTTGTTTTGTATAGTTGAGAATAATATAAAACTCTTGGATTTGTTATTCATCCAAAAATTCAGTTACTGCTTTCCCCAACGGTTTTGTGAACCTCTGATCGGTTTAAAATCTCTCACCCTGGCGCGTACGAATTGATCTCTCGTTAGCTGAGTCCACTAACGTTAAAATTCCCGAGGATATAACTCCGGACAGTCCTCGGTAACTGCTACACTAGACCTCCAAATGCTCTAAGTCTCGGTCATCCCGGCCTCACTAAAAACTCCAGAGTTCGCCATTCTGTCAAACCCGTTCTGAGGGAAAATGTGCCTCCGGTACTATTACTATCTCCGTCTCACACAGACGAATTTGTGAACCTCTAACGGTTCAAAACCTCTCGCCTGGGAGTTCTTAAATTATTTGGAGGCTTCGAGAATATATCCGATTCTGAACTGAGGATTTACTCCGGGCATCCTGCCCTACGCCCTACGGGCCGCACTTCGTGCGTTCAAAATTACTCCTGGCAATTTTGTGAACCTCTTATCGGTTCAAAACCTCTCGCCTGGGAGTTCTTAATCAGAGACCGTAAAGTTGAAAATAATGAGGGCTTTGAACCGAGGATTTACTCCGGGCTATCCTCGGCAACTGCTCCTGCGTTGCTCTACCACCTACATCCATGTAGGCGTGCCCTACGCCCTTCGGGCCGTCCTGCGGACGTTCAAAAATGCTCCTGGCATTTTTGTGAACCTCTTATCGGTTCAAATTCTCTCGCCTGGGAGTTCTTGATCAGAGACCGTAAAGTTGAATATATCGAGAATATATCAAATATGGTCGGGGCGAGAGGATTTGAACCTCCGACCACCTGCCCCCCAGGCAGGTACGCTACCAGGCTGCGCTACGCCCCGATTGTTTGTATGATGATTTAAACTAGCGTTTTAGTAAGGTAAGTAATTCTTCCAGTTCCATCAATGTTTGACGAATGATTTGCTGACTCTGGGTAACGTCGCCTCTTGCTCCTTCGCCTTCCAGTCGTTGGCGAGCGCCACCGATGGTAAAGCCTTCATCATAAAGAAGACTCCGAATTTGACGGATGAGTAGAACATCGTGACGTTGATAGTAACGTCGGTTTCCACGACGCTTGACGGGTTTTAGTTGGGGAAATTCCTGCTCCCAATAACGTAGGACATGGGGTTTGACATCGCAAAGCTCAGCAACTTCACCGATGGTGAAGTAACGTTTACCAGGTATTACCGGTAATTCGTTATTATTGCTCGCTTCCAGCATATGCCTCTACCCTAATTTTTAGTTTTTGACCCGGACGAAAAGTTACAACTTTCCGAGCCGATATCGGTATTTCCTCACCGGTTTTTGGGTTTCGTCCTGGCCTCTCGGCTTTCGAACGCGTAAGAAAATTCCCGAATCCTGACAATTTCACCTGGTGCCCTGATTCCAACGCCACCTTTACCTGTTCAAAAAACTGTTCGACAATCTCTTTAGCTTCCCTTTTATTGAGACCAAGTTCTTCAAATAGCATTTCGGCCATATCAGCCTTGGTCAATGACATTAGTTCTCCCTCAAGATAGCGTTATATTGTTTTTTTAGTTCATCAAGGACTTTAACAACTAGTTTATCAACGTCCTCATCAACTAGAGTGCGCGAAAAGTCCTGTAAAATCAAGCCCAAAGCGACACTTTTTCGATTATTTCTCACCTCTTTACCAGTATAGACGTCAAATACAAATACTTCCTGTAATATCTCACTTTTTATTGAAAAAATACAATTTAATAATGATTGAACATTAATATCACTGTCTACACTTAATGCTATATCGCGTCTAATCGATGGGTATTTTGATATTTCGACGAAATTCGGCAATTCTGACTTCAATATCGGCGAAAGTTCCAGTTCGAATACGAATACTGGTTGGCTAAAATCCAATTTCGGCATAATTGAAGGATGCAAGGCCCCGATAAAACCCACTGGTTTATTATTGTAAATCACATCGGCACCCTGCCCGGGGTGTAAGATTGGGTTAGTGGTTTTGACAAATTCAAAGTTTGATTGATTTGATAATCGTAATATCGATTCCAGATTGCCTTTTAAATCATAAAAATCAACCGTTTCTGACCTGGAGTGCCATCCTTCATTTTCTCTGCTTCCAGTTATTACAGCTGCTATATGTCGTTTCTGCTGAAGCCCGGCCGATTGGGGTATGAAACAAAGACCTGTTTCAAAAAGTCTTATGCGTTGCTGCTGGCGATTAATATTGCGTTGCAAAGCCTGCACTAATCCCGGCAATAATCGCGTGCGCATAACCGACATATCAGCAGAAATGGGGTTCGATAAAACGAGTGCTTCCTGTCGTGGATCCAGCAATGCCTGTAGTTCGGGTGAAACAAACGAATAGGTTACTGTTTCATAAAATCCCTGAGTCACCAGTACATCTCTAATTTCATTAACCTCGATCTGGGTCTCTGAAAAAGCTTCCATGCTCGCATGGGCTGCTTCTTTAGTACCGGCGATATTGTTGTAACCGATCAACCGACCGATTTCCTCGATCAGGTCTGCTTCAATATTTATATCAAAGCGGTAACTGGGGGGTATAACTCGCCAGCCATTGTCCTCAGCTTCGACCTGCATATTTAGACTCCGAAGAATCTCGACCACTTCAGCCTCAGATATTTCAATCCCAAGCAATCGCTTAATTCGCGCATATCGTAAACTCACTCCTGCTCTTACCGGCATGGATTCGGGAATTTCAGCATCAATAACAGGACCGGCTTCACCACCAACTATTTCAAGCAACAACTCAGTAGCTCTATGCATTGCCCTGACCTGCAAACCCGGGTCGACTCCACGTTCGAATCTATGTGAGGAATCGGTATGCATGCCGTAACTCCTGGCTTTCCCAGCCAGATCCAGTGGCGCAAAGAATGCGGCCTCCAGAAACACGTTTCTAGTTTCGGATTGAACTGAGGAATCGAGGCCGCCCATAATTCCTGCCAACGCGACGGCTTTATTATGATCTGCAATAACCAACGAGTCAGTTCGGCATTCAATCTCAGATTGATCTAGTAATGTAAACTTCTCTCCAGGCGTCGCTCGACGTACTCTTATACCGCCTTCGAGCTTGCCAAAATCGAAACCGTGCATCGGTTGTCCCAACTCCATCATTACAAAGTTGGTTACATCAACAACAGGGCTAATAGGGCGCAATCCACTCCTGCGCAATTTCTCTTTCATCCATAGAGGTGTTCTGGCGTTCGCATCGATATTTTTAATGATGCGGCCTACATAGTGCGGGCAAGCTTCAGGTGCAAGCAGTTCGACAGAGAAAACATCGTTAATTTTATTTTCGACAACCTTATTAGTCGTATTTTCGAGAGCAACCCGGTTGATCGCCGAAACTTCACGTGCGACACCGACCAGACTTAAACAATCTCCGCGGTTCGGAGTTAAATCCACTTCGATTAGATTATCATTAAGGCCCAGATATTCGAATATACTACAACCGACGGGTGCATTGGATGGCAACTCAATAATTCCATCAGAGGTTTCAGCCATTTTTAGCTCAGAAGCCGAGCACAACATGCCCTGAGACTCGACCCCTCGCAGTTTTGCTTTTTTTATCTTAAGACCCGGCAGCGTTGCACCGACCTCGGCAAACGCGACCTTCAATCCCTGCCTGACATTTTTTGCGCCACAAACTACCTGGGCGGTATATTCACCATTACTAACCTGGCAGATATTCAGCTTATCGGCATCTGGATGAGGCCCTACTGCAAGCACCTTACCGACGACCACTTTATCGAGTATGGGTCCTGCTGGCACGACTGTCTCTACTTCCAGGCCAGCCATGGTCAGCTGTTCAATCAATACACTACTGTCGATTGTCGGGTTGACCCACTCGCGTAACCAGTTTTCGCTTACTAACATTGCAATAACAGCCTATGAAAACTGCTGCAAAAAGCGCAGGTCATTTTCGAAAAACAGGCGCAGGTCATTAACGCCGTAACGCATCATCGCTAACCGTTCTATCCCGAGACCAAAGGCGTAACCGGTAAAAATATCGTTATCAATGCCGGTATGCCTGAAAACTTCCGGGTGCACCATACCGCAGCCTAACACTTCTATCCAACCGCTATGTCCGCATACTCGACAACCACTGCCAGCGCACATCACGCAACCGATGTCGGCTTCCATTGAGGGTTCGGTGAAGGGGAAATAAGAGGGCCTGAAGCGTGTTTTCAAATTGTCCTGTTCGAAAAACAATCTGAGAAATTCTTCAAGCGTACCCTTCAAGTCCGAAAAAGAGACATTTTCATCGATTAATAATCCTTCGACCTGATGAAACATCGGTGTATGGGTAATATCGGAATCACATCGATAAACTCTTCCGGGTGCAATAATTCGCACGGGTGGCGCCTGATGCTCCAACACGCGGATTTGTACCGGCGAGGTATGCGTTCGCAAAAGCTGGCCATCGCCGAAGTAAAACGTATCGTGCATCGCTCTTGCGGGATGATGGGCAGGAATATTCAAGGCTTCGAAGTTATGAAACTCATCTTCGACCTCGGGCCCCTCGGCTACGTCGAAGCCGAGCTTTGCGAACATTTTCTGAATTCGATTCATAGTCAAGGTGACTGGGTGAAGACCACCAGCATTCAGCCCTCGCCCCGGCAGGGTTACGTCCACAGTTTCGGAAGAAAGATTATCGATAATGAGTTGATCATTAATCACCGATTTACGCTCTTCCAGAGAAGCCTGGATCTGAAGCTTGACTCGATTAATTGCCTGCCCCGCAGCTGGTCGCAACTCCGTAGAGACCTGTCCGAGGTTCTTCAGCTTGGCTGTTATCTCACCCTTCTTACCCAAATAGGAAACACGAACCGCATCAAGCGCAGCCAAATCCTCGGACTGGCTAATAGCCTGTATTGCCTTTTCGAGCAGATTATCTAATTCTTGCGACACTTTTTCTTCTTATAATTATCTACAGGGATAGTCAGCATCCCTGTAGAGACATCAAAGATTTCTATGCAGCAGTAGCTTCAAGCCCAGCTTTGGCCTTTTCGACCAATAAAGTAAACGCGGGCTTGTCGAATATTGCGATATCGGATAAAACCTTGCGGTCGATTTCGATCGAAGCTTTGCTCAATCCATTCATAAACACACTATAGGACATTCCATTTTCCCTGGCACCCGCATTGATACGCGCAATCCACAATGCACGGAACTGACGCTTGCGTTGGCGACGATCACGATAAGCGTATTGACCCGCCTTGGTAACAGCCTGTTTAGCGACACGTAATACTTTACTACGGGCACCACGGTAACCTTTGGCTTTGTCGAGAATTTTCTTATGACGTGCGTGGGCTACTACGCCCCTTTTTACTCTTGGCATAACTCTTCTCCTTACGAATACGGCAACATACGACGTACCATACGGACATCGTTAGCATGAATTTCAAGCATTTCGCCTAGCTGGCGTTTGCGCTTGCTGCTTTTCTTGGTAAGGATATGACGTAGGTGAGACTGCCCACGTTTGTAGCCGCCTGCAGCGTTTCGTTTGAAACGTTTCGCAGCGCCACTATTGCTCTTCATTTTTGGCATTTTAAAACTCCAGTTTTAATTTAAATTTCAAGGACCCAGGACGCCGGAGACGCGCCTCAGGGTTCGTAGTTAGATCGCTCTAACGTTTTTTGGGCACCAGCAACATGGTCATCTGGCGCCCCTCGGACTGCGGATACTGATCCACGGTCGCGAATTCCTGTGTATCTTCTTCTACTCGTTTAAGCAACTTCGTACCCAGTTCCATATGCGCCATTTCGCGCCCTCTGAAACGTACTGTCACCTTACAACGGTCACCGACCTCGATAAACTCAGACAATTTTCTCAGTTTAACCTGGTAATCACCATCTTCGGTTCCCGGCCTGAATTTGATTTCCTTTATGTGAATCTGGCGCTGCTTCTTGCGCTGATCGTGCAACTTTTTCTTTTGCTGAAACCTGAATTTACCGTAATCCATCAAACGGCATACGGGTGGTTCTGCATCGGGTACTAATTCAACAAGATCTAACTTGGCGGCTTCGGCGAGACTTTTCGCTTCCGCCAGAGGCAAGATGCCTTTTTGTTCACCATCTTCAGCGACGAGCCTGACCTCAGGCGCTGTAATTTCGTCGTTCAGACGGCTTTGTTTGTTATCTGCGATTAGATAAGCTCCTATATACAGTAATAAAAAAATTAATCCGGTCTATAAACCGGATTGATCGTTTACTAGATTGATAAAATCATCGATCTGCATGGCACCCAGGTCATCACCACCCAGGTTGCGCACCGCAATTGTACTCTCTTCCATCTCACGGTCACCGACCACGATCATATAAGGAATACGTTGCAAAGTGTGCTCGCGAATTTTAAAGCCGATCTTTTCGTTTCTCAAGTCAGAAATCACTCTGATTTGCTGATTTTTAAGTATTTTTTCAATTTTTGCGACATAGTCGGCCTGTTTGTCGGTAATATTTAAAATTACCGTCTGAACCGGGGCCAACCAGACTGGAAACTTAGCTTCATATTGTTCGATTAAAATACCGATAAAACGTTCGATGGAACCCAGAATGGCACGATGCAACATAACCGGGATTTGTTTACTACCATCCTCAGCAACATATTGCGCACCAAGGCGGCCCGGCATCGAAAAGTCAACCTGCATGGTGCCACACTGCCACACACGACCCAGACAATCCTTCAGCGAGAAGTCGATCTTTGGTCCATAAAAAGCGCCATCGCCGGGTTGCAATATCCAGTCGAGCTTCTTGTTATCTAAAGACTGTTTCAGCGCATCTTCTGCCTTGTCCCATAACGCATCTTCACCAACTCGTTGCTCAGGACGTGTCGACAGCGCAACAATTACTTCCTCGAAGCCGAAGTCTTTATAAATCTTAAAAACCAGATCTATAAACGACGAAACCTCGTCCTGAATCTGATCCTCAGTACAGAAGATATGCGCATCATCCTGCACGAAATTACGTACCCGCATCAACCCATGCAAAGTTCCCGATGGTTCGTTTCGGTGACAGGAGCCAAATTCAGCCAGACGTAACGGTAAATCCCGGTAACTTTTAAGACCCTGATTATAGACTTGCACATGACAGGGGCAATTCATCGGCTTCACCGCATAGTCGCGATTTTCAGAGCCGGTGGTGAACATCATGTCCTGATACTTGTCCCAGTGGCCTGATTTTTCCCAAAGGCTTCGATCTACAATTTGCGGCGTGTGTATCTCGCGATAATCGTGCTCTCTTAATTGCTTGCGCATGTAATCCTGGATAGTTAGATTGAGTTGCCAGCCACGGTCATGCCAGAATATCATTCCCGGGGCCTCTTCCTGCGTATGGAACAGGTTCAGTGCCTTACCTAGTTTACGATGATCGCGTTTTTCTGCTTCTTCGATACGATGCAGGTATTGCTTGAGTTCTTTTTTATTAGCCCACGAAGTTCCATAGATGCGTTGCAGCATTTCGTTATTCGAATCACCACGCCAATAGGCTCCGGCCAGTTTTGTTAATTTGAATGCCTTCAGATGCCCGGTAGAGGGAACATGAGGCCCACGGCAAAGGTCAATAAAATCGCCCTGTTGGTATAATGACAGCGCTTCATTTGCTGGTATGTCGCTAATGATCTCAGCCTTGTAGTTCTCTCCCATGTTTTTAAAGAACGCAATAGCCTCATCACGGGACTTCTCGCTTCTTACGACTGGAATATCCTGTTGCGCAAGCTCATTCATGCGTTTTTCGATCGCATCAATATCTTCCGGCGTAAATGCCCTCTCGTAGGCAAAATCGTAAAAAAAGCCATCCTCAATTACAGGACCAATAGTCACCTGGGCTGTCGGGAATAGCTGCTTAACGGCCTGCGCTAGCAGGTGAGCGCTAGAATGACGGATAACCTCAAGACCTTCGCTAGAAGTCGGGGTGATGATACCGAGTTCAACGTCCTCGTTGATTTGATACGAGATATCGACGACCTGACCATTAACCTTACCGGCAATAGCAGCTTTCGCAAGGCCCGGACCGATATCGTTAGCGACATCGAAAACCGACACGGCATGATCGAATTGACGGTGACTACCGTCGGGTAATGTAATTTGAGGCATAATGATTCCTGTTCAGTGGTGACCCATACCAGAGGCCGCATGTTTCATTAATATAACTACTAACTAAATATTTGGTAGTCGCGAGTGGATTATTCCGGGCTATCCATGCCCTCCACCCTTACAGGGCCGTCCTTCGGACGTTCAAATTCGCTCCAGGCGAATTTGTCGAACCAGTGGTTCTACTCTACCCTCACGACAACCATGAATGGTAGTCGCGAGTGGATTCGAACCACCGACCCCCACCATGTCAAGGTGGTGCTCTAACCAACTGAGCTACGCGACTATAAAATTAACTATACTGAAATTATGCGCGAGTGGATTATTCCGGGCATCCTGCCCTCCACCCTTCGGGCCGTCCTGCGGACGTTCAAATTCGTTCCTGACGAATTTGTCAAACCACCGACCCCCACCATGTCAAGGTGGTGCTCTAACCAACTGAGCTACGCGACTATAAATCAGGCCCGCGATTATACGGAATAGCGTCGATTAAACAACAGGATAGGTTGCTTAATTGGCAAAAAAACCGACTACCTTCGAAACGCCTCGGGCGAACTCGCTTTCCAGTGGAAACGACAGCATCCCCATCACCGAATAACCCAGCAACCAGGGCATTACATAAAAGCGCACCATGAAAAAAAACCAGGCGACATAAATCGGTATTAATGGCTGAACCAGAAACGATGGGGTGACTGGTTTAAAAACTTTAATAACGGGGTTGGTTGAGCGGACAAAAAATTTCATGAAGAAAAATGAACTATCTTCAGGAAGAAATACTCTCATTGCAAATCGGCCTATTAAGGTCCACATAATCACGCCTAAAAGGTAGTCGATGACTATTACCCAGATCGGAAAACCTTCTACCATTGCTTTTCTCTTATTTCTGCTTCAACAGAACATGTTTTAAAACAAAAAAAGCCGAGGCACAAGGCCCCGGCTCCAAAACTAACAACTACTTTATTATTAGTGAGATGAACCCAGTACCGTATCACCAGAAGGAATACGAATTTCGTCTACCATGGCCTGTGTTTCCGCGTCGGGTTCTGGTGTCATCAGAGAGACTATAACCATCAGGGCCAGACTCACTGGCATACCGATGATAGCGAAACGCAGGTGGTCAATACCGAACCATATATCCATACCACCCCAACGGATCATGTACAGATACCAGGTGCCTACGCAGAAACCACCGATCATACCGGCGATCGCTCCCTGGCGATTCGCACGCTTCCACCAGATACCAAGGACGATCGGGAAGAACAGGCCTGAGGCGGCAAAGTCGAATGCCCAGGCGACTGCGCCCAGAATACTCGTCAGCTTCAAGCTCGCTACAAACGCACCAGCGGCACCAATTACCAGCAGCAATACCCGGGCTACTAATAGACGCTTTTTGGTTTCTGCCTGTGGATCGATGATCTTGTAGTACAGATCGTGAGACAGCGCGTTAGCAATCGCAAGCAATAGACCATCTGCCGTTGACATCGCTGCTGCCATACCACCTGCAGCCACGAGACCGGAGATTACGTAGGGCAAGCCCGCGATTTCAGGCGTTGCCAGAACCACGATATCGCCACGCATAAAGAACTCGTTGAGTTGCAGTATGCCGTCAGCATTGGCATCGATAATTTGCGCAAAGCCTACGGCGCTCCATTTCTGGATCCACTCTAGCGCCTGAACATCGGCGATCGATTTACCAATGATACCGGTAGCGAGTTCAGGATCGAGAATCTGCAATTTGGTAAATGTCGCCAATGCAGGTGCAGTGAAGTAGAGCAGGAAGATAAACATTAACGACCATGCGACAGATTGCCGAGCCGCTTTCACCGATGGAGTGGTGAAGTAGCGCATCAAAATGTGTGGCAATGAAGCCGTACCAGTCATCATACAAAATACCAGGGTTACAAACTTCCAGCTATCACCTGCAGCCGCAAATGGCACCGAGAGCGCCTTTAAGCCACCCTTAACACCTTCAGTTATAGGTTCAAGTGTCCCCATACCATGCAATGCTTCCAGTTCAGTAATACGTGCTACTGCATCGCCATAAACGAACTGAGGTATCAGACCAAAACCCTGCTTATTGGACATCCAGAATACCGGCACCAGGTAAGCGATAATCAACACGATGTACTGTGCCACCTGGGTCCAGGTTACCGCACGCATACCACCCAGCATTGAGCAAAGTAGAATACCCGACAGGCCGAACCAGACACCTACTTCAAACGGTATCCCCAACGCACGAGATGCGATCGTACCAGTCGCGTTGATTTGCGCGGTTACATAGGTAAACGAGGCAACAGCGAGTACTACAACACCCAGGAATCGAGGTAAATTGCCACCATAGCGGGTACCGATGAAGTCAGGCACGGTATAGCAGCCAAACTTACGCAGGTACGGTGCCATCAGCGAAGCAACCAGGATATAACCCCCGGTCCAGCCAACAACAAATGCCAGATAGCCGTGGCCACCGAAGTAGATACCACCCGCCATCGCGACAAACGATGCACCCGACATCCAGTCTGCTGCAGTTGCCATACCGTTGAATACTGCAGGTACCTGGCGACCAGCGACATAATAAGCATCAACGGCCATAGTCCGCGAAAGCCAGCCTATTGCTGCGTAAATGACAATAGTAAAGGCCACAAACAGTATTCCTATTGTATCTGCGCTCATGCCCATCTGTTCAAAAATGGCCATTATTAGTACAAATACCAGGAACCCACCGGTATACATGGCGTATACCTTGGGTAAGTTATCGATAAAATCACCTTTAATCATGGCTTATTCCTCCTCTGCAAAACCGCAATCGCGGTCGATAGCGTGCTGGGATTTAACAAACCAGAACAATGTGATTACAAAGATTATTTCGGATCCCTGCGCAGCCATATAAAAGCCGAGAGGAAAATTAAGAAAAGTAACTGCGTTAAGTGAATCTGCAAACCAGTGAACTACAAAAGAAAAAATAAACCATATTGTCAGAGTGATCATCATTAGCGTTTTGGTTCTTTGCCAATGTTCAGCTCTTCTAGAAGTGTCTGTACTCATACGTCCCCCTTTGAAAGATAATAAAACAAACTTATTTGTTATGCTTACTTGTTAGTCTAACTATTTTCGCAGCGTCAATATCTCACAAGTTTTTGCATTATTACAGACTAAAACTCTGTTAATATGCCCGAGATGGTCAGTTATCGGCATATTTTAGCGTAAGTCTTATTTTAACTGTTACTAAATGTAACAAAACATCGAAATACACTTGTGAAAGCTCTCAATTCCGTTAAATCGTTATTATCGCTAATAACGTCAATTAAATCCTGGCGCACACTTGGCCGTTATATGGGGTTTGGCAATCATCGAAGTAACTCGACGATCAAAAACCCTGAAGAACTGGCGCTATTCATTAATACCAGAGCGAGCCATGTAGCTCAGACTTCCCTGTACGGCTACCTGCGAACGCGCGCGGGGACACGTTTCCCTGAATTATTCGAAAACCCAGACATTATGATTTCTATCAACATGGCAAAATGGCATATATGGCTTGCCTGTGTGTCAGATCTTTGTGTTTTTACAGGATTATTAATACATCAGTCGAATCGGATAAATCTTCAAGAAATCAATAATTTGATGTCGTCAGTGCTCGACCGTATTGTGCAGGATACTGAAATTCCACAGGAAGCAGGGGAAGATATTGTAGCCGCAACAGAAAAAACCCGGCAAAGAATAAACAGCTTCGACTGGGCACAGGATTATGACGACGACTCAATATTCAGCCAGAGTCCTGAAGCTTTGTATTACTGGTCGCCGATTGCTGACGAGTTGAAAACCAGGGATGAAGAAATTGTGCGAAATTCGGTTCGCTTTCGATGGATCGAAGTACGCCGAAGTGCTCGTCAGCTATTGGATATTGATGCGTTTTTTGCATCCAAATCTGAAGCTCGGCAGGTCAGCACATCAGATATCGCTTAATTCGTTTAACACAAAGCACTTGATTATTACCGAAGCAGAAACTACGCCATGTAGCTCGATAAGGCGGTTTTCTGCTTACCGTAAGCATCGAAGTTATCGCTATCCAGCCATTTTTCAAACGCCTGCTTAATCATTGTCCATTCGCTATCCAGAATCGAATACCAGGCGGTATCGCGATTGCGTTGCTTGTAAATAGTGGCTTGCCGAAATATACCTTCAAATTCAAACCCCAATCGTTTTGCGGCAGCACATGAGAGCGCATTAAGCGCATCACATTTCCATTCGTAACGCCGATAACAGAGGTCATCAAATACCCGCTTCATCATTAAATACATTGCTTCAGTCGATAGTGCGCTTCCCTGCATTACAGGAGAAAAATGAATATGTCCGACCTCAATCACACCAACTTCCGGTTGAATACGAAGATAACTGGCGAGCCCAACCGCTTTACCGGATTTCTCCTCAATGACTGCGAAAAAACAGGGATCATCCCCCAGGCAACTAGCTTTCAACCATGATTCGAATTCTGCCAGCGTAGTAAACGGCCCATAAGGCAGGTAAGTCCAGTTTCGATTTTCCACGTCGAGCGCGTAAGAATTATATAAATCTTCCGAGTGTCCTTCGCAATTTACCGGTTCGAGTCGACAAAGGCGGCCCTGCATAATTGATCCGGTCGGATGCTGACCGGCATTCCAGGTTGCCAGAGGGAACCCAATCGGCTGATTTAATGAGTTTTTATGCTTAGACAATGGCTGCCACTCCTGTTAAAAATACGATTTTCAAGGCCGGAATAATTCAGTACACTCCCAGCCTCGAAAGTCTATATCAAATTGCTGTAGACGAATATCAGATATAGACAATGCCGCCAATCTATAAAACCCGGAAAATTCATAAATCATGCACAATCTCGCTGGTCTATTGATTCCACAAGAAATAGTCCCTCAGTCGCTCGGAATCACTGATATGAGACTTCTTCGGATATTTCCTTGTGAAATCAATATACTGCGCGATCTTCGCGCATATTTATAAAATTTCCGGGATAAGAAAAATACACCATGAGCAATGATCAAATCCGACTGGAGTCAATACAGGCCGCCCAGGCCCGAATCCGTCCAGTCATTTATCCGCTTCGAATTACCCAGTCGCCATCACTCAGCGAGCAGTTCGGTGCCGACATCTTACTCGCGCACGAATATCTGCAAATAACCGGCGCCTTCAAATTACGCGGTGCTCTCAATGCGATATTGCAACTAGACCCGAATACCAGCAAAGCCGGGGTCACCGCTGTATCCACCGGAAATCACGGCAAAGCGCTGGCCTATGCCGCCAGCCGTGCCGGTATTCCCTGTGTAATTTGCATGTCGGAACTGGTTCCACAAAACAAGCTAAATGCGATTCGCGCGCTCGGCGCGGAAACCAGAATTATCGGAAAATCGCAGGACGAAGCGGAAGTCGAGGCCAATCGACTGGTGCGTGAAGAGGGATACACAATGATCCCGCCTTTCGAGCATCCACACGTCATCGAAGGTCAGGGGACGCTCGGCCTCGAAATGATTGAACAGGTGCCCGACGTCGATACCGTACTGGTGCAATTGTCCGGGGGTGGATTGATATCGGGTATCGCCACAGCGATAAAATCGATAAAGTCCGACGTTAAAATTATCGGCATATCGATGCAGCGTGGTTGCGCGATGATCGAATCGCAAAAAGCAGGCAAACCGATAGATGTCGAAGAACTCCCAACTCTGGCAGACTCACTCGGTGGTGGCATAGGACTCGACAATCGGTGGACGTTCAAACTAGTACGTGATCTTGTCGATGAGCTGGTATTACTCAGCGAAGAAGAAATTGCAGACGGTATTCGGCACGCCTACTTTAAAGAACAAATCGTACTCGAAGGAGGCGGGTCGGTTGGCATTGCCGCTTTGTTGGCGGGAAAAATCAAACCTGAGGGTAAAACCATCGTACTACTCAGCGGCAAGAATATAGATATGCAATTGCATCACAAGATTATTAGTCACCAGGAATACGAATTATAGATGCCTGATATCAAAATATTGACCGAAGCCGAGCTTCGCAGCCAGATCAGCCTCGACTTAAAAGCAATCGAATGCGTCGAACAGGCATTCTACTCTTTAGCGACCAGGTCGGTGATAATGCCGCCTATCATGCGCCTCGATATTCTGGAAAATAATGGCGAAATTGATGTAAAAACGGCCTACATTCCCGGACTTGACAGCCTCGCGATCAAGATTAGCCCTGGGTTTTTCGACAATCCATCTTTAGGCCTGCCGAGTATTAATGGTTTAATGGTTTTGTTCAGCACCAAAACCGGGCTAGTCGAAGCCCTGCTACTCGACAACGGATTTCTCACCGATGTACGAACCGCCGCCGCCGGCGCAGTTGCTGCCAAATACCTGTCGCGCGCCAACAGTCGGCACGCCGCGATTCTGGGAGCGGGTAGCCAGGCGCGATTACAACTCGAAGCGCTAACCCTGGTACGCGATATTGAATCCGCAACCATCTGGGCGCGTGACTTTGAAAAAGCACAGTCGGCGGCTGAACTACTGAAAAACAAATTGAATATCGAAGTCGTAGCCTGCGAATCCGTAGCCGATGCTACTCAAGCTGCCGACATCATCGTGTCGACAACCCCGAGCATTAAACCAGTTCTGCATCAAACCGACATTAAACCCGGACAACATATCACCGCGATGGGATCTGACTCGGAGCATAAAAACGAAATTGACCCGGCGATTATTGGCAACGGCATCCGCTATTTTTGTGATCGATTATCGCAATGCCAGTCGCTAGGTGAATTACACCATGCGATAGAACAGGGCCTGATCGCTCCGACAACTAGCTTTCCAGAACTGGGGCAAGTCATAGCTGAGCAAAGCGCCGGACGCCAAAATGAAAGTGAAATAACCCTGTGTGACCTGACCGGAACTGGAATTCAGGATACCGCGATTGCCACCCTGGCCTATCAACAATGTCTGCGACACAAGGCAGGCACAACCTTTACGACCTGAAACCATGCCCAAGAACACAAAATTACATTTCACGCTGGACGAATATAGCAGCCGTCTGGCCAAGACACGGCAAGCTATGTTGCAAAATAATATTGACTGCCTGATCGTTGTCGACCCATCCAACATGGCCTGGTTGACCGGATACGACGGCTGGTCTTTTTATACGCATCAATGTGTGATTGTACAGCACGACCACGAACCCATCTGGTGGGGACGTGGCATCGATGCACCCGGCGCAGTTCGCACCACTTACCTCGATGAAGATAATATCCTCAAGTATCTGGATCATTACGTGCAATCTACCGAGCGCCATCCGATGGATGATTTGTCGAAAGTATTAACAGAAATGAAGCTGGATAGAGGATCAGTCGGGGTTGAAATGGAGAATTATTATTTCTCCGCCGCCGCTTACCTGTCGCTACAAACTCACTTGCCAAATGCAACCCTGATAGACGCCACCGCGCTGGTTAACTGGCAGCGCATCATCAAATCAGAGCAGGAACTCAGTTATATGCGTAGCGCCGCTCGTATCGTCGAAAATATGCACGGCCATATTTACGATATCATCGAACCTGGGCTCGCCAAAAATGAGCTTGCCGCTGAAATCTTTCACGCAGGCATTAAGGGTATAGATGAACATTGGGGTGACTATCCGGCAATTTTGCCTTTACTGCCCACCGGTATGGATGCTACTGCTGCACACCTGACCTGGGATAATTCTAAACTGAAAGCAGGCGATATTACCTTTTTCGAAATTGCCGGTTGTCACAAGCGTTACCACTGTCCGTTATCCCGCACTATTTCGCTCGGAACGCCACCGCAAAAATACCTAGACGCCGAAAAGGCGGTACTTGACGCAATGCACGCCGGTCTCGCCAATGCGAAACCCGGCAAGCTCTGCGAAGACGTTGCGATAGCATTTTTCGATACACTCGAATCCCACGGATTCAAAAAAGACAACCGCACGGGTTACTCGATAGGATTGTCCTACCCGCCCGACTGGGGCGAACGCACGATCAGCCTACGACGGGGAGATAAGACTGAGTTGCAGGAAAACATGACCTTCCATTTTATGCCGGCATTATGGCTCGACGATGGCGGTCTGGAAATTACCGAATCCGTTGTTATCACTGAAAATGGCTATGAAAGTCTGGCCACAGTTCCACAAAAACTCCTGGTGAAGTAAATGGCCCCTAATATCAAAAACCCAATCTCGGCAACCATCGATTTCGAAAAGGATGGCCTGCAACACGGCTTTTTGAAGGTTCCCTATTCCCGTAATGACTCGGCCTGGGGTTCAATAATGATACCGATCACTGTCGCCAAAAATGGTGTTGGCCTGACCGCCTTACTAACCGGTGCTAACCATGGTGAAGAATACGAAGGCCCCGTCGCTCTAAGTGATTTATGCAATCGGATCGACATCAATAATATTGCGGGACGTGTGATTATAATTCCGGCGATGAACTACCCTGCTTTTCTGGCCGCAACTCGAGTCTCGCCAATAGACAATATGAACATGAATCGCATATTCCCGGGTAATGCAAAAGGCACCATCACAGAGATAATTGCCAATTATTTTTCCACCGTGCTTTTACCCCTGTCCGATTACGTGCTCGATATTCACTCAGGCGGAAAGACGCTAGAATTTCTGCCCTTCGCGGCTTATCACGAACTCGACGACGGGGATCAGCAAGCTAAATGTGAGGCGGCCACACGGGCTTTTGCAGCGCCCTACTTCGTAAGCCTGATCGAATTAGACGCCGCCAGCATGTACGACACTCAGGCCGAGTCGATGGGCAAAGTATTTGTCTCGACCGAGCTCGGCGGGGGCGGCACTACGTCACCACAAACCGTCGAAATTGCGAAAAGAGGCATACACAACCTACTCGTACATGCTGGAATATTGCAGGACGACCCGGTTCAAGCTGAAACTCCAACCGTCCAGCTAGATATGCAACAGGACAATGCCTACGTGTTTTCCGAGCACAACGGCCTGCTCGAGCCCTGTGCCGGACTCGGGGATTCAGTAACGAAAGGTGATTTAATCGCGCGAGTCTATTCGACTGAACGTAGCGGAACATCTCCGGTCGAATATCATGCCGCCAGTGACGGCATCATCATGGGCCGGCATTATCCCTCTCTTATCAAGATCGGTGATTTTATGAATGTGATTGCGCGGGTGATATGAAATTTAAAGTTTTTATACCCAATCGTCACTACAATCATGCCTTATTCATTTTATGCCTATATACTTACGCTTAACCAAATTTACCTTTAACCATTACTTTTAGAGACAATGAAAATATGAAAAAGAATCAAATTATGATGGCCATACCTGCCGTCCTGATTACACTGTCCGCGTCAGCGCAGACCACACTAACCACCGACAAAGACAAGCTCAGCTATAGTCTCGGTATGATGATCGGTGAGCGAGTGCTCAAACAATATGGGGAAGTTGATTACCAGTTACTACTCGAGGGTCTAATCGCCCAACATCAGGGCAAGGATACCTTAATGGACATGTCAGAAGCAGGACGCGTACTTAGTGAGTCTCAACAAAATATGAATGAACAAAAATTTGCCGACGTAAAATCAAAAGGTGCGGCCTTCCTCGAATCAAATGCCAAACTCGAAGGCGTCACGATTACCGAATCTGGCCTACAATATTCGGTAATCACCGAGGCTGATGGAGCGAAGCCAAAAGCAACCGACACAGTTACGGTACACTATCGCGGCACGCTACTCGATGGTACCGAATTCGATAGCTCGTATTCACGTGGCGAACCCGCAACTTTCGCGCTGAACCAGGTTATTCCCGGCTGGACTGAAGGCGTGCAATTAATGGGTATAGGCAACAAATTTAAATTCGTGATTCCATATCAACTGGCTTATGGCGAGCGCGGTGCCGGTAATTCTATTGGACCCTTCGAAACCCTGATATTCGAAGTCGAATTACTCGAAATTAAATAATCGGCTCAATCTACCTGCCCGCCCTGCCGATAATGACAGGGCCGGGCTAAGTCGACCAAGTCTAAGTCGATCCGGTCTAAGTCGATCACATGGCAAGTCATTCCCTGCTCATTCGCCTGGCCCCATTGCTTTTCGTGATGCTCTGGAGCACTGGATTCATCGCTGCAAAATACAGTATGGCAAACGCAGATCCATTTGTTTTTTTATGTTTGCGGATGACCATAACAGCCATCGTCCTGATACCGATAGTGTGCTTAGCTGGCGCCAAACTACCTAAGAATATCTTCAGCTATCGGCATGATATGGTTACCGGAGTTTTATTACATTGTTGCTATCTGGGCTTTTTATTCTGGCCGATTAAAGACGGTATGCCCTCCGGAATTGTCGCCATAATTATTGGCATTCAACCGATACTCACTACAGCACTGGCCACCATGTATATTGGTGAATCACTCAGCCTCCGTAAGGTTGCAGGATTGCTGCTGGGGTTTATAGGTGTCAGCGTCGTAGTTCTGGGCAAGTTCGGCATCGACCTTAGTTCAAGCGGCGGTCTTTCAGGGTTTTATCTCGGCCTCTGTATTCTCAGCCTGATTGCCCTTTCTGTCGGCGTGTTCTACCAGAAGAAATTCTGCGATCAGTCACAACTACTCAGCGGCACTTTAATGCAGTATGTAGCAGCGTCAATCGCGACTGCGTTATTCGCATTTATGTTTGGCGAAACCTGGCAGATAGACTGGACAGCTGGTTTTGCCCTGGCGTTGGTCTGGCAAGTGTTCGGATTGTCAATCGGCGCAGTAGTACTACTCATGGCAATCATCAAACTCGGCGAAGCCGGACGCGTTTCCAGCATGTTTTACCTGATCCCGCCGCTGGTGGTGATAGAGGCGCATTTCCTGTTCGACGAAACACTGGGCCTGTTGTCGATAGCTGGAATGTTCCTGTGCATTACCGGTGTCTACTTTGTTAACCGCTCAGGAAAAATGTCCAGTACATAAATCTTTGCTATAGTCTTTATAACGGAAACCGAACCAGGAAATAGAATGACTCTGAAGGTTATTACCAATAGCCTACTCCTGCTGATACTGCTAATACTGCTAATGCCAATGTCATCCGGCGGTGGCGAGCTGTATAAATGGGTCGACGATAAAGGAAATATCCACTATGGCGACGAGCCCCCCGAAAATGCCGAGCTGAAACAGATTAATGGTAATATCACTAGTTTTAAAAGTGTAGATGTTGAACCCTTCAAATATGATCCATCCTTAGTCACAACCAATAGTAATTCTAAAGCTAAATCGGTCATCATGTACTCCACAAGCTGGTGCGGATATTGCAAAAAAGCCAGAACACATTTTAAGCGCCATAATATTCCTTTTCGAGAATACGATATCGAAAAATCAAAACAAGCCGCCAAAGATTATAAAAAACTAAATGGCCGCGGTGTACCGGTCATCTTAATCGGCAAACAAAGAATGAACGGCTTTAGCGCCAATGCGTTTGAGCGAATTTACAACGGTAAGTCCTGATTAATGCCTACTTTGAAAACTCCCAGGAGTCTGAACTAGACAGAAAATTGAACAGTAAATAAAGATCGCGTAGAATCGAACGCCTACCGCATCGGGGTGTAGCTCAGCCTGGTAGAGCGCTGCCTTCGGGAGGCAGAGGTCGTAGGTTCAAATCCTGTCTCCCCGACCAATAAAATCAATAGCTTATGTGACTATCTCCATCCGCGTACGGAATAATCAACAAAAAACCATCAAATACGTAATTTCTTCTAAATTGCCGTAACCGCCCCTTGGTGGACTAAATTTGGTACTTATTATTGTTTGCGGTGACGCACCAGATAAGGCATTAAAATTCTACCCTGCCTTTACCCCTTGCCTCAGAGAGATAGCCTGTATAACAAGCCGTCTACCAGCCATATACAACCGTAAAACTGATGTTTGAGGTATGAGTGGCGTATAGTTCTAAATACCGAAAGCTGCCGTTCAGAAAATTACTGTGGATGTCTCAAATCGACCCTGAGCGGACTATCAACGCCGGTTTAAAATGTGAGGCGCACTTGTGCGCCGAATCATTTTGAAACCCTGGTTATGTGCTTTGAGCATTGCTTTACTAATTGGCTTCAATCGGCTTTTCTGGTTTTACAAAAAATGC
>CAXMRQ010000159.1:0-9286 GCA_964196115.1 uncultured Gammaproteobacteria bacterium
CAAGAAGAAGAAAGCCAAGGACGAGTTGTAACGTGATTCCATTGAACAAAAAGGCTTCCGGCGAAAATTGATACGCCATCGGCAAGGATGCCGCACCACCCCAACGGCCTCATCGCAATTATGCGGTGGGGTCGCCCTCCCCCATTTTTTTTTTTGCTTACATGAATGCCACGTTTTCAGTCGGGATGTGCTGGCAAGAATCTATGCGTGATTTTTCAACAGCGGACATTCGCGGGGGGTGCCTCGGACGGCCGCTGTTGACCCACAGCGGACTCTGGATGGAATAATTTCTACGGCAGAGATCGGCACATAGCGGCCATTGATATAGCAATAGCTTTATGAGAATGTACGAGTACATTTGGCGGCATATTACAATATTCGTGCCAGCCACATATTCACCTGTTGGGAAGTTACAAAAAGATAAACCATGAATCAAACAGCAATAGAAACTCTGGATCAAGCAATTAATAATTATGCATTTTGACCGAAAGGAATCAAGGTCGACACCGAATTATGGAAAGATCTAAATCAAGCAGGCCGAATTAAGTGGGAACGCGGGTATCTGGAAGGAGTCATTGATTCCGGGGTCGACTTCCCTATTTTAGATGAAGAAATTTTGTTCACGGCGATCCAGGATTGGATGATTGGGGCTTCCGAGATACATAATTTTCTGCTTGCGCTAAAACTTGAGGGCTATAAATTAAAGCTTGCGAAAAATAATGAATTAATCAGAAAATTCTTTATACCGCGTTATGGAAAGCTATTGGGTTCAATATCTGTCTAGGACTACCTTGCAATTATTTGGCTACCACTCCCCACCGAGCGCTAAATATAAATTAACACGCTGTTCTAGCAAAGACCGTTGAATAGCCACCGAATTACTATCAGCTGCTATTGCATTTTGCTGCAAGATCAATACATCCAGTAAATCAGATTCACCTTCTTCGTAAAGCCGAATGGCAAGACGATGAGCATTGTTTATTTCCTGTTGGGCTTCAATCAAATAACTCTCTCTGCGTTTTAATACCTGACCCAGGTCTAAATTGCTCTCTACGTCTGAAAACGCGTTCAAAGCAGCTTTGACGTAGCTATTAATCGCCTGCCTTTGTTCTATATTGGAGATTTCAATTTGGGCTGCTATCGATCCTTGATCAAAAATAGGCGCCATTAAATTTGCTGCCAATTGCCACACAACATTATCGGCGTCGAGAACATCCGATAAGCCTCCTGAAGCGCCCCCTATCGTGCTGGTCAATGAGAAAGAAGGTAAGGCCGCCGCCTTTGCAGCCTCCGTGGAACTAAAGGCCACCGCTACATTTCTTTCGGCTGCGATAATGTCCGGACGACGCTCCAAAATCGAAGAAGGCAGATTGGCAGGTGGTGAAGGCGGCAAATTAGGTAATACGTCAGGAAGTTCGAGTTCTGCATTGGGATAACGACCCAGCAATAGTTCCAGAGAACGAATCGCCTGGCGTTTCGAGCTTTCTACGTTAATCAGGTTCTCTTGCGCTGACGCTAACTGTGCTCGAGCCAGGGACACGTCCTGCGAAGATGCCAATCCATTCTCGAATTTGACATTAACAATTCGCATTGTTTTTTTCAAAATATTAAGGCTCTTTCGCGAAACTTCGGTTTGTATCTTAGCTTCGATGACAATAAAATAGGCCTTAGCGATACTGGCTCCAAGAGAATGCATCGCAAAGCGATAATCTGCTTCAGCAGACCTGGCGCTGTCAGCGGCTGCACGACTGCCTGCCCTGATTCGCCCCCAGATATCGATTTCCCAACTTACCTGGGCCGTTAGGTTGGTCTGCCTTGAACTCCGGATATCACCACTTGCGCTGCCCGAACTCGTTTCTCCGAGTGACAAGTTCGCCACGGGCTGAAGTGAGGCACCAGCCTGTTTAGCCAAAACCCAGGCCCGTTCGACATTGCCCGAAGCGATTTTCAAATCAAGATTGTTAGATTTTCCTTCTTCGATTATCTTAAGCAACAGCGGATCTTTAAATTCTTCTAACCATTCAATCGTGACCTCTCCAACCGACTCGGCAGCAGTCACCCACGCTTCTGGTACGAAAATCGCTTCGCTAACCGTTTTATTTGAATCAATCGCGGGATTATTAGCACAAGAGACGAGAGCAATCGCTACCACCGACATAATTGCCGATTTAAACCGTTTCATGGCTGATTTCCTCTGATCTAACCCGTAAAAACACCGCATACAAAACGGGCACAATAAGCAATGTTAAGATAGTGGCGAAACTCAATCCAAACACCAATACCACTGCCATCGATTTAAAAAAGGCATCGAAGAATAACGGGGTAACGCCAAGCACTGTCGTTAAAGTACCCATCATAACAGGACGTACTCTGCTTGCGGCCGACTCAACAACAGCATCGAACCTTGGTTTGCCCTGTCGAATTTCCATATCCATTTGATCAACTAGCACGATCGCATTTTTAATGAGCAATCCCGAGAGTGACAGTAACCCCAGAATTGCCATAAATTCCAGGGGTGTATCGGTCGTTACGAGACCAATTACGACCCCAATAAGTGCGAGTGGTACAACCAGCCATATTACAACGGGCTGTTTTACCGTTCCGAACAAAATGAATACGACTAATACCATTGCTAAGAGTCCTAGCGGAATTGTCGAGGCCAGGTTGTCATTGGATTCTTTTGAATTGCCAAATTCACCGTCCCATTCAAGTGAATAACCGTCTGGTAAATCAATTGCCTCAATTTTTGGGCGAAGGCGATTAAATAAATCGGCTGTCAATTCATTCGGGAAAGGGTCAGACTGTGCTTTAATCGTCCAGATACGATTTTCTCGCCTCAGCTGCCCATCTCGCCATATCGTCTTAAAACCGTCGGTAACTTGCCCAATGGGTACTGACACACCCGTGGTAGAACTGAGTATCTGAATATTCCTAATATCCTCTATTCCAATATTTTGTGTCAATGGAGAGCGAGAAATGATAGGTATCAAATCATCACCCTCACGAAATGATCCGACAATTTGACCCGAATAGTTTGTCTGTAAAGCTGTGGCTAGATCTTTCCTAGAAACACCGGCACGCCGCCCTCTAATTTCAGAATAGACAGGTTCGATAACACTCACCGGTTGCCGCCAATCGTCTTTGATGGAAAGTGCGCCGCCATCAGCGGCCATAATTGCCTTAGCCTGATTAGCCAATTGTCTGATTACTATGGGGTTCGGCCCCTTGAAGGTTGCTTCAATTTTAGACCCCCCACCTGGCCCCAATACGAATCGCCAGACCTTGCCCTGAGCTTCAGGAAAATTATCTCCGATGTAAGTCTGCACCTTCGGTATTAAATCATCCAAATCTTTGTAATCGTCTACCCTGGCCAATATCTGCCCATATGCGGAATTAGTTGATTCTGGACCATAGACCAGCATGAATCGAAGACCACCTCCACCGACTAAAGTCTGGACAGCGTTAACCACTTCCAATTCAGTTACAAAAGTTTCGATCTTTATCATGTCGGCTTCGGTTCGTTCGATACTCGTCCCTTCAGGCAACCAGTAGTCGATTACCAATTGCGGCGTTGTAGATGCCGGGAAAAAACCGGGCTTGACAAACTGGAAGGCCCAAACTGAAATCACAAACATTGAAATAACCACGAAAATCGTAGCGGTCCGCATTGCAAGAGCTTGTTTCATTACCTTTTTATATCCGACCAGAATCCCACTTTCCTTAGGGACGGTCTCGGATTGTTCTGTCGCCGCTTCCTTAAATAACCAGAAGCAAAATAAGGGCGTCAAAGTCAAAGCAAAAATCCAGCTATACATTAACGAAATCAAAACCACCCAAAAAAGATGGCCGGTAAATTCGGCTGTATCACCAGGTGCAAAACCGATAGGCGCGAATGCGATGATACCGACCAGTGTCCCACCAAGAAGTGGCCATTTGGTTTGGGTGACAATATCCTTAGCGATTTCGAGTTTTTTAACACCTCGCTTGACCCCAACCAGAATGCCCTCAGTTACCACGATGGCATTGTCCACCATCATACCCAGCGCGATGATTAACGCGCCCAGTGAAATTCGATGCATTGGGATATTAGATATCTGCATTGTCGCGAGTGTTGCTAATATGGTTAATAGCAATATAGCGCCGATTACTAGCGCCGACCGGAAGCCCATAAAAATGAATAGTGTGACAATGACTATTAACAATGCGGCAATAACATTAGCGACAAAGTTCTTTACCGACGCATCAACAATTTTGCCCTGATGATAGTACTCGAATAATTCGATTCCAATGGGTCGCCTGCTCTCAGATGCTGCGATTTGTACGTCGACTGCTTTACCGACTTCAACCACATTACCACCCGAAATACCCGATACACCAAGGGCAATTGCGGGCTTTCCGTTATAACGTATGAGATTACTGGAGGGTGTCTGGTAGCCGCGCCATACTTTCGCTATGTCTTTTAGATATACGATTTTACCATCAGAAGAACTAGCCACCATTAGATTTTTAATAGAATCTAGCGAGTCGATAGCACCCGAGGGGTCAATAATAATTCGTTGATCACCAACGCGAACATCACCCGCAGGGGCTACTGCATTTTGTTGAGTTAAAATGTCATAAATATTTGATATTGAAACGCCAAGAACGGCAGTTGTCGCCTTCGATATCTCTACAAATATGGCCTCCTTTTGCTCACCAGCCATTGTAACCTTGGCAACACCCTTCACCTGTAGCAATTCTTTTTGTAATTCTTTGGCGTATCTTCTTAATTCAGCATAGCTGTAACCTTCTCCGGCGATGAAATAATACAGACCATACACATCACCGAAATCATCATTAACAATTGGAGCACTAGTGCCAGGTGGCAGCGAAGGTTCTGCATCTTTTACCTTATTACGCAGTTTGGTCCATATAAGTTGCAAGTCTGATTTACTGGGGGAAAATTCGAATTTAATATCGACGAGCATTTCAGACTGCCCAGCAGACGAGGTTGACCTGATCGCATCGACCTCTTGCAACTGTTGCAAAGCGGTCTCTAATGGTTCGGTGACTTCTCTAGCCACTTCTTCAGGACTGGCACCAGCATATTGAGTAAACACAACCGCTGTCCGGATGATAAATTCGGGATCTTCAAAACGTGGCATATTGTTGTAAGCGGACCATCCGCCAAAAATAGTGAGCATTATGATAATGACACTCAAAACTTTATTCCGAATGGTGTATTCAGCGATATTCATGATGCGTTTCTCAGGCTGCGCCGACCTAGTTTGACCAGGCCCTTACTTTCAAACCCTCAGACAAATACGAGACGCCGGCGGCGACAATAGTCTCGCCCGCCTGCAAACCACTGAGCACATTGAGGTGGCTGCCTATACCCGACTGAAAAACCACTAATCGCTTTGATACAGTCATTGATTCTGGGTCAACCACCCAGACAAACTTCTCGTTTTGATCGCTCGTAATCGAAGTGAGCGGAATGCTTATTCCTTTTGTCCCTGCCTGAGATCGATTTGGGTTCCGAAACCACACCATTGCATTCATACCTGGTAAAACTATTAGATTTTCGGGAGACTCAAAAGCGAAATTAACTTGAAAAGTTTGTGAGGCCGCATCCGCCTCAAGCGCTACAGACTTAAATCTGGCGGGGATACGTATATTCTGATCTGCATCGAGGATAACGTAAGCCGCATCCTTTTGTTCATCGTTCCTTTTGGCTTGCGCGACAATATGGGATGGGATATTGACACTGGCTTCGAGCCCACCGACACCCAGTACAGTAATGGCAGCTTCACCAGGTTGGACGTTTTGCGATACTTCTATTGAAACCGTCGCCACGCTACCGGGAAAAGGTGATCTTAAGACGGTATCGTCGAGCGCCTTCTGAGCTGAATCGAGTTGGGCTCTAGTGACATCAAACTGCGACTTGCGTTGTTCAAGCAGACTACGGGAAATTGCCTGCTCTTCGATCAAACGCTCGGCCCGCTGGTACTCGGCCTCGGCATTTTTGAATTGTGCTTCGACAGAATTTAATTGCGCAATATAATCCCGTTGGTCCAGTTTCGCTAATATCTGTCCCTTTTTAATGGATTCAGCTTCAATGACCATCACTTCTTTTAGGACACCACCCACCTGAAAAGCTAACGTCAGGGACTGTGTTGATTGTATTACAGCCGGATAATTAAGAAATTTATCTGAAATATCTTGTCCGACTGTTAACAATATGGCAGGTTTTACGATCACCTTACCTGCTTTTTCTTCAACCTGAGGTTCAGTATCACAAGCGGTTAAAAAGAAACTCAATACAACAAAGCACAACAAATTTTCAATCCGCCTTTTGGAAATATAACGTGAAAACAGTAAATGCATTTTGTTCGGCCTTTGTATCAGTGGATTTACCAGACTAAGTAATAGTGAGTTCATTAAATTGACTGGAATTTAATATATGGAAGATTCGAGCAAGTATAAAGTATAATTTAATGTAAAATATAATAGTAGGAGTCAATTATCTATGTCTTTCTCCCTCATAACAATCAGCCAAAGTATATTTCCTGAACTGAGGTGTTAAAATACCCAGCATTGTTAAATCAGGATCCTCGTTTTGATTACCCCAACCAGCGATAAGGCTGCAAAAAAAACAGGAACTGAACATATTTTTGTTCCTCAGTGTTTTTTGGCACCTTATGACCGCTATTACGCAGGAGCACGCAGGCTACGTTGGCCTGTTGTTAATGGCAAGGAAATACTTTGGCGATGGTGTAGGCTAGGCACTTGTCAATGATCAATTCATTCATACTAATTATCGGATTTTATATTTTCGGCAAGGTATGCTATGTGCAGAAAGTCATATTACAAGTACGCTACCTGATCGCAAATCATAGCTTACTAGCCCCCCGCTAATTAGAACATGAATAGCAAAAATATAGGCACAACCCTGGTGTGCAGCCTAAAGTTTCTGGTGATTTTTCTTATTCTGCTGGCCGGATGCCAGACACCACCAATTCGGGAGATTTCCCAATCGGAGCTTGAACAAGGATTTAGTGACTACATCGCTGCCTACCAAAAAGATCTTGAATCCATATCCGCCCGAACATTTGATCGCATTCAAATGGAGTATCAGAGATCACTGGATTCCACCGAAACTAAGCCTCAAAGTTATGATGTATTAATACTTTCCGGAGGAGGTGCCTTTGGGTCTTTTGGCATTGGATTTCTGGAAGGTTGGGGCACAGTGGAAAATGAAGTATTTTCACGCCCGGATTTTGACAGCGTAAGTGGGATAAGCACTGGCGCGTTGATTGCACCTTTCGCATTTTTGGGCACTGAAAAAGCTTACAGTCAAATATTAGATTTATACAAAAACCCACAGCGAAACTGGGTCCGGAAACGCGGCATTATTCCTTATCTGCCGGGCAATGTATCGATTTTTGACGTTTCAGATCTACACAAAAAAATACGCTCGGTGATAACACCTGACCTGATTAATGACATTGCGAAAAAGGCGAATGAGAATCGCTTACTCCTCATCGGAGCTACTAATTTAGACTACGGGTTTTCGAGGGTTTGGGATGTCGCACAATTAGCTATTGAATCTTCTACGGAAGAAGCGCTCAAATTATCGACCTCACTGTTACTGGCTTCAACCGCCATACCGGGTGCTTTCCCACCTATTCTGATCGACGATAATATGTATGTAGATGGTGGCGCCACAATGCAATTTGTAACGGGCCTAGATGAACGGAGTTGGGTCTACTCTCGAGATCCTGTTTCATTTCATTTTGTTAAGAAAAACAAACCAATTAATATTCGGGTCTGGATTGTTATCAATCAGAAACTGCTACCCGATAAGAAAGTAGTCGGAACTCGATGGACAGCGGTCGCACAGCGAAGTTTGGGGACACTCATTCGTTCCTCCACATTGCAGTCGTTACAAGACATGGAAACCTATGTTCAACTCATCGACCAATATTCGGAAATAAATGCCGAGATGCGATATGTTGCCATTCCCCAAGACTTCTCGGTCCCGGATTCCGATGAAATGTTTGATACTTACACTATGCGTAAATTGTTGGCACTTGGGCAAGAAATGGGACGTAAACCGACAAGCTGGAAATCGAGGGCACTCCGGCCTGGTGCACCTTTCTAGCGCAGCATAGATAGACTCAATTGACCAGTTTCTAGAACATTGGAGAGCAAATCTAGGAGTTCCGGCGAGACCCTGAAAGTATTTCAATAGGCGCGTATTTAGTATTTTTTTCCGCTCCCGCTTTTAGGCCAGACTTGGTGTTCGTTAACACTTTACGTGATTCTATCTTCGCCCAAAAGCCGCCGCTCAGGATTTATTCCTTAACTTCAGCAAACGGCAGATTCTGTTGAAAAACTCTAAAATTTTCAACTGGCCAAAACCACTTGCATTTTAACCTTTTTAACGAACCTAAAACATGGAGGGGATCATATTAATTGCGATCTCTTCTTACAGTGCCCCTGCTGAACTCTGGTATCTATTAATAACTGAAGTTCAGGATATTTTGGTTTTCACCGGAGATGCTCCCCATTCAGATTATCGAGTTTTTCAACAGTATTGGCACAGTGCAGATATTGTCTCGAACCGATATCGAGTCAATCGGTTACTGGTTTGTTTTAACATTTGGCGTAACAGCAGTTAAAAGTGTCACGATAAAACTTCATTGACCCAATGTCGGAGTTGATTACATACTACGTCACGATTAGTATTGTCTATCGGACTCATTTACTCATTTAAGCAGGACTAGAAAATTCGATTAATCTACTGATCAGTACTGGCGCAAAAATGTTTAAAAACCCATTATTAATTATAGCCCTGGCGATAACGGGTACGATCGCTCTCTGGGGTATTGTTGATACCGCAGGACTGGCTGCTTTTGCCGCGCAGCTGGTGAAAACTCAATTCACCAGTCGTGCCTGGTTTATTATGCTGACCGTCAGTTTCTTGCTGATAGTCAGTATCTGGCTTGCGATTTCGCCCTATGGCGCGATCAAACTTGGCAGGGATGACGATGAAACTGAATTTTCCACCCTATCCTGGATAGCCATGCTTTTTGCGGCTGGCATGGGGGTTGGCTTGCTTTACTGGGGGACGGCAGAACCTTTAACCCATTATATGTTATTAGATGAATACCAAGATTCACGAGTAGCCGCCAGCAGCGCCTTGTTTCTCACCAACTTTCATTGGGGTTTGCACGCCTGGGCAATATATGCCCTGACAGGTCTGGTGATTGCCTATTTTAGTTTTCGTCTCGAATGCCCTAGT
>CAXMRQ010000160.1:0-43782 GCA_964196115.1 uncultured Gammaproteobacteria bacterium
TGCCATTGTTATTACCCGGCACCAGTCACTACCTGAGCTACCTGCTGAGTATTTTTTTGTGGTTGCTGGGTTACGGATTATTTGTGATGATCTATTTGCCTGTTCTATGCAAAGCACGAGTAGATGGTCGCCCGGGCTAACGAGTCGGCCAAAATGCAAAACTGGTAACAATAGTTATCCAGGAGAAAATTTGAAAATACAGATTACAAGAGATGCTGAAGGGTATTTAGTTAATCCTGAAGATTGGGATGAGAAAATGGCTAATGAGTTAGCCAGGGAAGAAGGTATCGAGTTAAATGAAGAATATTGGCCGGTACTTAAATTTATTAGATCCTACTTCGATGAACACGCGATTGCCCCCGATGTTCGCCACGTTATTAAATTTATATCGATTGAGAATGAATGGGATAAAAAGGTAGCAAAGACTTATATTTTTAAACTATTTCCTTTCGGCTATGTGAAACAGGCATGCAAAATTTCGGGAATGAAACGACCTCGCGCATGGAGCACTGGGTAGGGTATCTGTAGTTAAGTAGGTAAATAAGTAGTGATGTCATAAATGAGGAAATCATGACTCATTTATTCGGCTGGCTATTGCCCTTGTTCTGGGTAAAATCAGCCAATTTATTGAGACCGAGTCATTTGTGGATTCCCGTCTAGATCGACAATTCCCCAGTGTCGCCGAAATTGAAAAGGCGGCGTTAAAACGTTTACCCAGGTTTATGGCCGACTACATTTATTGTGGTATGGGAAACGGTGCATCGGTGCAGCGCAATCTCGACGCGCTGGCAGCAGTTAAGTTTTTGCCGCGCTATGCACTGGAGGTGGAAACCCCGAATCTGTCGACCGATTTCTTTGGACAAACCTGGCAGGCGCCATTTGGCATGGCACCGGTAGGGCTCGGCGGGTTTGCCTGGCCTGCTGCCGCAGAAATATTAGCGCGTTCGGCGCGGCATTTTCGAATTCCTTTTTGTGCCTCGACCTTTGCGCTTGCCAGCCTCGAACGCTTACACGACGACGCCGGTGATTGTGCCTGGTTCCAGTTGTATCGCCCTAACAAGGTCGAAGTCGAAACCGATATAATCGAGCGCGCCAAAGCTGCCGGCTATTCGACACTGATGGTAACGGTTGATGTACCGTCATCGATGCGGCGCGCGCACGATATTCGCAACGGATTCTCGATTCCGCCGCAAATAAACTGGTTTACCCTGCGCGAAATATTGACGCACCCGGTCTGGTCATTAAACCAGGCCGGGCACGTGCTGCGACGGGGATTGCCTCGCTTCGAGAATTTCGATACATACCTGCCACCCGGTCTCAATACTAACGATTCAATGCAATATCAGTCTGATCTGACGATTGGCAATATTAGCGCTGAAGTCATTCGTCGTATACGCCAGCAATGGCCGGGTACGCTGGTTGTTAAAGGTGTGCTCGACCCGAAGGATGCGCTGCTCTATCAGGAGGAGGGTGTGGATAGTATTTTGATATCCAATCATGGCGGACGACAGCTTGAGGCGGCTCCCAGTGCTCTCGAAATGTTACCGAAAATCCGCCAGGCAGTAGGGCCGAAATTCCCGTTGATGGTAGATGGTGGCGTGCGTAGCGGCCTCGATCTGTGCCGTTTGTTGGCCAGCGGTGCGGATTTTGTGATGATAGGGCGGCCGTTTTATTACGCCCTGGCGGCGATGGGGAATAAGGGTGCCAATCACGTCGTCGAACTTTTGATAGAGGAAATGCGTTGCGTCATGGGGCAATTGGGCTGTAGCGAGATTGCCGAGCTGCCTGAACGAGTGATGCAGTGATTTCAATGAGCGATCAGCGGCAAACCACTATTTCAAAAATTTCCAGCCTGGCCCAGGCATGGTGGCAACTGATTTATTCTGAGTGCCCGCCTGACTGGCATGAATTAATGCCGCAAATTGACTTTTCCCGGCCAGATCGGATGCTTGAGCCTGGATCCCTGCCGGTGCTGGATTATTTGCCGAGGTTAGTCGTATCGGCTCCGGAACCCTATCGGAGCGTATTAGAGCAACTGATCGATGCGCGGGCAGGTCTTTATTTTGGTCAGACCTATTCGGAGTCCGATTTTGGCGCCGAATTTTTAAACCAGTATGGCTGGATCAAGCTGCTCGGCCCTGACGCTTACTGGCATAGCGATCAAATATCGAGTGGATTTTTGATCCTCGGCGACAATATTATTTATCCGCAACACTCGCACGAGGCAGAAGAATTATATCTACCCATTAGCGGGGATGCCGAGTGGTATCAACAGAACCAGGGTTGGCAATTACAACCTGCAGGTAGCCTGATTCATCATGCCAGTCGTATCAAACACGCAACACGCACCATTGGTGAACCGATGATCGCGCTCTACCTGTGGCGCGGTGGTAGTCTAACGCAAAAATCGATTATTCAATGAATCCCTGACAAACCAGCCTTGATTTGCTGCGAACAGACTTTCATCTGAGCAGGCGCTGGAAATGTTTGTCCTGTTGGTAAAAATTGCGACAACCGCCTGTCTACAATATGATGCCGTGACTATGAACCGACAGATATTTAAACAGAAATTGAAAAAAGGGTTTTAAAATTTATGGCTTTATTGATCGATATTAAACAGCCGGGGTGGATGGAAGACGAGGAACTACAGGCAGATTTGCAAAAGATTTATCCGCAGGGCGATATGCGTACTGCCGCCGATCCGGGCAATTTGGACGAAATCGAAATGATTGCCGTGAGTACCTACGAAACCGGTCAGGCTTTGGATTACCCTAATTTGAAGCTGGTGCAGAAAATTGGTGCTGGAGTCAATGGTATTCTCGATGACAAATCCCTGCCGCAGTCGATCCAGGTGACACGCCTGAAATCAGATATACCAGCGCGTCAAATGGCTGAATTTAGTCTCGCCTGTGTATTACAGGAGCAACGGCATCTGCGCCAGTACCACGACAACCAGTCGCACTGGAAATGGCAGGCGCTGGAGCCACGACAGGCGGAAAATACCACGGTTGCAGTGCTTGGTTTAGGGTTGATTGGCAGTATTACTGCACAACGATTTATAGATAATGGATTCAAAGTGATCGGCTGGAGCCGCACCCTGAAAACTCTACCCGGAGTCGAATGTTTTTTCGGTGAGGATCAGTTCCCGACAGTGCTCAAGGCTGCCGATTATGTGGTATCGATACTACCGTCAACGCCAGAAACGGCAGACTTATTTAATGCTGAAATATTCGCGTTGATGAAACCGGAAGCGGTAATAATCAATTGCGGTAGAGGCGATTTAATCAACGAAGGCGACCTCGTTGATGCGTTAAATAATGGATTGCTGGCGGCTGCGATACTCGATGTCATGCAAATTGAACCTCTGCCGGTTAACAGCCCGATGTGGCGACACCCCAAAATAGTGCTGACGCCGCATGTATCAGGCTGGCACCTGGGCGATGCGGTGAATGACATTGCCGAAAATCTTCGACGACTGGATAGTGGCGAGCCATTGCTGCATCTGGTCAATCGACAACTAGGATATTGAGGAAAAACATGCCCGATCATCTGGCTAGGTTAGAAGAAAAAATTCATCGAGGAATTCCACTCAGCGAGGCGATGCAATTTGAAATCGCCGAATTAACTGAAAACTCGATACGGGTACAGGCGCCACTGGCACCCAACGTCAATGTCCACGGAACCGGATTTGCCGGTAGTATTTATTCGATAGCGGTTCTGGCAGGCTGGGCCCTGTGCACGCATATCATGGATGTGCGTGGTATGAAGGGGGATCTGGTAGTGGCTAGTGCACAAATTAAATATCGAGCACCTGTGATTGGAGATATGTTGTGTCATAGTGAAGCCAGCGAAACCGAATGCCAGGCGTTCGAGGCTGATTTCAAAACCGATGGGAAGGGGAGACTGGTTTTATCGGTGGAAGTTGGCGAGCGGCCAGACGCAGTTTTGGTGGGGTCTTATTTTGCGGTTTCTAAAATTTGAATTCGCGTCGGCATAGAGCTGTATGGGCATTATTTGGGCATCACACCATGAGATAAGAGTAGGGCCAACGAATAGTATTAACCGACTTCCACTTGATATAAGAAAAAGTTTTAATTGGATAGGATTACTAGCATTGGCACTAGCTGTTGCGTTTTATGAGAATTGAGAATTGATAAAAAAGTGCTACGTATTGGATTTAATTTTTAATGAGAATTGTATTATCTACTCTATGGGTAATAATAAGTAGATGAGAGAAGCCGTATGGCCAGACTATGAGGGATCAGGTATTTTGAAAATCGTAGTTTTAGACGGATATAAAATTTTGTTTGATGTAGGAACAGGTGAAATAGCTCGACGGAAAATAATAAAGGGAAGCAGGGTTAATATTTTTTCACTTTCAAAGATAGCCACTATAGTGCTAGCATCCTGGTTTCAGCAGAAGTTATTTCAATAACGAATTTGGAGATTAAACCGTGATAAAAAGCATAGTCCTGGCAATCGATGGCTCCGTTCCCGCCAAACATGCCCAGAGTGTGGCCATAGATCTGGCTTTTAAGTACGAAGCTAAGTTAACTCTCGTTCATGTTCTTACCCACGATCATCCCCCTCAAGAATTTGCGCGCATGGCTGAAGTAGAGAACTTGCTTGACTCCAAGCAGCCAAAGGTAGCTAGTAAGGAAGATACATACTCGGCAGTTGCTCGGTTCGTTGGTGCTGGAAAAGACGATAAGGAGGCCAAAGTAATTGCCTTACTAGGAGAGCAAATAATAAGCAAAGCATCAAAAAGTGCCACGCAGGCCGGTGTGGCGAATGTTACTTCGGAAATTCGCATTGGGGATTATGCAAACAGTATTCTTGAAGTCGCCGATAAAGCAGGTGCTGACATAATTGTTTTGGGGAGACGAGGGCTTAGTAATCTAAAAGGGTTTGTAACTGGCAGCGTTTCACACAAGGTTTCTCAACGCGCGGAGTGTTCAGTTCTTACCGTAAAATAAATGGGCATGGTCTAGGAGTCTATCGGACTTGGGATAAATCTCGGTAACTGCTCCTGCGTTACTCTACCACCTGCATCCATGCAGGCGTACTGCGGAAAAGCCATTTTGGCCAGATTTTCCTATCCATTACGTTTATGTATAGGAATACTGTATGCCGGTTTTGCAGGAGCAAAAACCGGTAAATATGAATAACTATTCGTCTCAATCGATAGAAAAATCTGACTCAAAATGGCTTTCCCTCGACAATTGCGTCCTGCATCGCCTAAAAGCGCCTACTGTTGGTGCTCTACTACCGTACATCCTGTACATATCGCTACGATTACCTAAGTCCGACGGACTCCTAGGCTATTTGGTGCAAACTTAAACCCAACATCCAATCTAAAATTTGAAATAAAACCCGACAACCACCACTAACCTTTAACCTTCGTTAGCAGTCAAATCTGAGTGCTGTGAAATCGCTCAGTTTAGCCATTAAATAAAGCCCTTAATATTTATAAACAGGCAGTCATATTAATAGAATTCCTGATAATATTTAAGTTATGAGCAAAACCCATGATCTGATTCTGGACAAAGAACTGATTAGGCAACTGGGCCAGCGCTCTGATTACAAGGGTCTGGTGCAACTCGCTGGACATCTGGGCTTGCTGGTTTTAGCGACAATCGCACTCGCTCAGACTCGCGCTAGTTGGTGGATGCTACCGGCTCTGCTGGTGCAGGCGATTGTTTTGATTTTCTTATTTGCGCCCCTGCACGAAACTATCCATTTCACTGCTTTTAAGACGCGCTGGCTTAATAATCTGATCGCCGCCTGCATCGGTTTTATTCAGTTGCTGCCTTATCAATATTTTCGCAGCTTTCACTACGCCCATCATCGTCACACGCAAAACCCTGAACTCGACCCAGAACTGATCGATAAGAAGCCATATACGCGCCAGTCGTGGCTTTGGCATATTAGTGGGCTACCGACATGGCTTAGTAATATGCGGTCGATTTATAAGCATGCGACAGGAAAAGTCGATGAGTCCTGCCTGGAGCGACGCGACCATGCGAAAATCATACTTGAGGCGCGTTGGCACCTTGCGGGCTATCTGGCGATTGTTTTATTCAGTCTGATTTACGCTAACAGCTGGTTCTTGTGGTATTGGCTATTACCCTCTCTAATAGGTCAACCATTTCTACGCCTGTTCCTGCTTGCGGAGCATAGTGGTTGCGACCTGAGCGACAACATGCTGGAAAATTCGCGCACCACCTATACTTCGCCGTTGCTTAATTTTTTGTGCTGGAATATGCCTTACCACGCCGAACACCATTATCTGGCATCGATTCCATTTCACGCCTTACCGGCATTACATGCTTATACCGGTCGGCAGGTAAAGCATAAGGGCAGCGGATACTGGCAGACCAATCGAGAGATTTATTCAGGATTGAAATATCAATGATTCCCGAAAAGGCACGATGTGCTGGGAAATGTAAGCCTGACTCTCAGAAACCTATTGGGGCATTTGAAGGTGCGAAACTGTAGACGAATTTGTGTTCTTTGATTTATGATCAAGTACTTCATCGGACTTATCCTGGCCCAACCCAAGTCTATCGCGTGTCTTATTGAACCAAATCACAATCAGCTCAACGCATGAACGTTAAACAGCATCGCGCCGAACAATAAAAGCCAATCCTAAGGGTCGAGACTTTGATTTTTGTCATTTGTCCCGTTGGTATTAAGCGACTCCGTTTCCCCGGACAGGGATTCGTCACCCCATTCCTCGGCGGCGCTCATCACCGTACCATACGGAGATACGGTAGATATTGGGACTAATCCACCCTGATCCTCGACGGCTTCGCTGCGTGTCATACGGTAAAGCACGAATATCGCCAGTGAGCCGGCGCAGACGCCATTAACCCAGAAAAAGGACCTCGGCGATATGGGTAGCAGAAAACCGATAAGCACCGGTGTGATGGCATAGCCAATGCCGTAGGTCAAAACCAGTGCGCCTGCGGCGGACACGATCTGACTTGATTTCAGGTGATCGTTGACATGGGCGACACACTGACTGTACAGGCCAAGCGTAAAAGCCCCCATGGCGCCCACTGCGATATAAATTTCTGTCACCGAGAGCACCGGCCTGAGCGAAAAATAGACCGCCGGGGCCGTTGCCAATGCCGCTGTAATGACCAGCAGCATTCTTCGATCTATGCGATCAGAGATGATTGCAATCGGCCACTGCAGCAAGACACCAACAAGCAGCGCTATAGCACTAAGCGTTGAAATCTCGGCTACAGACAGACCGATTTCCACCCCGTACAGTGATGCCGAAGCATACAATCCGCCATGGCACAGGCCTGCCAGTAAGGTGCCCACGACCCCAACCGGAGTGATGCGGTAGAGACGCGGGATACTGAATCGCTCAACCTCGATCAAATTAGGTGTGCGCGATGCAGAGACCAGAACCGGTATCGCACCTACCGATAACAGGACCGACGCCAACAGAAAAAAGCTGCTGTCAAAAATATTACCGTAACGCAGCACCCATATACCGATGACCGGAGCACCCCAGCTCAGAATCGTATAAATCGCCATTGTTTTGCCGCGGTTGTTATTCTCGCTGAGGTCGTTAAGCCAGCTTTCGACCGCCACCATCAAACCCGCGGTACAGACGCCCATGATCAATCGCTCCGCGATCCAGGCATAGGCGTCTACCAGAAACAGGTGGGTCAGGATCACCGCACTGCCCAGGGCGGCCACCGTGGCGAATACCCGCACGTGCCCGACATGCCGGATCAGGAAGGGAATCAATATGGCCGCGATCAACCAGCCGACCTGGTAACTCGATTGCATAAGACCTATCGCCTGGGTGGAAAACCCGGCCTCTCTGGCGCGCACGACTACCAGAATGTACAACATACCCGTGCCGAACCACAGGATGGTTGTTCCCAGTAATAATGCCCAGACATGTTTGATGGTTTGAATCAATCCGATCACCTCATTTAGTGGTCTCAGGTCACATGGTGACCCGCGAAATCCGCGCGATTGTAGGGAAAAAAGTAAGTCTTGTCTGTCTTTACGACGCTTCCAGCCTACGAAGACTCGTTGTTGACGATTTTCCGGCGATCATCAGGTTTTTAATCAGACCGAATGAGCACGGATAAAGTCGGCCATTTCTCTAATGGACTGCTCCGCTTCGGTGATTTCATCGTAAAATTCGAATACATGGCAGGGCCGTCCCACACGCGTAAATCGCATGAACCGGTCGAGATAATGGTCGGCGGTAATCCGCTTAAATCGGCATATAGCGGTGAAATATCGGGGTCGTCGAACGCCCGACCTGCTGCATATAATTCGGTGGCGAGATCAACCCATGCCTGGTTTTTTGATTCCCATAGCTTAGAACACCTTTTCAAGATCGCTAATTAAATCACTCGCATCTTCGAGTCCGACCGATAATCGAAAAATACCCGCACCCGCACTGTCGCGATATTTTTCCAGTTCTTCACCTTCGAGCCGGTAAGACGAATCGATCAAATCATCGGTTTGCATTAAATACACCAGGCTGCGGTGATGACCCAGCGATACGGCATAGTGGATTACCTCAAGCTGTTTCATCATGCGTTCGGCAACCTGTTTTGGTTTTGCGGTACGAAACGAAATCATGCCGGAAAAATTATCCATTTGCCGTGACGCCAGATCGTGTTGCGGATGCGATGCGAGACCGGGGTATAAAACTTTCTCGACAGCCGGGTGTTCTTGCAGAAAAGCGGCGACTTGCAACGCATTTTCTTCGTGGCTACGCATGCGGATTGGCAGTGTCGCCATGCCGCGTAAGATCAGCCAGGCATTAAATGGGCTGATGACACCACCGTAATGCACTAGCGCTTCTCCGCGTAAGGAGCCTATCAATGATTGCTTGCCGCAGACCGAGCCACCCATTGCATCGCCGTGACCACCGATGTATTTGGTCAGCGAATGCATGACCAGGTCGGCACCCAATTGCAACGGTCGTGTGGCTATCGGCGTGGCGAAGGTTGAATCCACCACTAGCAATGCATTTTGTTGCTTTACGATAACTGAAGTTGCTTCGATGTCCGAAATTCGCAGCAACGGGTTTGATGGCGATTCGAGCCAGATCATTCGTGTATTGTCCTGCACCGCATTGCGAATATTGTCGAGATTAGAGGTATCCACTGGCGTTACCGAAACCCCAAATCGTGTGAGCGTATCCCGCGCAAACTCGGCGGTGCCGGGGTAATTGGTGTTGCTGATAATCAGGTGGTCGCCATTGCTCAGATGACTCAGCAAGATTGAAGTGGTCGCAGCCATTCCGGAAGCAAAAGCCACACAGGCTTCGGCCTGTTCGAGTACTGCGAGCTTTTGTTCGAGCTGCTGCGTGGTCGGATTTGACCATCGTGTGTAGACAAAAGGTGTTTCTTCGCTGAGATTATTGGCCGAAAAACTGACTTCTTCGTCAACCACAAAGGTACTCGACATCACCAGGTTCGGTGCTGAGGCCCCGGTGACTGGGTCAGGTGCCTCACCGGCATGAATTGCCTGGGTTTGTACTCCTCTATTGCTATAATCGAATTTCACCGGCGTTACCTCGGAGACAGAATGTGTCTGCTATTAGAATGCCTGAAACTCGCTCCTGTCAAACCAGAACTGAATTTTTAAATACAGAGTTTGACGCAGAGCGGTGAATCAATTTCAGGTCATTTCTGGAATCCATAGTCTTTGATGCAAAATCATTGCTCCAAAAAATCGATATCCTGGTGAATTATTGCTGATTATTGATCTGTATCAATTTCAATGTCTTTTTATTAATTTAGGATGCCATGGTAAAATAAGCCATGGCCTCGGACAATCCAGTATGAAACATAAAGACGTCATTTCAATTGATATGGCTTTAATTATCGAAAATGAAGTTCCACTTCAGTCTGCCTCATTCGATATTTGGGATAAAAAATACCGTCTCAGGAAAAAAGACGGAACAGCCATTGATAGCAGCGTTAATGATACTTATGCCCGCGTGGCACGAGCCCTCGCCGATCAGGAACTCAGCGCAGAACTAAGAGATTATTGGTACGCAAGGTTTTTATGGGCCCTGCAAAATGGCGCCATCCCGGCTGGGCGCATTATCTCTAATGTGGGTGCGGGCGAATTTAGACCGAATACTTCAACAATTAACTGCACGGTCTCCGGTACTATCCAGGATTCGATGAATGATATCCTGCAAAAGCTGCACGAGGCAGGACTGACACTGAAAGCTGGTTGTGGGATTGGCTATGAATTTTCCACCCTGCGCCCCAGGGGTGATTATGTTGCTGGTGCCGGCGCTTATACCTCGGGCCCTCTCTCGTTCATGGATATCTACGACAAGATGTGTTTCACGATTTCGTCGGCCGGAGGACGCCGTGGTGCGCAAATGGCGACGTTTGATATACGCCATCCCGATGTGCTGGAATTGATCCGCGCAAAACGGGAGGACGGACGCTTACGCCAATTCAACCTGTCCTTACTGATTACCGATGATTTTATGCAGGCGGTCGCAAAAGACGATTTATGGAAGCTGGTGTTTCCAGTCCATGATGCTGAGTTACAGGAAGAAAATATTAATCTGCAAGATTCAGAAAATATTGTCTGGATTGACTGGCCCAGTAAACAAAATTATCAGGTGAATGAAACTGGTCAGGTGGCCTGTCGCGTGCACCAGACCATCCCCGCACGTCGATTATGGGACGCGATTATGTCGTCTACCTATGATTATGCTGAACCGGGATTCATCCTCATAGACAGGGTAAACGAGTTCAATAACAACTGGTTTTGTGAGCAAATCCGTGCCACCAATCCCTGTGGCGAGCAACCTTTACCCGAGTACGGCGCCTGTTTATTGGGTTCGATAAATTTAACAAAATTTGTTGTCGATCCTTTTTCTGATAGGGCTCGATTTGATTGGGAGAAATTCAGAGAAGTGGTGCGGGTTTTTACACGTATGCTCGACAACGTTGTTGAGATCAATGGACTGCCTTTGGCAGAACAAAAAAATGAAATTTTACGAAAACGCCGCCATGGCATGGGTTATCTCGGATTGGGTTCAACACTGACACTATTGAAAATGAGATACGGTGACCAGGAGTCGATAGAATTTACCGAAGCAGTGAGTAGAGAGCTTGCGATTACCGGCTGGCAGGTAGCGCTGGAACTGGCAAAAGAAAAAGGCCCTGCACCGCTGCTCGAAGAAATGTTTGAAGTAACCCCCGACATGTTACGCCAACGTCCCGAAATGGTTGAGGATGGTTACAGCGCAGGGGATCAGGTAAAAGGTTCTATGCTGCACGCCAACTATAGTCGCTATATGCAAAAAATAAAAAAGGTCGACCCGGAACTGATAGCCGAATTAGCAGAATGTGGCGCGCGATTTACCCATCATAGCTCTATCGCGCCAACCGGGACAATTGCCCTGTCGATTGCCAATAACGCGAGTAACGGTATAGAGCCCAGCTTCGCGCATCAGTATTCACGTAATATTATTCGCGAGGGTAAAAAGACCAAGGAAAAGGTCGATGTCTATTCCTATGAATTACTCGCCTACCGGCATTTGCTTAATTCCGAGGTATCGCAGCACGCTGACCAATCGGAACAACAGTTACCCGACTACTTTGTTTCAAGCGACGACATATCACCGCAACAACATGTAGATATTCAGGCTGCCGCGCAACAGTGGATCGATTCTTCCATCTCGAAAACAGCTAATGTGCCGACCGATTATGCTTACGAGGAATTCAAACACATCTATCACTATGCTTACGAAAAAGGCTTAAAGGGCTGTACTACATTTCGATTTAATCCTGAAGTTCATCAGGGAGTACTGGTTAAGCAGCAGGATCTGGCAAAAACTAACTATCAGTTCGTATTGGAAAACGGCGAAGTTGTCGAGGCAAAAGGCGACGAAATGATTGAATACGATGGTGAGGCGCATAGTGCAGCAAATTTGTATGACGCATTAAAAGAAGGCTATTACGGAAAATTATGACCATAAAAATTGATCAAAAGATAACCGACTATCATGTTGTCAGGGAGGCTCCTAATAATAGTCAGGCAGGCGAACCAGTCGTTGCAGAGTTGGTTGATAATGTTGTTCAAATGCACGAAAAACTGGAGCGACCGCCACTATTGCAGGGATCAACTTATAAGATCAAGACGCCGTTATCAGAGCATGCGCTATACGTGACGATTAACGACATTATTTTGAACCCGGAAACTGAGCATGAACTACGGCGTCCGTTTGAAATATTTATTAACTCCAAGAATATGGATCATTTTCAGTGGATAGTTGCATTGACGCGTATTATTTCTGCGGTGTTTCGTAAAGGCGGCGACGTCACATTTCTGGTCGAAGAGCTACGTTCCGTATTTGCCCCGCATGGTGGCTATTTTAAAAAAGGCGGCAAGTTTATGCCTTCGCTGGTGGCGGAGATCGGTGACGTGCTGGAAAATCATTTACGCCTGATCGGCATTCTCAAAAGTGTCGAGCCCGATGAGCACCAAAGCAAATATATTAAGGACAAAGCGAAAGAATACGCTCAGAAAACCACTGCTACAGATACCGGCGAGAGCGATTTCCCGGAAACTGCCGAGTTGTGTAATAAATGTTTAACCAAAGCCATGATAATGCTGGATGGATGTATGACCTGTTTGAGTTGTGGCGAATCAAAGTGCGGTTAATACCAACCTGAATAAGTCGATCAACTGTTATTCAGAGTAAATCAATGTTGTTGTTTTTAAATCAATAGGAAAAAATAGTATGTTTAGAAGAAAATTTATCGTTTCAGTAGCTAGCGTCATGGTGTTATTTGCATCTCAACAGGTACCGGCAGACGAGGCGCTGGCAAAAAGTAAAAATTGCCTCGCCTGTCACTCAGTGGCGAATAAAATTGTAGGCCCGAGCTTTAAGGATGTTGCGGCTAAATATAAAGGTGATGGTGCTGCCCTCGCTACCTTAGCCAGCAAAGTAAAAAAAGGCGGCGGCGGCGTCTGGGGCAATATTCCGATGCCGCCTAATGCGGTTAGCGAAGCGGAAGCAGAAGCATTGGTTAAATGGATTTTATCGCTTTAATCCACTAAGAGATATCAGGGTTTTGCCTGCAAACCACCGTCAACCAATAATTCGGTGCCGGTAATGAAGGACGCCTTGTCGGACAACAAAAACAAGCAGGCGTTGGACATGTCTTCGACTGTTCCGACTCGGCCTAGCGGTATTGCATTGGCAGTGGCTACGCGCGCGTCGGGATTTCCCTTCCAGCGATCCTGCATTGGCGATTCGCTAGGTCCAGGATAAATTACATTGGAACGTATATTGTCGCCAGCGAGTTGTATAGCCAGAGACTTCGAATACGCCACGACGCCTGCTTTGGCAGCCTGATAGGCGTCCTGTGGGGCCGAGTCACCGCGCAAGCACTGTGTCGATGAAAAATGCACCATAGCGCCACCCCCACGTTGGCGCATATGCGGTACTACATGCCTCGCGGTGTGAACCATACTTTTCAAGTTGATTGCCATGACCTGATCCCAGACTTCCAGATCCATTTCGAGGGCTGATTTGTCGCGACCAAACCATAGGGCGCCCGCCACATTGGCGAGATAATCGATGCCACCGAATAAGGCGGTCGCCTGTTCGACCGCGTTAGCTACAACAGACTCATCGGTCAAATCGGCCTGTACATAAAACGACTGATCAGGGCTGCCGGGAATGCCCTCGGGTTTGGGCTTGATATCGATCATCAATACGTTGGCGCCTGCATTGATCAGGTCGCAGGCAATGCAATATCCCATGCCGCCCCCGGCGCCGGTTACGCAGGCCGTTTTACTGGTAAAATCAGTCATAATATTTTCACCTTTTATAGTTGAGAAATAATGGTTCAGGCTTAAAAAATCTAGCGTTTAAATCGACCTGTAAAATTAAATATGTTTTCCAGTTCCTTTAAGCGAGAACTGGTTTCCGGCCAGAGTGCCTGTTCCAGCGCGGCTATTATAGATTCGATAATGAATAAAATGACGACGCCGGAGTCCCATCCTGAGGGTGCTTCAATTCGGCAACTAAAATAGTGGCTGGCTCGGCTGGTAATCGGTGACAACCACTGATCGGTAAATAGAATTATTTCTGCCCCTCTTTCGGCAGCGAGTTTTGCCAGTTCCAGCAGGTCAGCCTCATAGCGGCGGATATCAAATATTACTAGCACATCGCCCTTGTTTACGTTCAGTAAATGATGTGGCCAGAGACCGGCGGAGGCGGGCAGCATATTCACGTTTTTGCGTATCACCTGTAAATGTGTTTGCAGGTAGTCGGCAAATGCATGGGTGATTCGGCCGCCTACAATATGTACATTGCGTTTCTTCTCACTGAGCAGGCTCACAACTTTATCAAATGAGTTGTGATCGACCTGTTTGAGCGATTGACGCAGGTTCGTCGTTACCGCTGTTGCAAACTGACTGAGTATGTGTTCTTCGGGTACATCATTTGCCCAATAATCATGTTTAATGATTGGGTCCGACAGGGACTTTTGCAGTTCATTACGAAGCACCACCTGAAAGTGGGCGTAGCCTTTAAACCCCAGTTTTTTCGCGGTACGCATGACGGTTGGCGTGGACACTTTAGCGGTTTTTGCCAATTCAGTTATGGTCACCAGTCCAGCCATTGGGTAATTATTAATTAATGTATTTGCCAGCTCGCGCTCGGCTGGCGTGAACCGGTCGAAGTTTTCCCTAATTTTTTCAGCGACGGTCACTTAAGAATTTTCTCGATGTAGCAATTAACTTGTTATAAATTTGACAAAAATAATATAGTTTGTAAATATTGTTACAAACGCAATCAAGATTAATACAGACTGGGGGCTAAGTAAAACAATATGGCTGAATTGTCGGCATCTATGTTTTCGGATCAATCAGCTGCGGTTGTTGAAAATTATGCGGGTAATGGCGGGGTTGTTTTGATCTGTGAGCATGCCGGACAACAGTTTCCCAGATCGATTGGTTCTCCGGGTCTTGATAGTGATGTGATGTCGACACATATCGCCTGGGATATCGGCGCAGCTGAATTGGCACGAGCACTGTCAAACCTACTGGATGCACCGCTTGTGTTACAACGTTATTCGCGACTGGTGTTTGACTGTAATCGGAGTTTAGACGCAAAAGATGCCATTGTTGAAGAGAGTGATTCGATAACGATTCCGATGAATGTTAATCTTTCGCAAGAAGATCGTCTGCAGCGTTATGAAGCCGTTTATTTACCGTTTTATAATGCTATTGATGAGGTTATTGAGGGTTGCGTTCAGCGCGGACAGCAACCGGCGATTGTCAGTGTTCACAGTTTTACGCCGGTTCTTGATGGGCAACTGCGAGAGCTGGACCTTGGGGTTTTACATGATTCTGACAGTCGACTGGCGGATCGAATTTTGTCTCAGGCTGAACCCGCCGATGACTATTGTGCTCGCAGGAATGAACCTTATGCACCACAGGATGGCGTCACGCATACGTTGACTACTCACGGTATAAAACGTAATTTGCCCAATGTAATGTTTGAGGTGCGCAACGATTTGGTCAGAGACGCAGTTACCCAGCAACAATGGGCGCAGCGACTGGGGAATCTTTTAACGGGAGCGCTCGATATTAAGTCGGCGTCGATACCGGGACAAAAAATAGTGAGTTAGCCTATGCCAAAATTTGTAATATTATACGTTAAATATATCGATTACATTTCCACCAAGTTTGGAAGGCTGGCGATGTATATGATATTTATCATGATTGGCACGCTACTTCTGTCGTCGATTACCCGAACCATATTAAACATCCCGCTGTCCTGGTGTGTAGAAATGGCGCAGTTTACACTCGCGGCCTATTACATCATGGGTGGTGCTTATTCGCTGCAGCTCGACGATCATGTACGCATGGATTTATTTTATGATCGTTATTCGGATAAGACCAAAGCCAGGATTGATGTGTTTACCAGCTTCTTTCTGCTGTTTTATCTGGGTTGTCTTCTTTACGGGTCGATATCGAGCCTCGAATACGCGATTGAATATGATCAGCGAAAGTTCTCGCAGTGGAACCCGTCGATGATACCGATCAAGGCTATTATGGTGTTTGGTATCGTATTGATGATTCTACAATCCGTCTCGATATTCTTCAAAGATCTGGCGAAAGCCCAGGGTAAAGTTATTTCATGAGTTACGAAGCTATTGCCATAATGATGTTCTCCTCAATGCTCATCATGTTACTCACCGGACAAAGGGTATTCGCAGCAATCGGCTTTGTGTCGGCGGCCGCGGCGCTAATGCTATATGGAACCGGCGCGATTGAAATGCCTTTTAACGCCGCCTTCAAACTCTTCAACTGGTACCCGTTACTCACCCTGCCGCTATTTATCTATATGGGCTATATGTTGTCCGAATCAGGCATAGCGAATGATCTTTATGGCGCCTTCCACGTCTGGTTTGGTAACATAAAAGGTGGCCTCGCAATTGGAACCATCGGATTAATGGTGGTTATTTCTGCGATGAATGGTCTTAGCGTCGCAGGCATGGCTATCGGCGCTAGTATTGCCTTACCGGAAATGTTACGGCGAGGCTATGACAAAGTAATGATCACCGGTGTGGTCCAGGCTGGAAGCTCACTTGGCATACTAATACCGCCTAGCGTGGTGCTGGTACTTTACGGCATGATCGCACGCCAGCCGGTGGGTAAACTCTGGCTCGCTGGCGCTATTCCAGGATTGATGATGGCTGCTATGTTCGTCGCCTATATTGCTATTCGATGCAGACTCCAGCCTCATCTCGGGCCAACATTGCCGAAAGAAGAACTCGATATTCCCCTGGCCGAAAAACTGAAACTAATGCGTGCCGGCATTATTCCGTTTTTAATCTTCTTCTTTATGACCGGGCTATTCCTGATGGGTATTACCAGCCTGGTAGAAAGTTCTGCGGTTGGTGCTTCCGCTGCCACGCTCGCGGCAATTGCCAAGCGCCGATTGACAAAGCAGGTGCTGGAAGAAACGGTAAGAAAGACGTTAGGCATCTCCTGCATGTTTATGTGGATTATTCTGGCCGCGTTATGTTTTGGCTCGGTGTTCGATGGTATAGGCGCAGTAAAAGCGATCGAATCATTATTTATTACTAACTGGCACCTAACCCCGTGGGAAGTGCTGATAATGATGCAGTTGTCTTATCTCCTAATGGGCATGTTTCTGGATGATACGGCTATGCTGGTGATAGTGGCGCCGCTATACGTGCCGCTGGTGAAGGTTCTCGGTTTCGACCCGATCTGGTACGGTGTGCTGTATACCATTACCTGTCAGATCGCTTACATGACACCACCTTTTGGTTATAACCTGTTTTTGATGAGGGCAATGGCGCCGAAGGAAATTTCACTAACCGACATTTATCGATCAATTTGGCCATTTGTGCTGGTAATGACTTTTGCGATGATTCTGCTGATGATTTTTCCACAGATAGCACTATGGTTGCCGTCCCAGATTTATGTAAAAGGCTAAGTTTAGGCTGGCTTCGTTATTCGGAATTCAAGAAAGGTCTGATTAAAACAGATCTTCCTGCTGCGCAGGGATTGCACAGTCAAGCTCAGTGGTTAAGCCCTCTGAGTTTTGTGGGTATGCAGAAAATTACGATTTTCTGTTGGTATCTTCTAGTGATTCAAAGAAGAGTGATTTAGAGGATTTATGTTCAACTAAACAGGTGTCTCACTTATGTAGGAGGACCACATGACAGACCCAAAAAAACCAGAAGTAAAAAATATAGAAGCATCGGAACCTAACCAACGAAGAGACTTTATCAAGAAAGCAGGAACGGCAGGGATGGCTGGCATACTGGCAACGTCAACCGCGCCCTATGCCTACGCCGCTACCAACCCGATTAAATGGCGATTACAAACCTACTCGGGAGCGCCACTCGGGGCACATGTTATCAAGCCTCAGATCGAGGCATTTAACAAGGCCGCCTATGGTCAAATGGAGATCGAGCTTTACTACGCCGACCAGCTGGTAGCGACCGATGAATTGTTTCGCGCCATGCAAGGCGGTGTTATCGATGCGGTGCAAAGTGACGACGCAACCATGGCATCACCGGTTGATATCAATGTATTCGGTGGTTATTTTCCTTTCTCTACGCGTTACAGCCTCGATTTGCCGGTGTTATTCAAATATTACGGCATGAATGAAATATGGGCCGAAGCTTATGGCGAAGTGAAAGGTGTCGAGTGGCTTGGTGCCGGTGCCTGGGATCCTTGCCATATTTTCACCAAAAAACCGATTCGCAGCCTTGCAGACATGAAAGGCATGCGAGTGTTCGGCGTACCTACTGCGGGTAAATTCCTGTCGCGTTATGGCCTGGTGCCAGTGACCCTGCCATGGGATGATATCGAGGTCGCGATTCAAACCGGTGAGCTCGATGGTGTGGCCTGGTGCGGATTTACCGAAGCTTACGAAGTAGGCTGGGCTGATGTTTGTGACTATGCGCTGCTTAACAATATTACGGGTGCGTGGAGTGGTTCTTATTTTGCCAATACCAAGAGCTGGGAAAAATTGTCAGCACCGCTACAGGAACTGTTCAAGTTATCCATGGATAGTTCACACTATTATCGCCAGGTATGGTACTGGGGCGGTGAAGCCAAGCTTCGTGTCGAAGGTAAGAAAATGGAACTGACTACTATTCCGGCAGATGAATGGGATCAGGTAGTTAAGGATTCGGAAGAATTCTGGGATGAAATGGCGGCTATCAGCCCACGCGCAGCGAGAGTGGTGCAAATCTATAAGGACTACACGAAAGTCATGGAGAAAGCAGGCGTACCTTACCGGTATAGCTAATGGATATCACCCCGATGCCTGTAGCGTCGGGGTGATTTTACGTTTCCGTACAACAATCAAAATATAAGGTTTTTCTCAATGAATGGCATGCTGACACTGGATGAATTACGCGAAGAAGTTGCGTTAGGTGCAATAGACACTGTACTCGCCTGTCAGATTGACATGCAGGGACGGTTAATGGGCAAGCGTTTCCATGCACAGTTTTTTATCGATAACGCCTGGCAGGAAACGCATAGCTGTAACTACCTGCTGGCTACCGATATGGAAATGGAAACCGTCCAGGGCTACAAATCGACTAGTTGGGAAGCGGGATACGGCGATTATGTGATGAAGCCGGATTTATCCACCTTGCGTCGCACACCCTGGCTGGAAGGTACTGCGTTAGTATTGTGCGATATGCTCGATCACCACACTCACAAAGACGTACCGCATTCACCGCGCGCTATATTGAAAAAACAGATTGCCCGACTCGATGCGCTTGGCATGAAGGCGATGATGGCTACTGAGCTGGAATTTTTTCTGTTCTCCGATAGTTACGAGACCTCGCAGGCTAAAGGCTATCGCGACTTGAAAACTGTAAGTGCCTATAACGAGGATTACCATATATTCCAGACCACCAAGGAAGAAAACGTCATGCGTGCGATACGCAATGGCCTGCAGGGCGCGGGCGTACCAGTAGAGAACTCGAAGGGCGAAGCCTGCTCAGGGCAGGAAGAAATTAATGTGCAATATAGTGATGCGTTAACCATGGCTGATCGGCACGCGATTATCAAAAATTCCTGCAAGGAAATCGCCTGGAGTAAGGGTCAGGCGCTGACTTTTATGGCCAAATGGTCTTACAACAACGCCGGTAATTCTTCACATATACATCAGTCGCTGTGGAGCGCTGACGGCGAAAAATCTCTTTTTTATGATCCTGACGCAGCGCATGGCATGTCAGAAACGATGCGTCACTATATGGCCGGTTTGCTCAGTCACGCCAGCGAGGTGACTTATTTTCTTGCGCCGTATATCAATTCTTACAAACGCTTTGCCGAAGGCACGTTTGCGCCCACCAAGGCTATCTGGAGTCTCGACAACCGCACCGCAGGTTACCGACTCTGCGGAGAAGGCAGCAAGGCAATTCGAGTCGAATGCCGTGTCGGCGGCGGAGATTTAAATCCGTATCTCGCTTTTGCAGCACAGCTCGCTGCGGGCCTCGACGGCATAGAAAATAAATTGCAGCTGGAAGATGCCTTCCAGGGAAATGCCTATGCTGGCGAATCGTTGCGAGAAATTCCGAAAACCCTGCGCGATGCAACCACCGCATTAAACGAATCGAGTATGCTACGCACTGCATTAGGCGACGATGTGATAAATCATTACGTACATGCCGCAAAATACGAACAGTTCGAATACGACCGGCGGGTTACCGATTGGGAAGTAGCGAGAGGTTTTGAGCGAGCCTGAGAAAGAGCGACTACAGGTTAGCTTTAGGCCACTTCGGACTGATTTTTAGTCTGCTTCGACAGGAGGCTATAGGAAAAAATAAGTAGTCCGATCCAGATTGCGGCAAACCCAATTAATCTGTCCTGATTAAATGCCTCATTAAAAAACCAGACGCCTCCCAGGAATTGCAGGGTTGGTGTCACGTAAAACAATATACCCACCGACGACATCGGTAGTAGACGGGCTCCGGTGGTAAACAAAACCAGTGGAATTACAGTTACCGGACCCGCCAGAAACAGCCATATGTCAGTGCTTGGTTTATCATTTAAAAAAATGGCATTGCCGTTACTGTGTAACCACAAAATCAGTGCAATCGTAAATGGCAGCAGTAGGAGTGTTTCGATTAACAGCCCGGGGACCGCGTTAGTATTCATTTTTTTTCTGAGCAGTCCGTAGGCAGCGAAGCTGACACCTAAGGACAAACCTACCCAGGGAAAAATTCCTGCTTTAAAAATATAATAAAGCACTCCCACTGCGGCGCAGGCGATGGCCGCGACCTTCACGCTGTCGAGCTTTTCTTTGAAAACTATCAGACCGACGATAACATTGAGAAGCGGGGTCAGGAAGTAACCCATGCTGGCTTCGATGACCCGGTGATTAGCGACTGCCCAGATATAGAGTCCCCAGTTAAAACAAATGAAAAGGCTGGAAATCGTTAATAGCCTGATTTCAGGCCAGGAATGAAATGCAGCAATGAACTGGTTTTTGCGCCGGTTATTCAGGATCACCAGGAGAATTAAAAATGGCACGGCCCACAGCATACGATGTAGTAGTACCTCCAGTGGTGGAACATGGACTAATAATGCCCAGTATAATGGTAAGAGCCCCCAGGCCACGTAGCCGCTCAGGATAATCGGATAACCTTTGTTCATCGAATGTTAGCCCGAAAAATGCATCATTCAAATACAGGCTCCAGTTTCCGATTATAACGACAGCGAAATATCGGGTAGTTGCAGTGGCCGCGTAAATCTTCGCAATTATCCATATTGCTCTCAATCTCTGCGCTCACCTGGTTCATTATAATTCCGGCGATAAGCAGATGGCGGCTTTCAACCGCCTGAATCGTCATTAATGCCTGGTTGACCGCGCCGATGCGGTCGTTGATGACGATTATTACTGCCAGTTGCAACAGGCTGGCCAGATCGGCATTCAGAGCGTTTTGTGCCAGCGGAGAATAAAATCCCCCGGCGCCTTCGACGATCAACAGGTGGCCACTGTCATCGAGTGAACAGGCATTTAATAATTCGTCAATTTGCAACTGATGGCCTTCCAGGCTGGCGGCCCGAGGCGGTGCGAGTGCTGCTTTGAATCGGTAGGCTGCGATGCGTTCGATGGTTTCGAGATTATTATTGGCCGCCTGCAATTTTAGCGCGTCAGCCGGAATCAATTCTGCTGATTCGCCAATAGCGCAACCGGACTCTACTGGTTTTCGAGTTTCGAGCTTTTGATCGAGATTAAGTAGCTGTTGGATCAGCTCGCAGACGATATAAGTTTTGCCAACGTCGGTATCTGAACCAGTAATAAAATAACCTGCCGGGTGGATTGATATCATTGCAACATTCTGTTGAAGAATTTAACACACTTCAAGCATTGATTGATTTCAGTTGCTATAATCGCAGCCCGAATTTTTTGATCAAACTGCGGAAACAACAATGCAGCAAATTTCTGTCGGTCAGCGCTGGATCAGCGTGGCCGAACTTCAACTGGGTATTGGCATGGTGATAGAAGTCGAACACCGTACTGTCAGTATCATTTTCCCGGCCACCACCGAAACTCGGATTTATGCGCGACAGGGGGCACCGCTGTCTCGCGTCCAGTTTAATCCAGGCGACTGGATTCAAAATCAACAGGGTGAACTGCTGAAAGTGATGGATGCCGGCGAGCCCAACGGCCTCATCATTTATCATTGTGAAGATGAAGCGGGTCAGGAAGTACTGTTGCCCGAAGGTAAGTTGAGTAATTTTTTACAATTAAATCGCCCTGGGGAAAGATTGCTGAACGGTCAGATTGACCGTAACAAGTGGTTTGCTCTGCGTGGCCTCACTCGCGAAATTGCCAATAGCCTGTCTCAGTCGCCGGTGTACGGATTGGCAGGCTGTCGCACCAGTTTGCTGACGCATCAAATTTACATTGCGCATGAAGTAGCGCGACGTTATGCACCGCGGGTATTGCTCGCCGATGAGGTCGGATTAGGCAAGACTATTGAGGCCGGGTTGATCATTCATCAGCAATTATTGGCTGAAACAGCGAAAAGGGTATTAATCGTGGTGCCTGAGAGCCTCGTGCACCAATGGCTGGTGGAGATGCTGCGTCGATTTAATCTAATGTTCAGCGTATTTGATGAAGAACGCTGCGATGCCATGAACGATGCAGACGACGAGGGTCATAGCGAGGTCGATAATCCGTTTCATAGCGAACAGTTAATCATCTGTAGCCTGCGGTTTCTGGTCGATAGCCCGTCGCGTGCCGCGCAGGCCTATGCCGGGGACTGGGATTTATTAATAGTCGATGAGGCGCACCATTTGGCCTGGTCGCCGGAGGAAGTGAGCCAGGAGTATCAAACGATTGAGACCCTGGCGACGCATACGTCTGGTGTTTTATTGCTCACCGCCACGCCTGAACAGCTCGGCAAAGAAAGCCATTTTGCTCGCCTGAGACTACTCGATCCAAACCGCTTTAGCGATCTCGACAGCTTTTTACAGGAAGAAAATAACTATGCACCATTAGCCGATGTTGTGGATGCGCTGCAAAGCGATGCTGTGTTAAATGATGAACATCTTAAGGTGCTGCAAGATACCCTGGATGAAGGTGATAATCGCAAATGGCTAAATCAGCTCGAAAGTGAAGATTCGAAAATGCGTTCACAGGCGCAGCAGGCGCTGATAGAGCATCTGTTAGACAGGCATGGTACCGGGCGTGTGCTATTCCGTAATACCCGTCATGTCATTAAAGGTTTTCCGCAACGCGAACTTCATGCCTACCCACTAACTGTCTCTGATCCAATTGCTGCTCAATATCTAAACGATGATGATCAGGGCACTGTTGATCAGGAACGGGTCGACCCCGAGTTGCTATTGGCACCCGAGCTAATGGTGCAAACTTCGAAGACGATAGATCCGAGGGTTAAATGGCTTGGTAGCTTCCTGCAAGTTAACAAAAAAAATAAAGTGCTGGTAATCGCTGCGCAGGCAGAAACGGCACTCGGGCTTGCTGATCAGGTAAAGCGTAATACCGGAATTAAGGCGGCCGTTTTTCACGAAGGTATGAGCCTGGTTGAAAGAGACCGCGCCGCCGCCTGGTTTGCTGATCATGATTCAGGGGCACAAGTTCTTATCTGTTCGGAGATCGGCAGTGAAGGGCGAAATTTTCAATTTTCTCACCATCTGGTTTTGTTCGATCTGCCGGTGAACCCGGATTTACTCGAACAACGTATTGGCAGGCTGGATCGTATTGGCCAAAATGCGGTGATCAATATCCATGTACCTTATCTCGAAAATACGGCACAGGAAGTCATGTTCCGCTGGTACCACGAGGGGTTGGATGCATTCCGGCATACCTGCCCGGCGGGGCATCAGGTATTCGTGCAAATGCGCAATGAATTAATAGATCACCTGAAACAACCGACGCTGAACGTTGAGGTATTTATTGCAAGCACTAATACGCTTTATTCAAAGCTCAACGAGGCTTTGCAGCAGGGGCGTGATCGATTGCTCGAATACAATTCCTGTCGCCCGCTAGTCGCTGAAGAGCTCACCGATCAGGCTGTGCAGCGCGAATATGATTACGACATATTTAGTTTTATGGAAAGAATTTACGACTGTTATGGTGTCGAAAGCGAAATTCGCGGGCAGGACAGTTGGGTGATTAACCCCGGTGATAACATGCTGGCTAAAATGCCGGGTTTGCCGGATGACGGTATGACCGTGACCTATAATCGCAGCATTGCCCTGGCGAATGAAGATGTGCGCTTTCTAAGCTGGGAACATCCGTTTGTACGTAATGCGATGGACATGGTTCTGACTAGCGAATTTGGCAATACGGCATTAATTGCCATTAAATACGCTGGCGCAAAGGCAGGTACCTTATTGCTCGAATGCCACTTTCTGATGGAATTTTCAGATGACTGTAAACTCGAAAGTCAGCGTTATTTTCCCAATAGCAGCGTCTTTGTCGTCATCGATGAAAATCGACGCGAGCATAAACATTTACTCGAAGCGGATATGATCCCGGATATATTACAACGCGTGGATCCCGATACTTCGCTGAAGATCGTCAAAGCGAAACAATTAGAAATATCCACTCTACTCGACCTTTGTGAACAGATAGCTGATAGACAGGTGCCCGAATTAGTCACGGCCGCGAAGCAACGAAGTGAAGAAGTACTGGGACGTGAGCTCGACCGCCTCAGCGCATTGCAGCAGATAAATTCAAATGTGCGCGACGACGAAATCGAATTTTTCCGCGATCAGTTAAAGCAGTTCGAATCCGCACTAGGTAATGCCAGGCTGAGGCTAGACGCAGTGCGTGTCATGATAGCCGTTTAGGAGTCTGTCCTCGGTAGGGTCGAATTCATTCGACCAAAAACGTTCCAGTCCCAATCGCCGCAAGGCAAGGCGAGCACCTTGCCCCCGGTTTATGGATGGCCGAATGAATTCGGCCCTACGGTCGGCTCAAAGTGCGGCTCACCGCATCCTGCCAACCGGCATATTTCCTCGATCTGGTAGCAGCATCCATGTCAGGGCTGAATCGCTTATCCAGTCCCCAGCTTTGCGCAAACTCGTTCTGGTCCCCATAAAACCCGCGATGCATTCCCGCCAGCCAGGCAGCGCCGAGGGCGGTGGTCTCCATTACTTTGGGGCGGTCTACCTCTGCGTTGACTAGGTCTGCCAGGCGTTGCATGGTCCAGTCCGAGGCAACCATGCCACCATCGACGCGTAAAATGGTATTGCCCGTCTCGCCCCAGTCGCGTTGCATGGCGTTGAGCAGGTCGCAGGTTTGATAGCAAACTGATTCCAGGGTTGCTTTGGCAATTTCGGCGCGGCCGGTGCCACGCGACAATCCATAAATTGCTCCACGGCAATCTGCATCCCAATAGGGAGCACCGAGTCCGACAAACGCAGGAACCAGATAGACATCCTGAGCTTCGTCAGCGGCCGCGGCGAGATCGCCGGATTGTTCGGCGCTCTGGATCAATTGCAGGCCGTCACGCAGCCATTGCACTGCTGCACCGGCGACGAATATCGATCCCTCCAGCGCGTAGGTGGTTTGCCCGTCGAGCTGGTAAGCGATGGTGGTCAGTAGTCGATTGTTAGATGCCACCGCACTAGTGCCGGTGTTCAGCAGGGCAAAGCATCCGGTGCCGTAGGTCGATTTCATCATGCCCGGCTCGAAACAGGCCTGGCCGACAGTAGCAGCCTGCTGGTCACCGGCAATGCCACAGATCGATATAGCACCATCAAAAATTGCCTTCTCGGTTGTTGCGAAGTCAGTTGCCGAATCTTTCACTTCGGGCAGCATTGATGCGGGGATATTAAATAACTGTAGTAGCTCGTCACTCCAGCAATTTTGATAAATGTCGTAAAGCATCGTACGGCTGGCATTCGTCGCATCGGTCACATGTACCTTGCCGTCACTCAAACGCCAAAGTAGAAAGGTATCGACGGTGCCAAATGCCAGTTCACCGCGATTTGCGGCATCACGCGCGCCATCGACGTGATCCAGAATCCAGGTGATCTTGGTAGCTGAAAAGTAAGGGTCTAACAGCAACCCGGTTTTAGAATTAATCAGTGTTTCGTGTCCGGCAGCGCGTAAATCAGCACAAAAAACGGAAGTACGGCGGTCTTGCCAGACGATCGCATTATGGATTGGCTTTCCGCTTTTTCTATCCCAGATCACCGTGGTCTCACGCTGATTGGTAATACCAATTGAGGCGATATCCGCAGGCCCCGCATTGACCTGCTGCATAGCCTGCCGGCAGGTGGTTAGAGTGGTTTGCCAGATATCCTCAGGGTCGTGCTCAACCCAGCCCGATTGAGGGTAATGCTGTTTAAATTCCTGCTGACTGACCGAGCAATTATGATAATTTTTATCAAACAAAATCGCACGAGAGGAGGTTGTCCCCTGATCGATGGCAAGAATATATTTGACTGCGTTGCTCATTTCGGTTTCCAGTGATTGAATCGGTTAATCATAACGGTAATTGGACTATGGTTACAAACACCGTGTTGCATTTTCGGGCGAAGCTGGTGCATGGTCTCTCTAGTTAGAAAGATGTCCTGGTCTAAGCTAGAACTGATACCCAGTATCAAGTTAAAGCTGTTTCGTTTTGAACTCAGTATCCGACGGAAATTATGGAATCTGGTGTTGAATTGCGAAATCGATTGCCGAAAATTCAGGATTCAAGACCTGTCAGTTTTCCTACGCTCGTATCCTACGCTACGCTCCTGTTATTTGTCCGGCGTTCCCTGGATCTTCGCTCCCTGCGTATGCGAAGGCCGTAGGCTCCACAAGATGCAATAACCCCAATACCAAACTGACAATCATCAGTATCACGTAGTGCTGCAATGAAATTTCATATCTCTCTAACTCTGTTTCAATGTCATTAATCTTCAAGTGTTCGTCATTGGTTAATGTATGGAGTTTTTCTTCAATATCATTGATTGAACCGCGATAGGCGCTAAGCGCTCGAATGGTGTGGATAAATTCCTTTAAATAATGCTGGAAATACTGCTCTATTTCATCTGCATTGGCAGCTTCGTCGGCATGCTTCTCTAGCAACTGTTGAAAACTGATCCACTGTGTGTCTTCCTGCAGTAGTAGTTTCTTAAGCAAAAGCGCCAGTTTATTGAGTTTTAGATTTTTTTCGGCATTAAATTGTCGAAGATGTTCCAGATCCTGCTTCAATTGTGCTCTATGTAGTCCTACCTTTGAACGCCAGGAATCGAGATTATTCAGGTAGACTGAAGACTCGACTCTAAAATCGACTATCTCTAGAAGCTCCGAGTGGCGTTCGGAACTTCGTTTAAGATTATCTTTCAAGTTGTCCAGGTTATCTAACTCACCTTTCAACTGAGCTAAAGCCGCGGAAGACGCCTGAAGTCCTGACGGAATATCGTCTATGCTTTGCTTTGTGCTTTGAATTTGATAAATAGAAAATACAAAAATCGCTAAAATTGGCACGAGTAGGGCAAGCGATAGTTTTTGCAAACCATCCAGTGAAATTTTAAACGATATTTTTGAATTGGTGGACACAGGCCTTATGGGTTGTTTAAGAGTGATTATATCAGCGGCATAAATATCGGGATATTTCGCCATATGTCCTTAGGCATAAATGATTATATCAATGCCAGGGGTGTATCGATAGTAATCAATTTTGTTTCAATATCATCTGTAGCTGTCTGCCGGGTCAAGACGGTTTTGTAAATATTTATTGACATACATACCGGTCGGTATTATAAAGCATACCAACTGGTAGGTATGGCGCGTAATGAACGATATTAGCAACGAAGAAGTATATTGGTGGAAATCCCTGGATGACGCTGAGCTGGATACGCGTGGCAAAATTTTGTTCGCCGCCTACAAGGAAATCCATTGCCAGGGGTTTCAGGCTGCCAGTTTGAGCAATATTCTGTCGCATACCGGGGTTACCAAGGGCGCGCTATATCATCATTTTCCCAATAAGACCGAGCTTGGCTATGCGGTTGTCGATGAAGTAATTTCGCGACACATCCATCAAAGTTTTATCGAACCGTTGCAGCATTTCGATAACCCGATTGATGGTTTTATCGAGCTGATTAAAACCTCGGGTGAAACATTTTCGATTACCGATATCAACCTGGGTTGTCCGCTGACTAATCTCGCACAGGAAATGGCGCCGATTGATGAGGGGTTTCGTACGCGACTGGTTGTTATATATGAAAAATGGCATCAGTCAATTGCCGAGGTTATGACTGTGGCAAAACAATCTGGACAGATAATCGAAGAATGCGACCCCTATACCCTGGCCGTAACCATAGCGGCGACGATGGAAGGGGCGATCAATGCCGCCAAGGTGGCTCAAAGCCTGGACAAGCTCTACTACTGCGGTTGCGGATTAATTCAATATTTGCAACTGATTCGCAAACAACAATAAAGGACATAAAATGGTTAAGAACTACGCTGAATTTATTATTCGGCACAAAATTATAACGGTAATACTCAGCGTTATGATGGTTATGGCGATGGGCTTTGGCGCCCAGTTTCTGACTTTCACTAACGATTACCGGGTGTTTTTCGGTGAAGACAATCCACAGTTAATTGCATTTGAGGAATTACAGGATACCTATTCCAAAAATGATAATGTGATGTTTATTCTGGTGCCTGAAGATGGCGAAGTGTTTACCAACAAAACACTCGAAGCTGTTGCCTGGTTGACCGAGCGTGCATGGGAAACGCCGCATTCGAGCCGCGTTGAATCCTTAACTAACTACCAGCATACTTCCGCGCAGGAAGATGATTTACTGGTCGAAGATCTTGCCTTTGAACCAGGCGATATAAGCGATGACGAGTTGGCGAAAATTCGCAATATAGCCTTGAATGAACCGGTATTAATCAATCGCCTGATATCGCCCCAGGCGCATGTAACCGGGGTCAATATCACCATCGAATTACCCGGCATAGATCCAATTGTCGAAAATCCTGAAGTGGTCGATTTTATTCGTGATCTGCGCGAACAGTTCCAGCAGAAATTCCCTGACATCGGCGTCAAACTGACCGGCATCATCATGATGAACCAGGCCTTTCCTGAGGCCAGTCAATACGATATGACCACCTTGTTTCCGTTAATGATGCTGGTATTCATAGTCGTGCTGTATTTCTGGGTTAAGGGCCTGAGCGGCACCTTTACCGCCTTCATGATCATTGTGTTTTCAATTATCGGTGCGATGGGTCTTGCGGGCTGGTTTGATATCGCGCTGACGCCCCCATCGTTTTCCGCGATTATGATCATACCGACGATGGCAATTGCTCACAGTGTTCACGTATTGATGAGCTATGTGCTCCTGATGCGTCGCGGTGAATCCAAACACGAAGCAATGGTCGATAGTATTCGCATCAATATGCAACCGGTTTTCCTAACCAGCGTAACCACTGCAATTGGATTTTTGAGTATGAATTTTTCTGATGCACCGCCTTTTCATGACCTCGGAAATATTGTAGCTATGGGTGTGATGATCGCGTTTGCACTCAGCGTTACCTTCCTGCCCGCGTTAATGATGATTTTGCCAGACTCGCACCGCGTGCGAGAGACGGCGTCGAGCAGAGCAATGACTAATTTCGCCGAGTTTGTTATTGCCAACAGGAAACGCCTGTTGCTTGGCATGGGAATTGGTTGTTTGCTAGTGATCTCGTTTGTTCCAAAAAATGAACTGAATGACGACTTCGTCAAGTATTTCAGCGAAAAGATCGAATTTCGCCGCGATGCCGATTTTGCCTCGGAAAATTTAAGCGGCCTCTATATGGTCGATTATTCATTGAAGTCAGGTCTGGACGGTGGCGTGAGTGATCCGGATTTCCAGACCAACGTTGAGAAGTTTGCCGACTGGTACCTGGCGCAACCCGAAGTAGTACACGTGAATGTATTATCCGATACCTTCAAGCGCCTGAATAGAAGTATGCATGGTGACGATCATGCCTGGTATAAATTGCCCGAGCAACGTGAACTCGCTGCGCAATATTTATTGTTATACGAAATGTCCCTGCCTTATGGACTCGATCTTAACAACCAGATCAATATTGATAAATCGGCCACGCGTATGACGGTAATGCTGCACAATATGACGACCAAATCCGTGCTCGCGCTCGAGGTTCGTGCGCAACAGTGGCTCAAGGATAATGTTCAGATCAGTATGCAAAATGAAGGCGCGAGTCCGACAATTATGTTCAGCCATATCAGTGGACGTAATATCAGGAGCATGTTGGTTGGCACTACAGTTGCGTTACTGCTGATTTCAATCATCCTCATATTTGCGCTTGGTTCGTTCAAAATAGGACTGATAAGCCTGATTCCGAATCTAATCCCTGCTGCATTGGCGTTTGGGGTCTGGGGAATTGCAGTCGGGCAGGTCGGCCTGGCATTGTCGGTAGTCACCGGAATGACACTCGGCATCGTGGTCGATGATACAGTGCACTTCCTCAGCAAATATCTGCGGGCGCGTCGCGAAAAAGGCCTCGATGCCGAGGATGCGGTGCGCTATGCATTCAATACCGTTGGGCTCGCTCTGGTAGTGACTTCGATCGTTTTAATAGCAGGTTTTTTTGTACTGACCTTTTCGGCATTCCAGTTAAACTCAAATATGGCTCTTATGACTGCGGCTACCATCATATTTGCGATTATTGCCGATTTCTTATTGTTACCCCCATTGCTAATGGCCTTAGACGCCAAACAGCAACGTGTAGATGCCACGGAGTCAAGTCATGCCTAAAACAAGAATTTTGATCACTACAATTATTTCCTTAGCCTTATTGCCTTGTGTTTCCCATGCGCAAAGCGCACGGGATCGAGGACTCGAAATCGCGCAGGCAGCCAAAGCCTACGACAGTGGCTTTAACGACTTCGCAGCGAATATGATCATGACTTTGAAAAACAAAAGCGGTAAAACCTCCAGACGCAATATTCGTATAAAAACACTCGAAGTAGAGGGCGATGGAGACAAAAGTCTGTCGATTTTTGACGAACCGGCAGACGTTAAAGGCACTGCGATGTTAACCTTCTCGCATGGTCTTGAACCCGATGACCAGTGGCTTTACCTTCCTGCATTAAAAAAAGTGAAGCGAATCAGTTCGCGCAATAAATCAGGTCCTTTTATGGGTAGCACCTTTGCGTTTGAAGACCTGAGCTCACAGGAAATTGAAAAGTATAACTACCTGTTTTTACGCGAAGAAGCTTGCGGCGAATGGCAGTGCTACGTCATTGAACGTAAACCTGAATACAAACACTCGGGTTATACCCGCCAGACTGCCTGGCTCGACAAAGAAGCTTATCGACTGGTTAAGGTCGAATTTTATGACCGTAAAAAAGCCCTTTTGAAAACACTGGTAGCGAGTGACTTCAAGCAGTATCTGGGACACTACTGGCGTCCGGGAAAGATGGAAATGGTGAACCATTTAACCGGCAAGAGCACGTTGCTGGAGTGGACTGATTATCAGTTCAAAACCGGAATGACTGATCGCGACTTCCGTTCGCAATCGTTGAAACGACTAAAATAAGTCGATGAAACGAGTACTGGTACCAGCATTGCTGCTGGTCTGGCCGACGTTGTCAGGCGCGCAGGACTTTTCCGGCAACATTGCGGTCGAAGTGATCAGTTTTACTCAGCCGGGACAGTTTGCTGAGCAGATGGACGACAATTTAACCGCATCTTTCAAGCCTAAATGGAGCGGTGACTGGAATGATGGCGATGATTCCTGGGGTGCTGAATTTTTTCTACGCGCCGATAATAAGGATGAAGGACGTCAGCATGCCGACATTAGAGAACTGATGTGGCTACACGTCAATGCCGACAATGAATGGCGCGTCGGCATCAACACCATGTTCTGGGGGGTTACTGAAACTCAGCACCTGGTCGATGTAATCAATCAAATTGACCAGGTCGAAGGCATCGATGGCGAAGACAAGCTCGGCCAGCCGATGATCCATCTGAAACGCTATCAGGACTGGGGTGTGCTCGATTTCCTGGTATTACCTGGTTTTCGAGAGCGTAGTTTTCAGGATGCCGAGGGGCGCCTGAGATTTCCTTTAGTGGTGGATGCCTCAGCGGCGACCTTTGAATCTTCTGATGAAGATGGGCATATCGACTATGCTTTTCGATTTTCGCAGACTTATGGCGATCTGGACCTGGGTATTTCGCTGTTCGATGGCACCAATCGTGACCCACAGTTTTTCGAGGGTCTGGATAGCAATGGTCAGCCGGTGCTGATTCCGCACTACGTGCAAATGACCCAATTAGCCCTTGATCTACAGTTAATCGCTGAAGACTGGATCTGGAAACTGGAAATGTTCCACCGCGATACGGATCCGGATGCCTATCAGGCATTAACCGGGGGGTTTGAATATACTTTTTACGGTGTCTTTGAATCCGCTATGGACATAGGTAGTCTGGCTGAATACTCCTACGATAGTCGCGACGAAGGCCAACGAGGCGCATTTGACCGTGATTTATTTGTCGGTGCACGCCTGGCGTTAAACGATGAGCAAAGCAGTGAATTACTGGCTGGTTTTGTGGTGGATACCGTTAATGGCAGCCAGACCTTTCGCCTGGAAGGGAATCGACGTATTGGTGATAGCTGGAAAGCTACTATTGAGATGCAATTGTTTTCTAATATTGATGCTGGTGATCCGCTTGCAGCTTTGGCGGAGGATGATTATTTGTTGTTTGAATTGGCTCGGTATTTTTAGATTGGGGTTTTTGTGGTGGGTGTTTCCCACACTAAGGCTTTACCGGCTTCGTAGCTACTCTCGTGCACGTACTCAGTAGCATCTACGAAGTACCGAAAGATTTGGTGTGCGTATTTACCTTCACCAATCCCACCAAAGGAACTATAATTTATCTCGGCTGCTCCAACTCATAAGCCAGGAACTAAATTAGCGGGATATGACTATGCAGGGTTCGAAATATAATATCGAAACCATCGAAATTCTCGACCCCGAGGGTCATCTAAAGCGCCGGCTACCCGACACACTCCAGTCGCGCGAGCAACTTATCAAACTCTACCAGATCATGGTATTAACCCGTGTGTTTGACCGTAACGCGATCAATTTACAACGCACCGGAGCAATGGGTACCTACCCCTCCTGCGAGGGGCAGGAAGCAATTGGCACCGGTATCGGCTTCGCGATGCGCGAGGACGATGTATTCGTACCCTATTATCGTGATGTCGCAACCCAGATCCAGCGTGGCGTGTTGCTCGAAGAAATACTGGTTTACTGGGGCGGCGACGAGCACGGACAAAATTACCGCCATCAGTCACAGGATTTTCCAGTTTGTATACCCATCGCTACCCAGTCCTGTCATGCCGCCGGTATCGCTTATGCAATCAAGTATCGTAAAGAACAGCGAGCCGTTGTCACTACCTGCGGCGATGGCGCTACCTCAAAGGGTGATTTTTACGAATCGATCAATGTCGCCGGTGCAATGGGCTTGCCGGTGGTTTTTGTGGTGAATAATAATCGATGGGCGATTTCGGTGCCGCTAGCCAAGCAGACCGCAGCGCAGACCATCGCACAAAAAGCGATTGCCGCCGGTATTGATTGCATTCGTGTGGATGGCAATGATCCGATTTCGATGTTCGAGGTGATGAGCGAGGCGCTCGAACGGGCCCGACAGGAGCATCGACCGATGCTGGTCGAAGCCTTGAGTTATCGGCTATGCGATCACACCACGGCCGACGATGCGTCACGCTACCGTGACCAGCAGGAATACGATGACGCTCGCCAGCTAGAACCATTAATCCGCTTTAAACGCCTGTTGCAAAATGACTATCAGTGGAGCGATGCGGACGACAAAGCGCTTTACGATGACAGTGATATTCAGGTGAAAAAAGCGATTGAAGTCTACCAGTCTACCCCGGATCAGCCCCGCGGCGAGTTTTTCAACTACATGTTTGCGGAGCCGACTAACGAGTTAAAACGACAGAAAAAGGTTTTTCTGGATGAGGTGAAACGCCGTGGCTGAGTGGAGTCTGCTCGAGGCGGTCAATCAAGCTTTCGTGCATGAAATGCGCGCCGATAAGGATGTAGTGCTGATTGGCGAAGACGTCGGCGTTAACGGCGGCGTGTTTCGCGCTACTGATGGCTTGCTCGGCGAATTTGGCAGTGATCGGGTGGTCGATACGCCGCTGGCGGAATCGGTCATCGTCGGCATGGGCGTTGGCATGGCAGCACAGGGTCTGAAACCGATTGTCGAACTTCAGTTTATGGGTTTTATTTACCCCGCGGTCGATCAAATAATTAATCACGCCGCACGCCTGCGTAATCGTACACGTGGGCGGCTGACCTGCCCGATGGTGATTCGTGCACCGTTCGGTGGTGGGATACACGCGCCCGAGCATCATTCCGAAAGTACCGAGGCTATCTTTGCGCATATGCCCGGCATCCGGGTGGTTATTCCGTCCTCTCCGGCGCGTGCTTATGGGTTGCTGCTGGCCGCAATTCGCGACCCCGATCCAGTGGTGTTTCTCGAACCCAAACGCGTATACCGCCTGGGCAAACAGAATATTGAGGACAATGGCGAAGCACTACCGCTCGACAGCTGTTTTGTGTTGCGCGATGGCATCGACGTCACCCTGGTGAGCTGGGGGGCGTCGATCAAAGAAACACTGGAGGCTGCCGGTGAGCTCGCGCAACAGGGGATCGATGCCGAGGTGATCGATGTCGCAACCATTTCGCCGCTCGATATGAATACCATCCTCGACTCGGTAGCGCGAACCGGGCGTTGTGTGATCGTGCATGAGGCGGCGCGAAGTTTCGGCGTCGGTGCAGAGATTGCCGCGCAACTCGCTGGTGAGGGCATTACCTCGTTGCTCGCGCCGGTGATCCGCGTTACCGGGTTTGATACGGTGATGCCGCTTTATCGTTACGAACAGGACTACCTGCCGGGTGTGAATCGAATTGTCGACGCAGTCAAACAAAGTATGGAGTACCGATGAATATTTTCAATTTGCCCGATCTCGGCGAAGGCTTGCCTGATGCGGAAATAGTCGAATGGTATGTGAAATCCGGTGACGAAATAGAGCAGGGACAACCGCTGGTGGCGATGGAAACGGCGAAGGCGATTGTCGATATCCCGTCGCCTCAATCGGGACGGGTGAGTCGGCTATTTGGCAAGGAAGGAGACGTTATCGAAACTGGAAGACCGCTGGCCGCATTCGGTGATGGTGAAATAGCAGATAGCGGTACAGTGGTAGGCGAGATGGAGTCCACCGAAGACGTGATTCCAGAGCAGGCGCTGGGCCTGAGTCAAATTACCAATACGTTTAAAGCCACCCCGGCGGTCAGGGCGCTGGCAAATCGTATGGGAGTCGAATTATCGATTGTCACGCCCAGTGGGCATGACGGATTAATTCTCGCCAGTGATGTGCGCCGCGCCGCTAAAATACTCGCCGAGGTGGGGCCGATGGAGCCTTTGCGAGGCGTGCGAAGGGCAATGGCTCGCAACATGGCGCAGGCACGTAGCGAAGTGGTTCCGGCTTCGATTATGGATGACGCCGATATTTCCAACATAACGTCGCGCTCCGATATAACGCCGCGTTTAATCCGTGCCCTGGTAGCAGGCTGTAAGGCCGAACCCTCGTTGAATACCTGGTACGACAGCCACGCCAATGGCAGACGGGTGTTGGAACGTATCCATCTCGGGCTTGCGGTAGATGCGCCACAGGGTCTATTTGTTGCTGTCATGCCGGATATTCAGACAGAAGACCAGGCGGGAATAGAAGTCAGGCTGGACGAGTTGAAACAAAAGATTAAGGATCGAAGCCTGAAGCCGGCTGAGCTGCGTGGTTATACCATCACCCTGACCAATTATGGCGCTATCGGCGGTCGCTACGCGGCACCGGTAGTTTTGCCGCCCACGGTGGCTATACTGGGTGCCGGTAAATCACGCGATGAGGTGGTAGCCCGCGACGGAGAGGCGGTAATACGCCACATGCTACCGCTGACTCTGACTTTCGATCACCGTACGGTGACCGGCGGTGAGGCAGCACGTTTTTTGCAGGCGGTGATTGAAGACTTACAATCGCAGGATTGATTGATCCCGAGTATATAGAAATGTAAGCCTATAATGTTATGCTCAGCCCTATGAGCGACGACAAGATATCCATTAACGAAGCCGTGGAAGCGGCGCTGAATCTCGATGGTGATCCGAAAAAAGTACGTGCCTTTTATGAAGAATGGGCTAAAAACTACGATATTGATACCACCAGTTCGGTATATAGCGGTTCTCGAATAGCCGCGAAGTTGTTTCACCAGTTTAGTCGATCCAGTGAGCAGGAGGTGTGTTTTTCATTCAATATTATGGATGCCGGATGTGGCACTGGATTCGTTGGCGAAGAACTGTCGAAACTGGGTTACGAGTGTATCGATGGATTCGATTTATCGGATGCGATGGCAAAAAAGGCCACCGAGACAGGTAGCTATCGTGAGGTAAAAGGTGGGATAGATATGATGCGGGCGGCGCAAAGTTATTCGCCGCAAAGCTATGCCGGTGTATTGTCTATCGGTGTATTTACCCTCGGGCATGTACCGCCCGAAGCGCTTCATGTGCTGATCGAGCTGTTAAGCCCCGATGGTTTGTTAGTGGTGTTGACACGTAGTCATTATTACGATCAAAGCAATTTTCAGCAAGTCGTTGATCAGCTGATAGCCGATGGTCGGGTGCAATTATTGAAACTGATCAAAGACGCCCCCTACAATGACGATGGCGATGGTCACTACTGGGTATTTCGAAAATAATTAAGGAAGGTTCGGTAAACCTAGTCGCCGACGCGGTTCTCAATCGGCGGCAACGCACGGAGATAATCGGTTAGCGCGTCGCGGTCGTCCGGCGTCAGCTGGTTCAACCCCTCGATCACCGGATCCATCGACCCTGCGGCGTACTCGCCATCCGGAAGTTCGCCAAATTTTAAAAAATCCTCTAACTCGTCACGGCTCCAGTCACCGATACCGGTACCCTTATGGGGCGTGATATTCGGCACTAGCTCATCTTCCGGGCCCTGTGCGTTGCCGGCGTAGGCCATATCTTCTCGCAGCGCGCCAAATATATTACGTGCTGTGTGACATTCACCACAATGTCCCATGGCTTCGGCTATATAGGCGCCACGGTTCCATTGTTCGCTCTGCTCGGGCTGTGGTTGGAATTCCCCTGGGCTGAAGAACAACCACTTCCACACCCGTGCAGCAAACCGCCAGCGCAGAAACCACGCCAGTTCATGCTCTCGGTTAGCTTGCACAGAGGCTGGCAGGGATAGCAGGTAGGTGTGTAAAGCACTTGAATCCTCGGCTGAGATGCGGGTGTACGAGGTGTAAGGAAATGCGGGGTAATAATCGCTGCCGTCCGGTGCAACACCCTGATGCAGCGCTCGTTGGAACTCATCGGCACTCCAGTCGCCTATGCCTGCTGTTTTATGAGAGGTTATGTTGGGAGTATAGAAGGTTCCGAATGGTGTCGCCAGTGCTCGGCCACCGCCCAGTTGTTCTCCCTCATCGCTGGTATGACAGTGGCTGCAACCGCTGATACGCAGCAGGTATTGCCCACGCGCTAGCACAGTATCATCTATTAGTGTTGCTGCGTTAAGCGCCATCGAAGAGGTGGTGGTGAGCACGCAGAACGCGGCAAGGAAACGCCGAATTTGTTTCATGGTTGCTTCATCCTAGAAACCGCAGTTGGATCACGAAAGTATGCACAAGCTCTTGACGCACCTGGGAAATCTGAAAAACTTCTCATCACCAATAAGGTGACAGGTAATTGCTCCTGCATTATCTGCATACCCTACATCCATGTAGGTAACCACGAGCTTTTCATATTCCCCATGCACATCAATACCTCGCCTCATGGCGCCTACTTTTGGTGCACATCTTTTTCGCGCCCAACTGCGGTTACTAGGATCATATACGTTCGCCGGTGGTCGACACCGACAACCGGGATCCAATGCCAGCCGTGTACTATTGGATCCCGGATTTTTGCAGATTGTAAGCTGTCAGTTCAGACAATGAATATGAACTGGCTAAATCTTAATCCTTTTTCTCGCGAAAATCATCGTGGCAGCCTTTACAGCTTTTACCCAGTGCGCTAACTTTGGATTTTAGGGCATCGATACCATTGCCGGCGACTGAGGCCAGCTCTGTCACAGCTTTGACATAGGCTTTACCTTTTTCGGCTACTTTGGGATAGGTGCTCCAAATTTCTGGCAGTGCTGTTGTTTTACCTTTATAGGCCACGTTATCGGTGCCCTTGGCCCATGCTCGGCCATTGTCCATTTTAGTCATCAAAGCCAAATTATTTGCCAACATGCTTGCAAAATCGGCGTCGTAATCGATCTTGCCTTTGGCCATGCCAAAAAGTGGTCCTGCATTAAACGATCGTAACTGCATAACGCTCTGCCGTGCTTTGATTAATTTAAGGTTCGGATCCTTGGCGGCAAAGGCCGGGATCAGGAATGAAATGCCAATAATGGCAAGGCCGATTTTTGTTAACTGTTGCATGTAAGTCCCCTGGTTATTGTGATTGTGTAACAAGAGGATCATAGCACTGTATATTTATACATCAAATTACCCATATATGCGCTATAGTGCTGCAATTATGCAGCAGGTCAATTGGGATAATCTTCGCTATGTGCTGATGGTAGCAGAAAAAGGCTCCATCGCTGCCGCCGCGCGCGCACTCGGTGTCAACCGTACGACTGTATTACGCCGTATTACAGCTTTTCAGGATAATCTCAATTGTCGTATTTTTGAGCGCAGTGATTCGGGATATATCCTGACACCCGAAGCAGAAAAGATGATCGATGCCGCACGCGAAGTCGAGAATACTTTATTTAATATGCAGCGTCAGATCGCAGGGCGGGAGTTACGGCTTGAAGGTGAGCTGCGAGTAACCACCACCGACACACTGGTCATTTCGTTAATAGGCCCCCATCTAGCCAGCTTTCATCGCAAACATCCGCACATTGTCGTTAATGTGGTGATGACGAATAGTATTCTGGATTTGAATCGCCGTGACGCAGATGTTGCGCTGCGTCCGACTAAATCACCGGACGGGCATTTGGTGGGACGGCGCCTGACGGATATCTGTTTTAATATTTATGCTTCAGCCGATTATCTGAAAACCTGTCAGTCGGATAAGCTCGAGGATCACGACTGGATCGGTTTTGAAACCGAGTTGCAATCAACCCTGCCGGGAAAATGGATGGATGCGAATATACCCGATAAAAAAATATGCCTGCGTGGCGATTCTTTCATCGCCCTTATGATAGCTTCTGAAAATGGTATGGGACTTTCGTTATTGCCACATTATCTGGGCGATTCGTCGCAAGTTTTACAAAAACTTCCGATCATTATCGAAGAGTTAAATACCGGATTATGGTTAATCACCCATCCCGATCTCAATCGTTCAGCCAAGGTGCATGCTTTTATGGATCACTTTACCGAGGCCTTTGCGGGCTGAATGCTGGCCCGGTAACGGGTGAGGCCAATGCCGCTGAGAATAGTGACCAAAGCGAGAACGCTATTCCATTCAATCGGTTCCGAGAGAATCAAAGCCCCGGTAAAAAATGCTACCACCGGAATCATGTAGTTAATCGTCGATAAAAACGTAGGTCCGGCGCGCTTGATTACAGTAAACAGAATAATGCTGGCTATACCAGTCGGACCTATGCCTAACCAGAGTACCGCCATCATCGACTTCATGCTGATGTTGACATTATATCCCGGTGCCAAAAACCACCAGACGGGTAACAGTGTAATAGTCGCGGCGATCAACATACCGGCGCCTGCCACTATCGGATTATATTGTGGTAAACGACGTACTAATATCGAATTTACCGCATAGCTGGTAGCAGCGATAAAGATCGCGAAGCCACTTAGCGCGGCACGCCCTCCACCTTCGAATACCGGCCCGAGTAATATGGTGATGCCGGTTATGCCGAGTATAAAGCCGATAATCTTAAATCGATTGAGGTCTTCACCCTCGACGAAATAATGCGCAAGAATCATCGTCATCAGCGGCATGATGGCCATGATCATGCCTGCTATTCCTGAGTTCACCGATTGCTGTCCCCAGGAGATCAGGAAAAACGGAAATATGTTACCGACGATGCCGAATATCAGAAATACCAGCCAGGCGGAGGGCGAAAGTGGTAGGCGTAAACCTGTGGCGTAAACAATTACCGTCAGCACCAGTGCGCCGAGCAACACGCGATAAAAAACTATCGACAACGGATCAATATTCTCGACCGAAACCGAGACAAACATGAAAGAAGTACCCCACAGGAAAACCAGGCACATTAACAGGGCCCAGTTAGTCAGCGTGGTCTTATCCATCATCCTAGGATCACTGTTTGTCTTCGCCACTGGTCTTTGCTTCAGTCGATTTCAGTCGGCCTGTAATTCGGGCAAGTCCCGATACAGATCCAGCGCTTGCGGGTTCGCCAGTGAGTGAATGTTTTTCACTGGGCGATTATGCACTACTTCGCGTACCGCGAGTTCGACAATCTTGCCCGATTTTGTGCGGGGGATTTCGCTGACCTGGATCACCTTTGCGGGCATGTGTCGAGGCGTGCATTTTTCGCGCACGGCATGGCGGATTTTTTTGCTCAGGTCTTCGGTCAGCGACAAACCGGTGCGTAATACTACGAACAGAACCACACGAACATCCGAATCCCAGTCCTGACCGATGACGATGCTTTCGACCACTTCATCGAGCTGCTCGACATGGCGATAGATTTCGGCGGTACCGATGCGCACACCACCGGGGTTTAGTGTCGCGTCAGAGCGGCCATAAATGACAATGCCACCACGCTCGTTAAGCATCACGTAGTCGCCGTGGTGCCATATATTCGGGAAGCGCGCGAAATAGGCGTCATGGTATTTTTCACCGCTTTCGTCAGCCCAGAAAAATGCCGGTTGGCTCGGGAATGTTTGTGTGCAGACCAGCTCGCCCTTCTGGTTTTGTAGCGATTTGCCGTCATCATCATAAACCTCAACTGCCATTCCGAGTCCGCGGCACTGGCTCTCGCCACGGTAGACGGGTAATAACGGACAGCCGATGACGAAGCAGGAGATTAAATCGGTGCCACCGGAAACCGAGGCGAGGCAAACATCCGCTTTAATCGCCTGGTAAACGTAATCAAAGCTTTCTGGCGCCAGCACTGAACCTGTCGAGCAGATTGTGCGTAACTGCGACAGGTTGAATTTTTTACCCGGCGCGAGATTATTTTTCTTCAATGCATCGATGTATTTTGCCGAGGTACCGAATAAGGTCATATCGACCGCTTCGGCATAGTCCCACAGCACATTACCATCCGGATAAAACGGCGAGCCATCATATAGTACCAGTGATGCTTTGCTCGCCAGCGCGCTGACCAGCCAGTTCCACATCATCCAGCCACAGGTAGTGAAATAAAATACCCGGTCGCCAGGTCGAATATCACTGTGCAACATATGTTCTTTTAGATGCTGTAGTAACACCCCGCCAACCTTATGCGTAATGCATTTGGGTTTGCCGGTGGTGCCGGAGGAATATAAAACATAAAGCGGGTCGTTGAAACGCCTCGGAGTAAACTCGATAGAGCTTACCGGGTTGGCAATAATATCAGCCCAGTCCGTTGCGCCGGTCGAGCTAGCACTACCGACCAGGTTAACCTGAACTGTTTTTTCGACGCTGGGCAGGGCCGCGACTATGCTGCTAACCTTGTCGGCCAGGTCGAGTTTTTTACCATTGTAAAAATAACCATCGACTGTAAACAGGAACCGCGGCTCGGTTTGACCGAAACGATCAATCACGCTCTCTTCGCCGAAATCAGGCGATGTCGAAGTCCACACAGCACCGAGGCTGGTAGCGGCTAACATTGCCACCACGGTTTCTGGCATATTGGGCATAAAAGCAGCGACCCGATCACCGGCCTGAAGCCCGTTATTACGCAGCCAGTCAGCGACGCTGGCGACCTGCTGGTAGAGTTCGCGATAGGTGAGCGAATATTCGACCTGATCTTCCGTACGAAAATAAATCGCTATTTCATTGCTCTTGTTACGCAATAAATTTTCGGCAAAGTTAAGTGTTGCATCCGGATACCACTGTGCCTTTTCGATGTCATCGCCGTCGATTAAAACTCGCTCCCCCTTATCGCCGATGACTTCGCAAAAATCCCATATCATCGACCAGAAAATTTCTTTGTCGGCTACCGACCATTGATAAAGCCCTTCGTAATCAGTAATCGAGAGATGGTTTAGCCGATTCGCTTCCGCCATGAAACGACTCATATTGGCTTGATCAAGAAGCTGTTGATCGGGCTGCCATAGGGGAATGGGCTGATTCATAAAGTATTCTTTAGAAATGTGAAACGGGCAGGAACGAATACTCCTGCCCGTGCAAATCAGTTAAATATAACCTGAACCTACGGATTCAGGCTTGTCTATCCCAATAAGGGTGCAATAACCAGGCTAACAATCGCCATAACATTGATCAAAATATTCATCGACGGCCCGGAGGTATCCTTGAAAGGGTCGCCGACGGTATCACCAACGACTGTGGCAGTATGGACGTCTGAGCCCTTGCCGCCGAGATTGCCCTTTTCAACATATTTTTTCGCGTTATCCCAGGCGCCACCGGCATTCGCCATCATTAATGCCATCAAAACACAACTCAGCAACGCACCGGTTAGCATGCCACCGAGTGCTTCGGCGCCAATAATAAAGCCGACCAGTGGGGGTGCGCACACTGCAATGACGCCGGGCAAAATCATTTTCTTCAAGGCCGCAGTGGTTGCGATATCAATACATAGCGCAGTATCGGGTTCGGCCTTGCCTTCGAGTAAACCTTCTATTTCACGGAATTGACGGCGAATTTCCTTGATCATTTCGAAAGCCGCATCGCCAACTGCTGTCATCGTGATCGAAGCAATGATAAATGGAATGATGCCACCGATGAACAGGCCGATGAGTACGTTCGGGTTGCTTAATTCGAGACTGAAGTCAGGGATATTGAGCGATACGGTTTCGATAAAGGCAGTGATGATCGCCAATGCGGCGAGGGCCGCCGCTCCAATTGCAAATCCCTTGCCGATTGCAGCGGTAGTATTACCGAGCTCGTCGAGTGAATCGGTAATTTTACGAGTCTCTTCACCGAGTCCAGCCATTTCCGCGATACCACCTGCGTTGTCTGCGACCGGTCCATAAGCGTCGATTGCCATGGTAATGCCTACAGTCGCTAACATGCCGACAGCGGCGATACCTACGCCGTAAAGCCCGGCAAAGTGGCTCGACACTGCGATGATGCCACAGATTGTCAATACCGGAATTGCCACCGATTGCATGCCGATCGCGAGCCCGCTAATCATAACCGTGGCTGCACCAGTTTCACCGGATTTAGCAATGTGTTCAACCGGTTTGCCGGCGGTATAGTATTCGGTAACCAGGCCGATAATGATGCCCCCGATGGCACCGGCGAGTACTGCCACCCAAATTCCGGCGCTCAATTCGAGCTGTGTTATGAGGAAGTAAGCGGTGATGATAAACAATATCGATGCGCCCATGGTGCCCATGCGCAACGCCTTTTCGGGTGATTTGGCCGAATTGACTTTAACAATGTAAATACCGCCAATCGAACAGATTAACCCCAGAGAAGCGAGTGCCAGTGGCAGGAACATCAGGTCACCGCGGCTACCCAAATCGGTCATAGCTGCCGCCGTAAGAGTTGATGCGATAGCGATGGTTGCGA
>CAXMRQ010000161.1:0-9153 GCA_964196115.1 uncultured Gammaproteobacteria bacterium
GGCGCACAACCGCAGTTTATGAATTGCACTGAAGATAATCATTATCTGCCCGATCTCGATGCGATTAGCGATAAACAATGGTTACAGTGCCAACTGATTTATATCTGTACACCGGGTAACCCGAGCGGAGCGGTTATGCCCGAAAGCTATTTACAGAAATTGATCACACTGGCGCAACAGCATAATTTTGTGATTGCCAGCGACGAGTGTTATTCCGAAATTTACTTCGATGAGAACCAGCCTCCACCGGGTTTATTAGGCGCTGCGACTACCATGGGGTTGAGCGACTATCGTAATTGCCTGGTATTTCATAGCCTGTCGAAGCGCTCCAACTTACCCGGCCTGCGTTCCGGCTTCGTCGCCGGAGATTCGAGGCTGATTGAAAAATTCCTGCTTTATCGAACCTACCATGGCTGTTCGATGTCGCTCGCGACACAAACGGCGAGTATTGCCGCCTGGAGCGATGAGGAACATGTAGTCGAAAATCGAAACCTGTACCGCGAAAAATTTGATCAGGTTTTATCGATTCTTTCTGATACACTTGCGCCGCAAAAACCGCAGGCTGGTTTTTACCTGTGGCCGACCACGCCGATAGCCGATACTGATTTCGCGCAACGATTATTTGCCGAGCAGAATATCACCGTGCTACCCGGTCGCTACCTGTCACGCGCCACAAACCACGGCAACCCCGGTGAAAATAAGGTTCGCATGGCACTGGTAGCACCACTCGAAGCGTGTCGCGAGGCGGCGCTACGGATCAACAATATTCTTTAGGAGAAATTTATGTCAGACCTTCAGCAAATTATCGAGACTGCATTCGAAAATCGTGCTGATATCACCCCGGCAAACGTCGACCCGACGGTTAAAAATGCCGTACTGGCAGCGATCGAAATGCTCGACTCCGGTGAAGCGCGGGTAGCCGAACCCAACGACGATGGTTGGCAGGTGAACGAATGGCTGAAAAAGGCAGTGTTATTATCATTTCGAATTCGCGATAACGCGATCATGGAAGCGGGATCAACCCAGTACTATGACAAGGTCGATTCCAAATTTGCCACCAGCAGCGCCAAGCAAATGGCGGCCAGCGGCGTTCGGGTCGTGCCACCAGCGATGGCCCGTAAAGGCGCGTATATCGCATCAGGTGTGGTACTGATGCCGTCTTATGTGAATATTGGCGCCTACGTCGATAGCGGCACCATGGTCGACACCTGGGCTACCGTCGGTTCCTGCGCGCAAATCGGTAAAAACGTACACCTTTCTGGCGGTGTCGGTATTGGTGGTGTACTGGAGCCATTGCAGGCGAGCCCAACCATTATTGAAGACAACTGTTTCATCGGCGCGCGCTCAGAAGTGGTTGAAGGCGTGATTGTGGAAAAGAATTCGGTCATATCGATGGGTGTTTATATTGGCCAAAGCACCAAAATATATAACCGCGAAACCGACGAAGTCAGCTATGGCCGGGTACCCGCAGGATCGGTTGTGGTTTCGGGTAATTTACCATCGAGTGATGGAAAATATAGCCTGTATTGCGCGGTTATCGTCAAGCGCGTGGATGAGAAAACCCGTGGCAAGGTCGGTATCAATGAATTATTACGTAATATCTAGGAGTCTGTCGGACTTAGGATAAATCTACTGCGGAAAAGTCATTTTGGCCAGATTTTCCTATCCATTTCGTTAAATATGAATGACTATTCGCCTCAATCGATAGAAGAATCTGACTCAAAATGACTTTCCCTCGACAATTGCGTCCTGCATCGCCTAAAGCGCCTACTGTTGGTGTTCTACTACCGTACATCCTGTACATATCGCTACAATTACCTAAGTCCAACAGACTCCTGGACACCCATGACTGACGCTATAACCTTATACGGCATCGCCAATTGCGACACGATCAAAAAGGCCAAAACCTGGTTGCAGGATCACACACTTGAATTCGAATTTCACGACTATCGCAAACAGGGCCTGGAAGCCGAGCTATTACAAACCTGGGTTAATGATCTCGGATGGGAAGCCTTGCTTAACCGCCGCGGCACCACCTGGCGACAGCTCGCACCCGAGGTTAAGGACAGGCTCGACTCTGATTCGGCAATCGAAATCATGCTCGCTAATCCGGCCATCATAAAACGGCCATTACTGGTCACAAATGGTCAGCGTTATCTCGGCTTTAGCAACGAACAATATTCGCAGATCTTTTAATTGATGGAATCTGAAACACTCAAATTGCTCACCGAACTGATCGCCAAACCATCGGTGACTCCAGATGACCAGGGTTGCCAGCAACTACTAATCGAACGCTTAGCTGCAATAGGCTTCGAGTGTGAAACACTTGTCTTCGAAGACGTTACCAATTTATGGGCAAGACGTGGCACTTCGACGCCAGTTCTGGCCTTCGCCGGGCATACCGATGTGGTGCCGACAGGGCCGCTGGACGAATGGCATAGCGACCCATTTAAACCCGAGATTCGCGATGGCCTGCTCTATGGACGCGGTACCGCCGATATGAAATCCGGTATCGCCGCGATGGTCACCGCCTGCGAACGATTTGTGCCGACACACCCCGATCATCAGGGGTCTATCGCATTATTGATCACCAGCGACGAAGAGGGTCCGGCAAAAAATGGTACGGTTAAGGTAATAGAAGCACTCGAAGCCCGCGGCGAAAAAATCGACTGGGCGTTAGTGGGCGAACCATCGAGCACTACCGAACTCGGTGACGTGGTTAAAAATGGCCGACGCGGGTCACTCGGGGCTAGCTTGACGATCAATGGTGTTCAGGGTCATGTCGCCTACCCGCATCTGGCAGACAATCCTGTGCATAGCGCGATGCCCGCGCTGACCGAGCTTTGCGACTTAGAGTGGGATCAGGGCAACGAATTCTTTCCGGCGACCAGCTTCCAGATATCCAACATTAATGCTGGCGCCGGTGTACACAATGTCATACCCGGCAATGTCGTAGTGCATTTTAATCTGCGTTATTCGACCGAACTCGATCACCAGCAAATTATGCAAATCACCGAATCGATACTGGAAAAGCATGATCTGGACTATATGATCGAATGGCAGCATTCCGGCTATCCATTCCTCACTGCCGAAGGTGCTCTGGTCGAAGCAGCGCAACAGGCGATCAAAGCGGTGACTGGACTGGATACCGAACTCTCGACCGCCGGCGGTACCTCGGATGGTCGCTTTATTGCACCGACAGGTGCACAGGTACTGGAACTCGGCCCGGTTAACGCATCGATTCACAAAATCAACGAATACGTGCGCGTTTCCGACCTTGATCGCCTGTCGGAAATTTACCAGGGAATTCTCGAAAGACTATTAACCTGATGACCCCAACGCCCATCATCGGGCGTTTTGCCCCTACTCCATCCGGCCCGTTGCATTTCGGTTCACTGGTCACCGCGCTAGCAAGCTATTGTCAGGCAAAGTCACAACAGGGTCAGTGGCTGATTCGTGTTGAAGACGTCGATACACCACGCGTGGTCGAAGGTTCAACCAGTCAAATACTAAGACAACTCGAAGCCTGCGGATTTGAATGGGATGGTGAAATCATTACGCAAAACGATCAGTTCGACCGCTACGCTGCAGTAATCGGACAATTACTAGAGCAGGAAAGCGCTTTCGCTTGTGAATGCAGCCGCCGCAGCCTGCGGCAGGTAAATGTTAAAACTGGCCCGCTGGGTATGATTTATCCAGGCATTTGTCGCGACAAAAATTTAAAACAAGCTAAGCATTCAATTCGTATCAACACGCGTTCAGCCGGGATATTGAGTTACAGGGATTTGCTTTTTGGCCAGGTTGCTATCAACATTGCCGAACAGGCTGGGGACTTTGTGATTCGTCGCGCAGACAATATATTCGCCTATCACCTGGCGGTTGTGCTCGATGACGAACTACAAAACGTTAATCAGGTTGTTCGCGGCGCCGATCTGCTGGAGGCAACCTGCCTTCATCTTTACCTGCAACAACTGCTCGGAATTAAGCCACCCGAATACCTGCATATCCCACTGGTTAGAAACGATAATGGTGCCAAATTGAGCAAGCAAACCGGGGCGACCGCAATAGATACCAAACAGGCCACCTCACTACTGATCCGTGCCTTACGAATTCTAGGCCAACCCGTCGAAGCCAGGCTGGATCAGGCAACTGCCAGTGAGATAGTCCAATATGCGGTAACATCATGGGATTACCGGCGCATACCCTTGCCGAAAGGTGATATATACTAAGAACTCGTAACTAAATTCCTCGCTGCAAAGCTCTGAACAAAAAATATGAATACTGCAAGAACGCTATACTCGCTGTTTTTCCTACTACTGGTTGTCGGCCTCCCTGTTCATGCCGAATCGTCGGTCTGGGCAGTCGAAAAAAACGGTAACAGGCTTTTCATTGGCGGCACTGTCCACTTGCTAACCGCTTCCGACTATCCTTTACCCGCGGCCTTCGAAGAAGCCTACGCTCAGTCTGCAACAATAGTGCTGGAAACCGACATGCAAAAACTGCAAAGCCCGGAGTTTCAGTCTTCTATGATGCGCGAACTAAGTTATACAGATGGGCGTAATTTGCAACAAGTAGTGAACATAGATACCTACGAGGCATTAGAACAATTCTTTACCTCCCGCGGTATTCCGATGGCGAGTATTATTGGCTTTAAACCGGGTATGGTGGCTACCATGATGACTATGGTAGAGCTTCAACGACTTGGATTGGCAGGGATTGGCGTTGACGCTTACTACAATACAAAATCAATCAACGATGGGAAAAACCTGGGGCAACTAGAGAGCGTGGAATCACAGCTCGATTTTATCGCTAACATGGGTGCTGGGCGGGAAGATGAAATGCTAGCCTATTCACTAGAGGATATTGAAAGGCTACCCGCTCTCATGCAATCGATGAAAGATGCCTGGCGGCAAGGGGATATAGAGCAGATCAGGGATATAGGAATCACTCCATTTAAAAATAAATTTCCGTCTATTCATAAGGCGCTTCTGGTAGATAGAAATAACGCCTGGATGCCACAAATCGAAACCATGTTAAAAACCAGTGAAGTCGAATTGATTCTGGTTGGCGCTTTGCATCTGGCGGGAGCCGATGGTTTATTGTCGCAGCTAAGCTCGCGGGGTTATAAGCTGCGGAAATTTCAGACCAAATAATGCTGCAGATATCGCAACAGGTTGTCATTCCAGATACGGAAATAGATATACAGGCGATCCGTGCCCAGGGTGCGGGTGGTCAAAATGTCAACAAGGTATCCAGCGCGATTCATCTGCGCTTTGATATCAACGCTTCTTCTCTGCCAGAATGGTACAAGCAGAGATTACTGCAACTCAACGACCAGCGTATTTCCAACGATGGCATTATTGTCATTAAGTCGCAGCAATTTCGTAGTCAGGACAAGAATCGCGAAGAAGCACTGAAGCGACTACAGGCACTGGTTAAAACTGTTGCAATCACAGCTAAAAAACGCAAGCCAACCAAACCGACTTTAGCCTCGAAAAAGAGGCGTATTGAAAGCAAAACCAAACGCGGGAGACTGAAAGGGCTACGTGGCAAAATCGACCCAGAATGATGAAAATTAGACCATTCGAAATCGACGACCAAACCGCTGTCATCGAACTCTGGAAAACCTGCCAGCTGCTGGTACCCTGGAACGATCCGGTTAAAGACATCGCTCGCAAGTTAAAAGTTGACGCCGATTTGTTTTTAGTCGGTGAACTGGATGGTGAAATTGTTGCCACGGTAATGGGTGGTTACGAAGGGCATCGCGGCTGGATCAATTATCTCGCTGTCGCCCCGCATCACCGGGGCAAGGGTTATGCTAAATCAATCATGCTTTTCGTCGAGCAGCGTATGCGGCAATTGGGTTGCCCTAAAATAAATCTGATGATTCGCGCCACGAATAAAGATGCGTCGGCATTTTACCAGGCTATCGGCTATGACCTTGAAACCTCAATCGGGCTCGGAAAAAGGCTTGAGCCCGATATTTAATACGGCTGATTAACCTGCTTCGTGAGTTATTCTGAGGTGGCTTTAGCAGCAAATTTACTCAACGCATTAGTCACTTTGTTCAAAACTTCGTCACAACCCTGAGTATTATGACGCTTTGCCAGATATTGTGGATTGTTATACGACAACTTCACCTGACCTGTTTCATCTTGCCATATTAAAGCTTTTTGTGGCAGATCAATGGCGATGCTCTGGCTGCATTGCATCAAGGGTGTCCCTATCTTAGGATTACCAAAAATCACGAGTTCAGTCGGACGTAAAGTTTTTCCTACCTTCTCCGCACCCGCTGCGTGATTAATCCTGGCAAATACCGTCATACCTTTATTTTTCAGGACATTTTCCAGACGGTCGGCAGTAACGCTAACGGAATGGACACTGTTAACGCTGACAAGGCCCTCATGGGCTGCGACCGATGACGAGAATAAAACAAAAACAATGAAACTTGTCAGATATTTACGCATTTTAAACCTCCCGGTAAAATTGATTATTCTGACCGAATTTGATAATCAGAAGCGCAACGTGAATGATACTACGAACCCCCGCTTAATAATAAGCACTGATCGGGAACCAAATAATTTTTAACAACTCAAAAATTTAGCTAAGACCTGTAAAGACTATATTTTTTATATCTTGCCAAGGTCTCAATAAGACTATCGAAGCCCAGGAGTCTGTCGGGCTTCGGATAAATCTCGGTAATTGCTCCTGTAATCTCCCCATTTCTAACCGAAGTTGAAAGTAGAGGTTAAGCTGTATTTAGCATTTTGGTTGAGAGAGTCGCAAGGTACAGGGCCGGTCGATACAGCAAAATTATTAATAATGAACCTAAACGCCCCTTCGCCACAACCGTATCGCACTAACCAGCAGGCACTCGAACATTCCGATGGCCTGGTGCATCGTGCCCAACGATATATTGACAAACACAGCAGAGACGATTCAATTATCGCCGGGTTATCCGACGACTTATTCATTAGCGAACGGCAATTGAATCGCCGTTTCATCAAGGCCCTGAAGTTTTCACCACTACTGTATTTGTAAAAAACCCGGATTAACAGAGCCTCTAGTTTACTGGAACAAACCCAATTGTCTTCCAGCAAAATAGTCTATGAAGTCGGATATAAAGATGAAAGCAGCTTTCGCCGCCTGTTTAAAAAATAAATAGAAATGACCATGGAAGGCTACCGGCACGCTTTGGTGCCCAGCGTTTAAGGCAAATAGGCCCCTAGAATCATACCTACAGGCGGATGTCTGCCTCTTCTCTTGGCAAAATGTATTTCAAATCATAAAGCACGTGATCGGGTTTTCCGAGCTTGCGAATATTGTGCGCACCCATTTCCCTGAATTGTCGATGCGCCACGGCCAAAACCATCGCATCATACTGGCCATTTTCTAATTCTGTTACTAGCTTAATCGCATATTTCTTCTCAGTTTCCGGCACATTTACCCAGGGATCATGCACATCGACCTGAACATTATATTCCTTCAACTCCTGAATGATATCGGCAACTTTGGTATTACGTAAGTCCGGGCAATCCTCCTTGAAAGTCAAACCCATAATCAACACGCGCGCGCCCTCCACCTGGACCTTTTTCCTGATTAACGCCTTGATCAGTTGGCTCGCCACATAACGCCCCATATCATCGTTGACCCGACGACCGGCCAGAATCACCTGGGGATAATATCCGGTAGACTCGGCTTTATGGGTCAGATAATAGGGATCAACACAGATGCAGTGACCACCGGTTAGCCCCGGCCTGAAAGGCAGAAAGTTCCATTTCGTGCCCGCCGCTTTCAGCACGCTTTCGGTATCTATACCCATGCGGTTAAAAATAATCGCCAGTTCATTCACCAGCGCAATATTAATATCACGCTGCGTATTTTCGATTACCTTCGAAGCCTCGGCGACTTTAATACTTTCGGCCCTGTGGGTACCCGCGGTAATTATCTCGTTATAAATTGCGTCCACGAGGTCGGCGACCTCCGGGGTAGAACCCGAAGTTACCTTTTTAATCGCCGTCAAGCGATGCTGTTTATCACCGGGATTTATACGCTCAGGACTATAACCGACGTAAAAATCCTGATTGAAAACCAGGCCGGATACCCGCTCTAATACAGGCACACAATCATCCTCGGTTGCGCCCGGGTAAACGGTCGATTCATAAATCACCAAATCCCCTGTTATCAATACCGAACCTATCATCTCACTGGCTTCAATCAGCGGTGTCAAATCGGGATTTTTATGATCGTCTATCGGTGTTGGCACGGTAACGATATACACATTACAGGACTTAAGATCATCAACTTCAGCCGAGAAAGTTAAAGTCGTGACCGCCCGCAATTCATCCGCAGCTATTTCCAGAGTATGGTCATGCCCTTTGTTCAGTTCATCGATCCGCTGTTGGTTAATATCAAAGCCAATCACTGTACGCTGCCGGGCGAATTCAACCGCCAACGGCAAACCGACGTAGCCCAGACCTATGACCGCTAGTCTTATGTCACTGATAGAAATAACCACTAAAACTCCTGTGAACAGATTAAAATATAAGTTCTAAGATCATACAGAAAAACGCTAATCATCGGGCAAATGTTGTCGAGCGACCTACTGCCACCTGGTTCGATCCCAATATTAATGTTTTCACCAAGGCATTTTTTTCGCGATATAGCGAATTTATATTAAAAAATAAATATCGGTAACAGGTTAAAAACTACGAATCTTGTAAAGTGGAAATAAAGTCCAGATATCACTATCAGGCCTCAATTTCTTTCGCTTCGAATTATTTACAAACTCGCGGGGCTGGGCTTATCGGCTGACGTTTTAATCTCTGCCTCAGTTACGCCAGAACTTACTAATCGCTCATTAGGTAACACCGGATCAAATAAATCACCAAATAAGCTGTGCAGGACTAGTTTTTGCTCAACTTTTTTCGCCTGCTTAATATCCTTCCACGGCACCAGGTAGAGAATCTTGGGCAACTCCTTATTACCCTTGATGGTAGTTATTTCGAGTTCAATTTGATCGCCTTCCTGGGCGGTAGCGGGCAAACATAAAACCAGTATTAGAATCGCAAAATATTTAACCATTACCAAGCGTCCTTTTTAAGCGTTCAATCCAGCTCTGAGTGGTCTCATCGGGTTGATCGATCAGCGACA
>CAXMRQ010000162.1:0-4069 GCA_964196115.1 uncultured Gammaproteobacteria bacterium
TAGAATGCCAAGACAAGCCAGAACTGTATTTGCAGAGGTACCGCATCACATCACTCAACGGGGTAATCGCCGGGAAGACGTCTTTTATACCGATGAGGACAGGGAGATATATCTGACCTGGTTACAGGAATATTGTTTGCTACACGAAGTCGAAATTCTGGCCTATTGCCTGATGACCAACCATATACACCTGATTGCACTGCCCAAAACCGAGGCTGGATTGCAGTTCGTCCTAAAGCCGTTACATATGCGATACGCGCAACGATTTAATCGGCAACGAGGATGGAAGGGACACGTTTGGCAAGGACGTTATTTTTCATCGCCCCTGGACGAACATTATCTTTGGACTGCGATAAGGTATGTTGAAAGAAACCCGGTCAGGGCAAAAATGGTGATGAAGGCGGAAGATTACTGCTGGTCAAGTGCTGCAGCACATTGTGAGATGCGTGGCGATACAGTATTAACAACAAAAGCCCCCTGGAAGAAACAATTGGCAACCATCGGTAACTGGTCAGACTGGTTAGCTGAAGGTGATCAGATTGAAGATATGTCAATGATCAGGCGGAATATAGAAAAAGGACTACCGTGTGGCTCTGATCGATTTATTAAGAAATTAGAAAAACGAATTGGTCGAATTTTGCAGTATCGACCCGTTGGCAGGCCAAGGAAGGAGAGGGATAATTAAAAAGGGTAGCGTCCCCTTTCCATTAAAAAGGGTAGCGTCCCCTTTCCCCTTTCCCGCTGGGTCTGTAGGCAGGGGCGTCTACAGGGCTTCGTCGAGCAGGAGCGAGTCGAAGCGTGCACGCTTAAATTGAATCTCTTTCAGGAAGCCGAAGGCCACACGATTGGGCTGCCCTTTTCCTGGTGGATTCTTTTGGGCAAGCAAAAGAAGCAGCTCGCGCACCTACTCGAAAGTGACTACGGAGGAATGAAAGCCTAAGTGTGCGAAACCCTGTTTCGATACATCCCATAGCGATGCAATGCATTTGGTTTATTGCACTTTACTAAACTGACAAGCCTATTAAGAAAATAAAAAATCTATTCTCAGACAGGCCACTAGAGTATCCTTCCCCCTTTTTCGCGAAAAGCATAATTCAACCAATGGATCAACAGTACGACCCGCAAAAACTCGAAGCTCAGGCGCAACAATTCTGGGCCGAATCAGGTAGCTTCGAAGTAGTCGAAGACCCACAAAAAGAAAGCTATTACTGCCTGTCGATGTTCCCTTACCCCAGCGGTAAACTGCACATGGGACACGTGCGTAATTACACCATCGGCGATGTAATTTCTCGATTCCAACGCATGCTCGGTAAGAACGTGATGCAGCCAATGGGTTGGGACGCGTTTGGCATGCCTGCTGAAAATGCGGCGATTAAAAATAATGTGCCACCGGCGAAATGGACTTACGAAAATATTGACTATATGCGCGATCAGCTTAAATCTCTTGGATTTGGTTACGACTGGAAACGTGAACTGGCGACCTGCAAGCCTGAATACTATCGCTGGGAACAGTGGTTTTTTACTCGCCTGATGGAGCGGGGCATTGCCTACAAGAAAACTGCTCCGGTTAACTGGTGTCCGCTTGATCAAACCGTACTCGCCAATGAACAGGTTATCGAGGGTTGTTGCTGGCGTTGTGATACGCCGGTGGAGCGGCGCGAAATTGCACAGTGGTTCTTAAAGATTACCGATTACGCTGAGCAGTTGCTGGCCGACCTCGATACGGTCGAGTGGCCTGAGCAGGTAAAAACCATGCAACGCAACTGGATCGGTCGCTCCGAGGGCATGGAAGTCGAATTCGAGGTACCGGATCACGAGTCCTTGACGATTTATACTACACGACCGGACACGCTGTTCGGCGCTACCTTTATGGCTATTGCGGCTGAACATCCGCTGGCACTTGAGGCGGCAAAAAACAATGCTGCGATCGCCAAATTTATCGAGGACTGCAAAAAAACCAATACTGCCGAGGCGGCGTTGGAAAAGATGGAAAAGCTCGGTATAAGCCTGGGTATTAATGCAATCAATCCGGTCAATGGTGAAGAAATTCCAGTCTGGATCGCTAATTTCGTGCTCATGGGTTATGGCACAGGGGCGATCATGTCGGTACCCGCACACGATCAGCGTGACTGGGAATTTGCGCGAAAATACGGAATTGAAATTCGTCAGGTAGTTGCCCCGGCAGATGGGTCGGCTATTGATCTGGAAGTTGCTTCTTTTGTCACTAAAGACAGCGTTTGCTGCAATTCAGGCGAGCTCGACGGACTCGATTTCGAGTCTGCATTCAATACAATTGCAGACAAAATCGAGCAACAGAGTAAAGGTGTACGGCAGGTTAATTATCGTTTGCGTGACTGGGGCGTATCACGTCAACGCTACTGGGGTGCGCCAATTCCGGTGATCAATTGTGCAGATTGCGGAACAGTAGCGGTACCGGCGCAGGATTTACCGGTAGTCCTGCCGGAAGACATTGAATTTGACGGCATTGGATCGCCGATTAAGTCGATGGATTCGTTCATTAAAACCAGTTGCCCGAGCTGTGGTAAAGACGCCGAACGCGAGACCGATACCTTCGATACTTTTATGGAATCGTCCTGGTATTACGCGCGTTTTGCCTGTCCCGGGCAGGATACCGCGATGCTCGACCAACGCGCCGATTACTGGACGCCGGTGGATCATTATATCGGTGGCATCGAGCATGCAATTTTACACCTGCTGTATGCGCGTTTTTACCACAAGCTGTTGCGCGACGAAGGATTAGTGCATTCGGACGAACCATTTAAAAGCCTGCTAACCCAGGGCATGGTGCTGAAAGACGGCAGTAAAATGTCGAAGTCGAAAGGCAATACCGTAGACCCGCAGCAATTGATCGACCGCTTCGGTGCCGATACGGTACGATTGTTCATCATGTTTGCTTCGCCACCCGAACAGTCATTGGACTGGTCCGATGCCGGTGTGGAAGGTGCGCATCGATTTCTTAAACGTCTTTGGAAAGCGATTTACCAGCATATTGCATCGTTCACGAGTGGCGTTAATACAGATACTGCGACGCTCAACGAAGCACAGAAGGCGATGCGTCTGAAACTACATGAAACGATTAAGAAAGTCAGTGACGATTACAGCCGCCGACTCACATTCAATACCGCCATCGCGGCAAATATGGAATTGCTCAATAGTGTGAGTAAATTCGACGATGAATCGCCAACCGGACAGTCAATTCGTCAGGATACATTTGAAAATATGGTATTAATGCTGTCACCTATTATCCCGCACCTTTGTCATCAGCTCTGGCGTGACCTGGGACGCGATAGTCTGATCCTCGATCAGGCCTGGCCGCAGGTCGACGAGGCTGCTCTGGTACAGGAAACCATTGAAATGGTAGTCCAGGTAAATGGCAAGCTGCGCGCTAAAATGCAGATTAGCGCCGGAGCAGACAAGGCCAGTTGCGAGGCGATGGCATTGGATAATGAGCAGGTACAGCGCTTTATCGACGGCCAGCCAGTGAAAAAAATTATCCTGGTACCTGGTAAACTGGTGAATATCGTAATATGAAATCGATTCAGGCGCAGGCTGGAAGTTATAGCTATAACCTGCTTTTGATCATACTTACTTTGCTGGTAGCCAGTCTATCTGGCTGTGGTTTTCGTCTAGCAGGAAGCTCGAAACTGCCGCCCCAAATGACCTCGCTACAGCTACTTGCTGATGAACTGAACAACAGTCAGACAGTTCTGCTGAAGCAACGATTGAAGCAGGCTGGGGCGAATTTAAAAGATATTCGAGACGATGCTGTGCGTCTCAGAGTCGTAATCGAAGCTCTGCCGGAACGCAAATTGGTCGATACCGTGGGTACGGGTAAATCTATTATTCGATTATTTCGTCAGCTTAGATATAGCCTGACCACGCCTGAGGGAGATTTGCTGATCGAGCAAAAGACTATCCTGCGACAAATGGATATCGAACGCGACAGCGCCGATATAGGTGGGCTGGAATTTGAAAGACAAAGTGCAGCGGAATCGCTTGATCGGCAATTAATTGAGCAATTGATATTTCAACTCAAACATTTATAGCT
>CAXMRQ010000163.1:0-13314 GCA_964196115.1 uncultured Gammaproteobacteria bacterium
ATGGGATTTTAAAGAACTACATGAGTCGATGAAACACGATGTTGGTTTGAGTTTACGGGTGATGGCCGATCATGATATTGGCCGGCTCGATATCGTCTGGTCGGACGAAGACACTACGGCCTGGTTAATGTATGGACATCCTTTTTAAACATATGAGTTTTTTATTACGTAGTTTCGCCTTGACAATATTCTTGCTGGTCAGTCCATCGGTCATGGCTAGCGAGTCGGATAGCGACGTCGTCGATGAAGAAACGGGTTCGCTGGTAATGGACCGCATCGAACGTGAGCGAGCTGCGCTGGATAATCGCTCGGTGCTAATCGCGCATAAACGCAATTATATCCTGCCGCTAACCTACGCCAAGCAGCCAAACGACGACGTGTTCGAGGTAGGCAGTGGCGATTTTGGCTCGGATCTCGATAATCTCGAAATGCAATTTCAGCTTAGCTTGAAGGCACCGCTAACCGAGGGATTGTTCACTGAGACCGATGCACTATACGTGGGTTTTACCGTGCGCGCGTTCTGGCAGGCTTATAACAGCGACATCTCGTCGCCATTTCGAGAAACCAACTACGAACCCGAACTGTTCTGGGTTACCGCGGTACCGTGGAAAATTTTTGGTGGCGACGCCAGCCTGTTCGCACTTGGCCTGTCGCACCAGTCGAATGGGCGCGGCCAACTATTTTCGCGCAGCTGGAACCGGATCTATGCGAGCGTAGTCTGGGAACGCCAGCGCTATGTTTTCCACTTCAAGACCTGGTGGCGCATTCCCGAAGATGAAAAAGTCGATCCGCTTGATGCTAAGGGCGATGACAATCCCGATATCGAGGACTACATGGGTAATTTCGAATTCACGACAGCCTATCGAAAAAACGATTACGAGGTTTCGGTGATGCTACGCAATAACCTCGAAAGCGATAATAATCGGGGCGCTGTCCAGGTTGACTGGACCTTCCCGCTTAAGCGACGATTTCGCGGCTACGTACAATATTTCAATGGCTATGGCGAAAGCCTGATAGATTACAATGCCCATATCGAGCGCATTGGAATTGGCATCCTGCTGTCCGACCTGTTATAGACAATTCGACCACCAGCATTTTAGGATAATCTAGCGAGATCAGGCATAGCGCCAGCATTTAATCAGAGCCAGGATCAAACTCATCTTTCTAATACTGTTTACGAATAGTTCCGTATAACTATTCTGGACTGAGCAACCACGACTTGTTTATTAACCTAAGCAACCTCTGAATCATTCCATACAGGTCTTCTCAGAGCATGCTAAGGAAAAATTCTATTTTCCTTTTCTCACAAAATAAATCAGGCTAATGTGATACGCGCAAATTTTCGTTTGCCTATTTGGGCCACGAGTATCTTGCCCTGGTCCAAATTCAAACCCTTGTCTTCCACCTTCTCCCCATCCAGCTTTACGGCTCCCTGCTGGATCATGCGGAAGCTTTCCGAGTTACTACTGGTGAGACCGGCCCGTTGCAACATGACCGCAACGCCAATCGTACTCCCCTCGAGTTTTAACGTTAATTCTGGCATTTCGTTGGGAATTGCTCCTTTAGCAAATCGATCAATGAAATTTTTCCGGGCCTTTTGCGCCGACTGCACATCGTGAAAGCGAGCAATCAATTCCTCTGCCAGTAAAAATTTTATATCCCGGGGATTGCTACCTTCGGCCACATCATACTTGAACTTTTCGATCTCACTCAAGGGCCGAAAACTCAGCAATTCAAAATAACGCCACATTAGATCATCACTCACCGACATGATCTTGCCGAACATTTCGTCCGGGCTATCATCGATACCAACATAATTGTTCAACGACTTGGACATTTTCTGCACACCATCCAGTCCTTCCAGAATAGGCATGGTCAAAATTACCTGGGGCTCCATCCCTTCGGCTTTCATCAACTCGCGTCCTACCAGCAAATTAAATTTTTGATCTGTGCCGCCGAGTTCGACATCCGCTTTCATTTCTACCGAATCCCATCCCTGCACCAGCGGGTAGAGAAACTCATGGATCGAAATCGGTTGATTACTTTTATAACGTTTGGAGAAATCATCACGTTCGAGCATACGGGCAACCGTATGGCGTGATGCCAGTCGAATCATATCAGCAGCCGTTTTCGACCCATGCCAGGCTGAATTGAAGCAAATCTCGGTTAATTCGGGATCAAGAATTTTGAATACCTGGTTTTTGTAGGATTTGGCATTTTTCTGGATCTCTTCGGGCGAAAGCGCTGGCCGGGTCACCGATTTCCCACTGGGATCGCCAATTAGACCAGTGAAGTCACCGATCAGAAACATGATATGATGCCCTAGCTCCTGAAACTGCCGCATCTTGTTAATCAGTACGGTATGACCGAGGTGCAAATCGGGAGCGGTCGGATCAAATCCTGCCTTGATGTTGAGCGGCTTATTTCTCTTTAATTTGTCTTGCAATTCCGACTCAAGCAGTATCTCATCGGCACCTCTTTTGAATTGCTGCATTGCATCATCCACAGAAATCATGTTATACCTCTGTTTTGTACTATAATATTCAACATAATAATTAATTTAACCAACAGCTTACGACGTATTTCTCATGAAATTTCAAGATATTGACTTTAAGGCAGATCGACCCGTTATGGTGAGGCCCAGGAACATCCCATCCAGGTCTTCGACTAACAAACTGAGAGTACTGCTAAAACTGTCTATTGCTTCGACGGCCGTCATATTACTAGGTTTTAGCGCTTCCAGCTGGCAACCAGCAGCCAAGAGTGCGGATTCTACCTCCATGTCCCACAGATTACACTATGTACTGGATCTACCGAGGAAGGTCATATCGTTCGAGCCTGAAACCGAAATACCCGTTGCTACCGATGAAGATACCGAATGGGACATCATTATTATTAAATCAGGCGACACGCTGGCTTCAATTTTCGACACTGCCGGGCTGCCTGCTGCAACTACCCATGCCATCGCATCATTAAACGACCAGACAAAAACATTAAGGCATATTCAGCCGGGGCAAAAAATTCATCTATTACTGGACAATGTTAATGGGCTGCGAAAGATGAAATATGTGCCCGATATTACCAAAACTCTGTCTATTCAGCGTAATGAGAATCAAACCTTCAGTAGCCAGATTACCAATTACCAGCTGGACGCCATTCCTACATTTCGCGAAGGCGTAATCGAGAGCTCGCTGTTTGAGGCCGCAGCAGAAGGTAATATCCCCGAGAGCGTCATCATGGAGCTAGCCAACATCTTCGGCTGGGATATCGATTTTTCGCTTGATATCAGACGCGGAGATCGCTTCGGGGTGGTATATAACGAACTCTATAAAGATAACGTGAAAATTCGAAATGGCCAGATACTGGCAGCCGAATTTGTTAATAACGGCAAGCTTTATAAGGCCGTTTATTACACTGATCCGCAGGGTAACGGCGATTATTTTGACGAAGTAGGCAATAGTATGCGTAAAGCATTTTTGCGTAGTCCAGTTAAGTTCGCACGGGTTAGTTCCGGCTTTAGTAATAATCGCTGGCATCCGGTGCTATCGAAATGGCGATCTCACAAAGGCGTTGATTATGCAGCGGCTCGTGGTACGCCAATTAGAGCAGCGGGAGACGGCAAAATCAGTTTCGTCGGTACTAAAGGCGGATTTGGTCGATCGATATTTATTCGCCACGGCGGTCGATATACGACAGTTTATGGTCATTTAAATGGTTATGCTCGCGGAATCAGAACCGGCAAGCAGGTCAAACAGGGGCAAATTATCGGCTACGTGGGTAGCTCGGGGCTGGCCACCGGCCCCCATTTGCATTATGAATTCCGTGTCAATGGCGTACATCGCAACCCACTCACAGTAAAATTGCCCGCGGCAAAGCCAGTTCACCCCTCATTCCAGCAACATTTTAAAGAGAATACACAGGTTTATCTGTCCATGCTCCAATTAATGGACAATACCCTTGCCGATATTTCCAATTAATGCCCCAGGTTTCGTCCAGCGAAATTTATATCGGCTTAATGTCAGGTACCAGCCTCGATGGCGTCGATATAGCCATTGTTGATTTCGACCGACATCCACCTTCTCTGATATATTGTGCCACTCAACCTTATGAATCGGCCCTCAAACAAAAAATCCGTGATATAACAATCAGTGGGTCAGTTAATCTCGACAGTTTCTGTCAGCTTGACGTAGAACTCGGCAATACCTACGCCGACGTAGTCAATCGTGCGCTCGAAGAGACGAAGCTCGATATAAAACAGATTAGGGCAATCGGCAATCATGGACAAACGATTCGACATAGCCCGGACACCGATCTGCCATATACCTTACAAATAGGAGATCCGAATGTTATTGCCGCTAAAACCGGCATTACGACGGTAGGCGATTTCAGGCGCAAGGATATTGCGCTTGGCGGTCAAGGAGCACCGTTGGCGCCCGCATTTCATCGTTTTCTGTTTAGCTCGGACAAACAGGATCGGGGCATCATTAATATCGGTGGTATAGCTAATATAACCTTCCTGCCAGCAGACTCCGAATCGCAGGTAATCGGTTTTGATAGCGGCCCGGGCAATACGCTGTCTGACTTCTGGATTAACCGGCATAAAGGGCAGCCCTATGACAAAAGAGGCGACTGGGCGGCAACCGGTATTGTTATCAGCAGCTTGCTGGATGATATTTTGCATAATGAAGCTTATTTCAAGCGCAGGCCACCGAAAACAACTGGCACAGAATATTTCAATCCGAGCTGGTTGTTATCCCAGTTAAGCGAAAATCATACAGCGGAAGATGTACAGGCAACACTGATCGAATTGACGGTGTTAACTATAGCCGAGGGATTCGGACAATTACCTTCGATTCCAGATGAGTGTTTTGTATGCGGTGGCGGTGCTCACAATATTTATTTAATCAACCGATTGCGACAGGCACTGCCAAATTGCCAGGTTCTGAGCACCAGCGAACTGGGCCTTGACCCCGATTATGTTGAAGCCGTCGCCTTCGCATGGCTAGCGAGACAAAGCATTAATCAACAGGCTGGAAACCTGCCAAGTGTCACCAAAGCGAGTTCAGAAGCCTTACTTGGGGGCATTTATTTTCAGCATTAAGTAAATTTACCGAAGTCTTTTATTATTGGAGGGATCTTCTATAATTAAATGAGAACAATTTAACAACAACGCGGAACTAAGCCCTGTCGCCCGTGTCATTAAGTGTCACTGGTGCTAAACTTTAAGTTAATCAGGTGAATTTTTTGTGAGCTATCAGATGAAAACAACATGGAATGTGTTAACACTATCGGGTTTGATTCTTCTCTGCGCCACTACTGCACGGGCAGACTTCGTTGGCCTTAATATCGGCGCCAACCATTGGACACCCGATTTAACGGGGTCGTTTGGCAGTACCGGTGGATCGCAAATAAATTTAATGACGGACCTTGGTTTAGACGAACCTGCACCATCGAATATAGTATTAATTCTCGAGCACCCAATTCCTCTGTTGCCTAACGTGAAATACCAGAGTCTTGATCTTGATAGTTCGGGTTCTAATTTCGTAGACCCACTTGACCCCCTAAATTTTGAAGGCCAGTCATTTAGTGGCGCGGTCTCCTCAACATTCGATTTGTCGCACGATGATATCGTGTTGTACTACGAGGTACTGGATAACTGGGTAAGCCTGGATTTTGGACTGGACCTTAAAGTTTTTGACGGCGAAGTTGAGATGACAGACGGCGGCCCTGGCCAAACAGTCCTGATCGATGAAACCGTGCCGTTATTTTATATATCGGCCCGCTTCGATTTACCATTCAGTGGATTCTATGTAGGCGCAGATATAAATAACAACTTCAATACCGGCGACGGTAGTGCCGAAGACTCATCGATCATGCTGGGGTACGAGTCGGGGAGCGGTCTCGGTATCGAAGGTGGCATTAAAAAGTTTTCGCTCGAGCTGAACGATATTAATAATCTCAATGCTGACCTGGAATACGACGGTATTTATCTAAACGGATATCTCCACTTTTAAAAAAAACCTGCAATAAAAAAAAGGCAGACCATTGGTCTGCCTTTTTTTTATTATTTATTCAGAAATTCCTAAATCGAGAATGAAGCCCCACAGCCACAGGTCGAAGTAGCGTTCGGGTTTTTGACGACAAACATTGAGCCTTCGAGTCCCTCTGTGTAATCGACTTCGGAACCGGCCAAATACTGATAACTCATCGGATCAACTACCAGGCTAACTCCCGAATTTTCAATCGTTTTATCGCCATCTTTAGACTCTTCGTCGAGTGCAAAGGAGTATTGAAAGCCCGAGCAGCCACCACCATACACCGAAACTCGTAGTTTCAAATTTGGATTACCTTCTTCTTCGAGCAACTTCTTTAACTTGCGCGCAGCGTTATCGGAGAAATCCAGCACAGTATTAACCACCGGATTAACTGCCATTCCAAAATTTGCGTCGATTGTAATATTCACGATACTTCTCTTTAGTATTGACTGTTGACCTTAACTTTCCCGACTATTTTAGTCAACTATTAAGCTGATCTTTGGAGTTTAAGTCTCCTCTGCTACGGGTTCGCTCGGCTCCTTCCAGGAAGACTTATCTTCCAGTGCTTTTTGCGGGTTCGCGTTGGGGGGTTGATGAACAAGCCCACCATTGACTTCGGCGCCTATCGCCATTTCGATTAAATTATAATAAACGCTACCGTTGATGCGGGATTTAGGCGCTAGCTCTACCCTGGTTGAGCCGTATACATCGCCGACAATTCTTCCATTTAGCACAATATTGGGTACCTTTACCTCGCCCTCTATGTGACCAAATTCGCTCAGTATTAATATCGACGAACTGCCTTCTTCAGCAATAACATTGCCAATAATCCTGCCGTCGACATGCAATCCACCGGTAAATATCAAGTCACCGTTAATTTCTGTGCCCTGGCCGATCAACGTATCGATACGCGCGGAACTAAAAGCTTTTTTCTTGCCAAACATGTTATAAATCCTCGGGCATTACTCGTGCCCATGAAATAGTTTCAGAGAATGATTTTACCTTTTTTGTCGTGGGATTGATGCCAATTTCCACTTCATATGGTGTAAAATTTTCTGGAAATTCGAGACCCCCTTCAAAAACCTGAAAGTATCTAAAATTAAATTTAGTGGCTTTCCCCGAGTTTTCAAGCTTTATATCTGTCAATTTTAATTCTTTCACCACGCCATCGTCCTCGCCGCGAATTGTGATTTCCACTCGACCTTTAAGTTTGCGATTTATTTTACCCTGCTTGGTCAATACCATTTTGTAGCCGAGTGATTTCTGATTATTATTGCGCTTAACTTCGAATGACTGCAAATTAACACCAAGTGCTGCATTTTCAGGGGAAACGATACCCTGATAAAAAACCAGCTCTTCTTTTTGTGCGAGAATTTCCCGTTGCAGCTTCACCAACTCCTTACTGGCTTCCCGGTTGGCCTCTCTCTCTACAATAGCAGAACCATCTAATTGCGCATTTTTCTTAACTAAATTGTGATTACGTGATTCGAGCTCGTCAATTCTGCTCAATAGAGTCGCTTTCTCCATATCTAACTGCATCAATCGATAAGACTGGTAAGCCTGACCCAGCGCAAAAAAAGCCCAGAACAATAATAATATGAAGCAAATTCCTACCCACATTTTCCAGGGTTTATGCTGCTTAACTCGAAACCCCTTATGCAGCTTGCTCATGGCATTAATCCCAAAGATTTAAGACCAGTGGTTTCATCCAGGCCAAACATTAGATTCATATTTTGCACCGCCTGTCCGGCTGCACCTTTTACCAGATTATCGATCACTGACAATACGACATATTTATTACTCTCAGCCAGGTAGTGCACCGCAATGCGACAATGGTTGGCGCCTCTTACTGAGCGAGTTTCGGGGTGTGAGCCGGATGGCATTACATCGACGAAGGGTTCATCGCGATAAAAATCTTCGAATATCTGCTGAACTTCGGCTTCGCTGCCTTTCGCTTCAGCGTAAACGGTCGCATGCATTCCACGAATCATCGGCATCAGGTGGGGGATGAATACCAGATCAGCATTTTTATTCATCGAATGCAAAACCTGTCTGATTTCGGGCAGATGACGATGGCCAGCTACTCCATAGGCCTTGACCGATTCGGTTACCTCGCTAAAAGCACTGGCGACATTAGCACTTCTACCGGCACCACTGACACCCGATTTACAATCGGCAATAATTGTCGATGGCTCGATTAAATCGTGTTTTAACAATGGAAGCAAAGCGAGAATGACCGAGGTTGGGTAGCAACCCGGATTGGCTACCAGGTTAGCCATTTTTATCGCATCACGATTAATCTCGGGCAAACCATATACTGCCTGCTCAACCAGCGATGGACAGGCATGAGTCGCAGCATACCACTTTTCCCAGGTTGGAATATGTTGAATTCTAAAATCCGCTGCAAGGTCGATTAGTTTGATATTTTCGGATAACAATAATTCAGCCTGTTCCATTGCCACCGTATTCGGTGTTGCAAAAAATACCAGGTCACAGTTTTGATAAGAATCCGGATCGGGTTTGGAATATCGTAATTCGTATTTACCCCGCAAATTCGGAAACAATTCGGCCACCGGGGTACCAGCATTTGAGCGGGAAGTAATAACTTCCACCCTGGCCTCAGGGTGATCCGCAAGCAATCGCAGGAGTTCAACCCCCGTATAGCCCGTGCCACCAACGATACCGATTTTTACCATGTTAAACTAATGTCTTTGCGGTTAAAATGAACGGCGCATTATACATAGAACGCCACATCAACAAACGAATTACAGGTATTTACCTTGTCCCAGCCAACTATGTCACAATTTATAATCAAAATACCACCCGACCGCAAGTTCTGTCGGGGTTGCATCTAATGATCTGGATTAAGGCGCTGCATCTGATCTTTATGGTTGCGTGGTTCGCAGGCTTGTTTTACCTGCCCAGGTTGTTTGTCAACCACGCTATGGCTGATGAAGAAGCGGTTAGAGAAAGACTGGGGCTGATGGAGAGCAAACTCTACCGTTTTATTACGCCCTGGATGGTTTTAACCCTGGTATTCGGTAGCTGGTTATTAATCGATTATGCCTGGCAGGCCTATGCCCTGATGTACTGGCTGAAAATAAAATTAGCTCTGATCGCCTGCTTAGTGCTGTATCATTTCTACTGCGGAAAAATTATCAGGGAGCTGGCTAATAATACCAGTCGTCGAAGCCACATATGGTTTCGCTGGTTTAATGAATTTCCAGTATTAATATTGTTTGCGGTCGTTATTCTCGCGGTGGTCAAACCTTTCTAAGGCAATTTATTTACCAGCCCGTATCAACCCACCAAGTCCCATTTCGTCTAGCTTTTCAGTATAAAACTCGCGAATATCCTCGGCATCGGGCATCGTAATTGCCTCACTAAACATAATCGCCATTTCTGCTATGCTGACCGATTTGATGACCTTTTTGGCTCGCAATAAGCTACCGACACTCATCGACAAACTGTCTATTCCCATACCCAGAAGCGCCATCAACCCCAAAGGATTACCAGCCATTTCACCACAAACACTCACTGGTGTATTAGAGCGATGAGCACCTTCAACTATCTGTCGCATCGCCTTTAAAACCGCCGGATGTAACGATGAAAATAGCTCGGCCACATTTTCGTTATTACGATCCACAGCAAGCAGATACTGAGTAAGATCATTAGTACCAATCGAGATAAAATCAACCAGATTGCAAATATCGTCAATCTGATAAACCGCAGAAGGCACTTCAATCATAGCGCCTACTGTCGGGAACTCGAGTCGCTCTCCTAATTCTTCTTCGAGTTCGTCCTTAACCCGGTGAATTAAAATCAAACAATCATCGAGCTCACTCTGCCCGCTAATCATTGGCAATAGAATCTGCAAATTGTCATTTCCGATATTCGCTCGCATCATTGCCCGAACCTGGGTAATAAAAATTTCAGGGTGATCAAGCGTGATACGCACCCCTCTCCAGCCAAGAAACGGGTTCGCTTCCTTAATCGGAAAGTAGTTCAGTGGTTTATCACCGCCAACATCCAGAGTTCGCAATACCACCGGTTTACCCTTAAAAGTCTGCAGCACATCTCTATATATATGGTATTGCTCTTCTTCACTCGGAAATCGATCTCGAATCTGGAAAGGGATCTCGGTTCGATACAAACCGACCCCTTCAGCTCCACTGCGCATCGAGGGCGTGTAATCGGCCATCAGCCCGGAATTTACGTAAAGCGAAATATGGTGACTATCGAGCGTAATAGCTTCTTCATTCTTGAGACCGAGCAAGTCCTGCTCGATCGCCGCATCCTCCTCTAAATAAGTATTAAACTCTGACAAAATGCTAGCATTCGGATCGATGTAAGCACAGCCACTGTAACCATCGACGATCACCTTCAAACCATCCATTTGCTTGACCGGCAAATTGGGCACGCCCATTACCGCTGGTATGCCTAGCGCATGTGCCAGGATCGCTACATGCGAAGAACCGCTGCCATGCGCTGAAACAATAGCGCTGAGACAATCTGCTGGCACATCGGCCAGATCGGTAGCAGAAATTTCATCGCCGACCAGAATGGTATTCTCTGGAAAACGGATAGGGGAGCCCTGTTCGAGCATCAACTTGCGTAATACTCGACGCCCGAGGTCTCGTATATCGTCGGCCCTTTCGGCCAGATAATCGTCATCCATTTGCTCGAAAATACGCGCATGTGCCTCGACGGTATCACGCCAGCTCGCCGGTGCCCAGTTGCCCTGCTCGATACTCTGGATGGTATCGTCGATTAGTGAGCCACTGCTAAGCATCTGCGCATAGGCCACAAACAATGCGCATTCCTCTTCAGGCAAGGAGCTGCGCATGCGTTCCGCCTGCTGGTTTAACTCTTCCTGGACTTTAACAATCGCCAATCTGAAACTATTTATTTCAGAATCATGGTTGTCAATTTTTTTATCTGGTACCGAATCAAGATCGGATCCGCGATTGAGCACTATGGCCTCACCAATTGCCATACCGGGGGCACCCGCCACACCGCGAACTATATGCGCCTTAGGCTCGACATTGTTTTCACCAATGAGTTTAAAGCGACCCTGACTTTCGGCATGTTCAATCGAGTTAGCCAATTGTGCTGCGAGGGTTGCGAGGAAGGCTTCATCATCCTCGTTAAACGCTGTCTCGGCTCTTTGTATGGCTATTACACCCAGCACCTTGCGATGCGTGATAATTGGCACACCAAGATAGACCGGAAAGTCGGTTTCACCCGAATTGGGTACCAGGATAAAGTTTTTATGATCTACCGCATTGATCAGATTGATTGACTCAGCTTTGGCAGCGACCATACCTATCAGGCCCTGTCCGAATCTTCGAGTCACTTTGCCTACGATATCGGGGTTTAATCCATAGCTGGATTTTAGTATTAACTGCGTTGGGTCTTCAGCCGATGTCAGAAAGATGGTACAGGCGTCTGCAATCAGGTTTTCAATCAATCTTTCGGAAATCAGGTCGAGCGCATGCTGGATGTCAGGTGCACGACCGACTTCCTGCACTATCCGTTGTAGTCGGGATATCATTGATGACACTGAACGCCCCTCCCTTTCACTTGACTAATATTCTCCTGTTGTAAATTTTAAGATAGCGGAGGTTACAAAACCGCTCTGTGAGTTAGCACCTATGGCAAAAATGAACCATCCGTACTAGCGACTCGCTACCGGAGTCTATCGCTGCCCGCGCACTAATCAGCGGACAGGAGTGGGTTCATTAATATCTGATTTAGGCCAGATTGGCAAGCAGGATTCCAATTGCGCGAGCGCGCATTGATACACCCTGCGCTTAAAAAACACTACGTCTTCAACGGGATACCAGTAATTTACCCATTTCCATCCGTCAAATTCGGGTTTTCGCGAGGCAGATAAATCAAACTGCTGCTCACCGCCAAGCAATTGTAATAGATACCAGATCTGCTTTTGACCTATACAACGCGGTTCAGAGTTTTCCCGAATCAATCGTTTAGGCAGTTTGTAGCGCAGCCAACTGTTGGTCGAAGCTAAAATTGCAACATCCTTCTTTTTTAATCCGGTTTCCTCCCATAATTCCCGGTACATCGCGTCCTGCGGTATCTCGTTAGCGCCTATACCGCCCTGAGGAAACTGCCACGCATCCTGCCCGACGCGGCGCGCCCACATAACCTTGCCTTCCTGATTGCTCAGAATAATGCCGACATTTGCCCTGTACCCATCTACATCAATCACTTCACATCTACTCATTAAATCGTTTACTATTCCAGCCCTTTATTTTGACACATATCATTAGCGACACCAACCGACAGTATTAATGGCATTAGCAATCTTTGATCTCGACCATACTCTGCTCAACGGCGACAGTGATTACCTGTGGGGTGAATACATGGTCGCCAACCAGGTAGTCGACAAGGCGGAATATCAACGTATCAATAAGGCCTTTTTAAGAGACTATCAGCGTGGGCAACTCGATAACGACAGTTATCTGCAATTTGCACTAAAGCCACTAACCCAGCATCCAGTCGAAAAGCTTTATAACTGGCGCTCGGACTATGTCGAAAACTGGATTAAACCCATCATCGCCACCGGTACAGAAGATTTACTCAACAAGCACCGTGAACAGGGAGACACCTTAATAATCGTCAGCGCTACCAACCTTTTTATCACAGAGCCAATCGCTGAATTACTGGGTATCTCTTATATACTGTCTACCGAGCCGGAGATTGTCGACCATCGATACACCGGCCGTTATCTAGGCACGCCAACTTATAAAGAAGGTAAGGTAGTAGTACTCAAAGCATGGCTTGAAGACCGCGAGCACAGCCTGGGCGACAGCTATTTTTATAGCGACTCAATTAACGATTTACCGTTGCTGGAACAGGTGAGTATTCCTGTGGCGGTAAATCCGGATGATAATCTTCGATCTATTGCCGAAGACAGGGACTGGGAGATTCTAGACCTCCGGAGCCAATGAGTCTGTTATAGACAGAGGTTAAGCCAAATGACTGGTTATTCAAGCCCCGGCAAATTACTAGGAGTCTGTCGGATTTAGGTACCAACAGTAGGCGCTTTAGGCGATCGTAGCGATATGTACAGGATGTACGGTAGTAGAACAATGCAGGACGCAATTGTCGAGGAAAAGCCATTTTGAGTCAGATTATTCTATCGATTGAGGCGAATAGTCATTCATATTTAACGAAATGGATAGAAAAATCTGGCCAAAATGGCTTTTCCGCAGTAGATTTATCCTAAGTCCGACAGACTCCTAGCCCGAAAAAT
>CAXMRQ010000164.1:0-15856 GCA_964196115.1 uncultured Gammaproteobacteria bacterium
GGGGCCAGTGGTAAAGGTGTCGCCTATATTTATCACCGCCAGTTTTGCATTATAAAGCTGCCGAACCACGGTGTCCTGCTCCGCTGTGACGCCAGTGTCACCGGATAAATAAACCACCAGCCCATTAGAGAATTTCAATACATAACCCGTGGGTGGCCCTGCATAAGCAGTGAGTCCTGCTGCATTGAGCATGTCGCCAAGCTCTCCACCGATCATGCTACCGGAAATTCCGTTTGAATGAACCGCTGGAACGGTGGTGATGGTCACACCGCCAAGCTTAAGCGATGCACCGAATCGAACCAGTTGCGAATTTTTAGGATCGCCACCAAGCGCTTTGAGTTTACCGGCGAAAAACTTCGGCATTTCGCTACCGGTAATTATTTTTGCCTTCTTTGCCAGCGCGATATTGACCAGGTTAGTATTCGGCAGAACATTGACCGGAAATTTGGCCGTGCTGCAATCGCCGCTGCCGACGCTTTCGATGTGTTTGTCACCGACATGATCACCGTGCATGTGACTGACTAGTATCGCGTCAATTTTGCCGAGCCTCGAATCGTTCGGCCCTGCCACTGTGCGACCCGGGTCGTATAGAATTCGAGTGCCATCCGGGTCTTCCAGTAGCATCGCCCGGTCAAGCTGGCAAAACTCGCCTTTGTTGCTTCCCAGTGGCGTTATCTTTACATTCTCTGCCATTACCGACTGCGTGGCTGCAACCGACAAAATCGCCAGAGCAGCAAGAATTTGAATCATGTTAGACATTTTCATAGCCTTCTCCCGAGTTATAATTTTTTTCTGGCAAGCCTTGCACCCGCTGCCAGCGACCATAGTTTACCCGTTGCGACCGATTTCGCCATAGGTGCGAGGCCGCAATTGGTGCATGGCATAACCTGTTCCGGCGATACATACTGGCAGGCTTGTTCGATAATCGCGGCAACCTGTTCAGGGCTTTCGATGGTGTTACTGGTGACATCGATGGCGCCTACCATCACCTGCTTATGCTTCAGCAGTCCAATCAGCGACATCGGCACATGAGAATTCGCGCATTCCAGCGATACCTGGTCGATATTGCTTTCATTCAGGGCTGGAAAAATCTCTTCGTACTGGCGCCATTCATTGCCAAGCGTTTCTTTCCATTGCAGATTTTGCTCGATACCATATCCATAACAAATATGTACTGCCGTTTTGCAGGACAGCCCTTCGGATGCCCGGTGCAATGCTTCGATACCCCATTCCTTGACGTCGTTTAAAAAGACATTAAACGCTGGTTCATCAAATTGAATCAAATCCACCCCGAGTGCAGCCAGCTCTTTGGCTTCCTGGTTCAGCAGTTCTGCAAATGCCATCGCCATTTCAGGTCTGCTGGCATAATGCTCGTTGGCGATCGTGTCACAAATCGTCATCGGGCCCGGCAAGGTGAATTTCAATTGATTTTTGGTATGCTCGCGAGAAAATCTGACTTCCTCCCCGTGCACCGAAGACTTGCGCCTGAGTGCTTCGGTAACAGTGGGTACATCTGCATCGTAGCGGTTGTCGCGAATACCCATGGTAGTCATTTTGTTCCAGTCTATGCCTTCGATTTCTTTTAGAAAGCCATGCACAAAATGTTCTCGGAATTGCTCGCCGTTGGTAACAATATCAATGCCAGCGCTTTCCTGCTCCTTAATCCAGACCAGTGACGCGTCGCGTTTACCTCTTTCCAGTGCCTCGCCATCGAGACGCCAGGGTGCCCAGAGCTTTTCTGGTTCCGCCAGCCATTCTGGTTTTGGCAGACTACCGGCAATAGTTGTTTCGAACATTGCTTGCTCCTATATTGACAGACGGGTTCATCTGGTTACGAATCAATTCTAGCATAAGGAATAGAGACATCGACGCCGCAGGATTGCCCTAAAATAGTAGCCACAAGAGACTATTTAATGCCTGTTGCGGTCTGTAATCAGTTTGATAAGAATTCCAGGGATTCAGTTTAAAAATATTTCACCAGGTTAAATCGTCGGGTATTTGATAATCGGCGTAGGGATCGTCGTCAGACATGTCCCCGTCAGTTTTTTCATTGAACTGGACGATGGTATTTTCGTCGCGTTGCGCTATTTTTGCGGCGACGGCGGCGGGTACGAATTCAAACAGTCTTTCACTCTTTAACAGCAGGCGAACAATGGCGAGTCGCCCCTCGGCTAGTTGCTGTTTGATATCCTCGGTGACGTAAATTTTCCTGACCTTGCTTTTATAAACGAAGCTGTAAGCGATTTCTCCGGTTCCTTTGTCTATCCGGTTAAGTTCTATCAGCTGTTTTATTTGTGCCTGGACCGCCTTTTGCTCGACCTGCTGTTGTTTTTGCGCATTGAGTTCGCGATCACGCTCGGCGCGCATGGCGCGCTCCTGCTGCCCTGCAGTATTCACCTTGCTGGCAGTTTTAGCTCCGCTATGGCGCGCACGTTTAGACTGTTTCTGCTGTTCTTTTTTGGCCTTATTGGCCCTGCTTTTATCGACTAGTCCAGCTTTGAGCAGTTGTTCCTGTAAAGATTCCATGAGGTATGTTGTTTTGAGTCAGGCCTATAGAATATAAAACTGAGCCGGGTTATTCCACAAAAATATGAAACCGATGTGAAGCCGGGGAAAGTGTACTGGATCGCAAGGCATTAATATCCAAGTGCATTAATTACAGCATCGGTTACTTCACGGGTTGATGCCTTTCCGCCCAAATCAGCTGGCATACAATCTCCACTCGCTGTTACTTTCTCGATCGCCGCCATCAGGTGTTCGGCCGCGCGCTGCTCACCTAAATGATCGAGCATCATCGATGCCGACCAGAACGAACCGATCGGATTAGCAATGCCCTGGCCCATGATGTCAAATGCGGAACCATGGATCGGTTCGAACATGGATGGGAAATCTCCCTCTGGACGTAAATTCGCGGTTGGTGCGATACCCAGGCTGCCGGATAAAGCTGCGGCCAGATCGGACAAAATATCGGCGTGCAGATTGCTCGCTACGACGACATCGATAGATGATGGGTCGAGAACCATTCGGGTGGTCATCGCGTCGACCAGCATTTTGTCGGTGGTGATGTCCGGGTAGTCCGCCTCCACCAGCTTAAAAATATCGTCCCACATCACCATGCCGTGTCGCTGGGCATTTGATTTAGTTACCATTGTTAACTGCTTACGCGGACGTGTACGCGCCAACTCGAAGGCGAAGCGATGAATTCGCTCGATGCCTGAGCGGGTAAATACCGAGACATCCATGCCCACTTCTTCGGCGAAGCCCTGATGCGCGCGACCGCCAACCCCGGCATATTCACCCTCAGAGTTTTCACGCACGATCACCCAGTCAAAATCACCCGGGCCTATGTTTGCCAGCGGAGATTTCACCCCCGGCAAAACCCGTGTCGGTCGCACATTGGCGTATTGCTCAAAGCCCTGACAAATATTGAGCCGTAACTGCCACAGCGTAATGTGGTCAGGGATACGCGGGTCTCCGGCTGAGCCAAAGTAAATAGCATCGAATTTTTCCAGTGTTTGCAGTCCGTCGTCCGGCATCATCTGGCCGTGTTGTAGATAATAATCGGCACCCCATGGAAATGTTTCGACATCGATAGAGAACTGTCCGCCCTGTTCGGCCATCAATTGTAATACTTCGACGCCGGCTGAAATAACCTCTGTTCCAATGCCATCACCTGGAATCGCTGCGATTTTGTAATTGTTCATTTAATTTGCACCTGGAAAATTTTGATGTTGCCGAGACTACCTGGGGCAGATGAGCTTCGGCGGCGTGTATACTACTAGTCAAAGCAAGTAATAAAAAACAATTCTTCTCCCGGGATAAAAATATGACTTCATTAAGAAGCTTATCGGAAGCGCTTAAAACGACTGAAATCACCTCTAGTGAATTGATAAACGATGCCCTGGCACGAGCAAGCTTGTCGGATTCAGTCTTTATCCAACTGAATCAAGGCCTGTCGAGCCTGGCTGAGTCTATAGATAGCGCAAGAAAGAAAGGCGAAGCGATCCCGGCTTTGGCGGGTATTCCGCTTACACTGAAGGATTTATTCAATGTTCGCAATGAGCGAACGCTTGCCGGTTCGACCGCTCTCGAGCATTTTGCTAAACCCGAAGCCAGGGACGCCGAAGTAGTCGCACCACTGCGCGAGGCAGGGCTATTGTTTCTGGGCCGAACCAATATGAGCGAATTTGCATTTTCGGGCATAGGTAAAAACCCACATTACGGGACACCTTTGTCGATTTGGGACAGATCAACCGGCAGGTTGCCGGGCGGATCGTCATCGGGTAGTGCTGTCAGTGTTGCCGAAGGCATAGTAGTTGCATCGATTGGTTCAGACACGGCGGGTTCGTGTCGAGTCCCAGCCGCTTTCAACGGGGTGGTCGGGGTTAAGCCGAGTTACGGGCGCATGTCGCTAAAAGGTATCTACCCATTATCACCGACATCGGACGCCCCGGGCCCAATAGCCGCCGACGTAGATAGTTGCTATATCCTCGATCAGTTGATGGCAGGGAAATTGTCACCAGCCGATCCACTGCCGGTGTTGCCGATTCGTGATCCGCATTCTCTTAAGCTGGTAATTCCCGAGTCTGTTGTTTTAGACGATCTCGATAGTGAAGTTCAGGCCGCATTTGATCGATCAGTAGAAACCTTACGCGCCGCTGGGGCTGAGATAAAAACTGTTAAAATGCCGATAGTAGATGCGAGCATTGAGTTGTTTTATAACAAGGCGATTGTACTTTACGAAGCCTACCAGCATCACCGCGAATTGCTGGAACAATACGGCGATGAGTACGACCCCTTCGTGCAACAGCGAATACTGACCGGCAGCTCGATTAGTGATGATGAGCAAAACGCCCGTTATCGTGCCAAGACCGAGGTGGTTAAGTCGTTTAGCGATCAATTCACCCAACTCAATGCAGATGCGTTGATATATCCGACCATTCCCTGTATTCCACCGGCCCTATCCGAAACTGATGATCCTGACAATGCCAGAAGGGTGAATCTCAAATGTTTACGCAACACGGTAACGGTTAATTATTACGATGGTTGTTCGATCAGCTTGCCCTGTCATAGAAAAGGTGAAGCTCCGGTGGGGTTAATGGTTTCGTCGATGAATGGCGGGGATGAGAATCTGTATTCGGTGTCTGCGGTGATAGAGCAGATATTGAAAAGTGAGGATGATTAAACCGATGAAGTTTTTAGATAATTTAATCTCTCGCAGAGGCACAAAGGGAAAGCTGAGGATGGATAGTGCATTGTCGATATGTGGCTCATTTCCGGGCTTACGGTTAGTGTCTCCTTTTGAATAATCCAAATTTTCCTCTTCTTGCTTTTCGGCTTTGCGAGAGACATTTTTTGTTACAGGTTCCCGCTGTATCCTGGTGAACTAAAACATGTTTTTATCAGCAAAACTGCGCCGCATCGCTCTCAACCAACAGGGTTTGTTAAAAGCCGATTCGTTCGGGCGCGGTAAGGCTGCCACGCTGCGTGCCATTGAACACCTCGGTTATGTGCAAATCGATACCATTTCGGTGGTGGAACGAGCGCATCATCATGTTTTGTGGTCGCGGGTTTCAAACTATCAGCCGAAATTTCTCGATCAGTTGGTGAAGGAGCGCGAGGTATTCGAATACTGGTTTCATGCCGCGTCCTGGTTGCCGATGCGCGATTATCGGTTTGCTCTGCCACGCATGAACAGGCAAAACGGTGAACGTGGATGGTTTGAAAATTGTGATAAAAAACTGGTAGCGAATATCCTGCAAAGAGTTCGGGAAGAGGGGCCATTGCGAGCACGAGATTTTGAAGATACGCGAAAAGGCAAGAAGCAATGGTGGGACTGGAAACCGGCCAAACAGGCGCTGGAGCAATTGTTTATGCAGGGCGAGTTAATGGTAAGCTCTCGTCAGGGATTCCAGAAGGTTTACGATCTTCCGCAACGCGTATTGCCCGATTGGGCAGACACACGATTGCCAACACCGGATGAGTATGCTGGCTATTTAATTGATACCACATTACGCGCACACGGCTTTGCCACACAAAAGTCGATGAGCTATTTGCGTAAGGGTTTAGCACTGCGCGACGCGATTCGCGAGCAGTTACAGGTAGGTGTCGACACCGGCGCATTGGTCACCATCACATTGAATGATAACAGTCAGATATATGCAGATGTCAGGCTACTGGAGCAGCGTGCGCCACGCAGTAACGCCGTAGCGAGAATCCTGTCGCCATTCGACAATACCGTCATCCAGCGCGAACGTGGGCGTGACCTGTTCAATTTCGATTATCAAATCGAATGTTATGTACCGCAGCCAAAGCGCCAGTTCGGTTACTTCTGTCTGCCGATTTTGTACCGGGATCGGCTGGTCGGGCGCATCGATTGTAAGGCGCATCGTAGATCCCAGTGTCTTGAAATAAAATCGATTCACATAGAGCAGGATATCGACGATGAGTTTGCCGGGGCGTTTGAGTATGCCATGCTGTCTTTTGCCCGGTTTAACGGATGCAGCGAAATAGATGGTTGGGATAATTTTAGTTATTAGTTAATTAGGTATTAGTTAATAAGTAAATGAATCTCTGATCCAGTCGTGCCTGCGGCACATTGTTTCATCCTTGCCTGATTCATTGTAGGATGATACTAAATTTGTTGCGGGGCTGATTAAAATAAAGCGACAGTTTTTATTTTTATATACTTTAATAGCGAATGGTCTGTAGCCCGATAACAGGAATGTGTCGCCGCCGAAAAGATCAGATCGAGAATGTTTTATTGATCGAAATATAACAACGGACGCTATCTGACTATTTGCTAGTTGGCAGTTTTTATCAAAATTGAATATCGATTTTCGACCTACTTAAATCACAGGATAACCTAATTGTTTGATTTTTCTTCGCTTACCTCGGGTGATCCCGGTGCAGTTATTATTGCACTGGTGGCATTCGGCGCTGGATTGATTCGTGGCTTTACTGGTTTCGGTGGGCCGGCGTTTATGCTGGCAATTCTGACCATCTTTTTTTCCCCGATCAGTATCGTTTCGAAGATCCTGGTTGTCGATTTTTTTACCAGTATTTACCTGTTTAAGATTTGCTATCGGGAGATCGACTGGCGAACTACGATGACGATAGTCGTCCCCACGCTTTTGTTTATTCCCTTCGGCCATTGGGTTTTACAGGTGCTTGATCCCGTCTGGATGAAACGTGCTATCGCCACAATTATCGCTCTCGCCTGTATTTTAATGCTGATCGGCTACCGTTATCCGCGACCACTGACCACGGCAGGTTTAGTTGCGGTTGGTGCTGTGGCGGGCACCGTATTTGGTGGTAGCTATATAGCGCTAATTACCGTGGTTGCGATTCTGTTGGGTCCTTATGATAAAGATGAAGGACGAACGCTGATCATCGCCTGGTCTTTTTTTACAGTATTGGGATTCGCGGCGGTGTCGGCTTATAGTGGCACGACTACCTTAAATGACATTGCCATCGCATTACCCGGCGCTGTATCGTATCTGTTCGGTGCCTGGCTGGGATCGAAGGGGTTTAGACAATCGAGCGAAAAACTGTTTCGCCGCGGCTCCATCACCACCCTGCTGATACTGGCTGTGTTTAACCTGTCAAATTAGACGGATAATGTCGGCAGCGCTCAGCGGGGCATAAAGACCTCCCGTGACCTCCGTTAGTAAAGGATTTTGCCGGCCATCAGTAGCCGCGCTATGCGGCCTAGCGGGCCTACGCCGACCTTTCTTTTTTTAGCAGAATTGATGGAATCTATTTTATATAATGAATCGGGCATCTATTTTTATTGTCCTAATTTAGTCCTGGGGGCGTGGCCATGCGGCAACGGAGTCAATAGTAGCAAAAGTCATGCTCCGACCCAGAAATTCCGCGGATAATCGTAATAGGTGATCGCAGACTATGCGATGCTTAAGATTTTATATGAGAAATTGATGGTTGGTTTTACCGGAAATCGGGTAGGAGGAGGTAGTAAGAATCCGATAGCGGACATTGATGTGCCAGTTGCTAATCGACCGGAGTCGATAGCGGTCACTCGTCTAAAAAAATAAACCGTCAGCTTTAGACAAAGTAAAACTTTAGCAATTACAAATAAGCTGGGTTTTGTGCTTAAAACGTTAATTGTTCACATTGTCCTGAAAATTAACGCGTCGTGATCTAATCTTGTTGTTATTGATCAGGCAAAGGTCGAGCGATAAACCCACGGTTGAATCGCTAGAGGACTTTCTGGCCATATCGACGCTACTGGCAAATTGAGATGAACAAACCCCCAAGCATAAACCTGGCGCTCATGGAAGGTCGGATATTTATATTGGGACGGGAGGGACATATCTTCATCGATTCAACTACTGCAAGTAAACATCACGCGGAAATCAGTATCATCGATGGCGAGGTTTACCTACGTGACCTGGATTCGACCAACGGAACTTTTTTGGTCAAAAAAAACGTGCGCGTTCCTTTCGAAAAGGGTTACGTTGATCCGCGGCAGCCTATCGTGATTGGGGACAAAGCTCTGGTCATCCAGGACCTCCTTGCGACCGCCAAGGATTTTGCCGCAGTGGACGACGCCGCAACCGAGGTCGAGGTCGCGGAAAAGTCGAATAAAAGTGCTAGTAGCGGCTAGTAGCGGTTGCCTGGACGCTTCCAATAGGCCGACTCCCTCAATTGATGTCTACTTCTACGTCGGCTCAGGGTCGACTCCAGCCCTTGGCCTCTAGAACCTGAACGACTGCTTCGCAGAAAATGCTGCCCAACATTGTCGGCAAATCTCGAATTTTAAAAATTCATTTCCCACTACCTGGGAATTTCCGATTAGCGGTCATTCTTCGTATTACCGGGAACTAGTGCTTTCGGCCATAAGCGGAAGTATAAATTTCTGATTTTCTATTCCTGTAGCCTCGCCTTGCGCTTGACCCATTTGGGTGATTCCCATCTGCGAATAGTTTGGCATAATTAAATGGCACTTACTAAGACTTGTGAGGTACAAAAATTAGCCATGTTTGACTCTGATGACACCACAACTAATTCCAATTCCGAGAATAACGATGATCAAATATTGTTCCTTAATGGAAGTCAACGTCGAGGAAATTTTGTTGAAAATAAAAAGGCTACCAAGAGTCTTCGGAGAAAACCAAGTAGCCGGGTAATCCCGAAGCAGCCATTCAAGGATTATGCGTGATAGGCTCTAGTCGACCTATTCTGTTGAAAAACTCTAAAATTTTCTAGACGGCAAATTTTTTCTCGATATAACGAACCCTAAAATTTATTATACGGGGAGAGACCTGTAACTAACGATCTCTTCCATCAAAGCAACTGATGAACTGACATGCCGGGTACTGTAAGAAGTTTAGAGTGTTTTGGCTTTCTGCAGAAAAATAGCTCTCCATTTTTTTCGAGTTTTTCAACAGAATAGACCAATGGCGGACATCGGCATTTGTAAAATTAATGTGCCTTATCCGCCTATTTTGTCCACGTGGTATAATCAAATTGCAATTCAACAAAAACCGATAATAATCACATCGATAGGTAAGGAGGAAATATCCATGTATGCTCGTTTAATAACATTCAAAGCTGATTCTGGCCAGCGTCCTGAGGTAGAAGTGTTAGCCGACCAGGTATTCGGATTTATGAAATCCCTGCAAGGGTTTATCAGCGTTCATTTTATGATTTCTGGGGATGAGAATGAGTACGGATCATTCAGTCTCTGGGAGTCAAGGGATCATGCCGAAGATGCAGGAGAAGCAATACGCTTGAAAATAAGTGGAGAGATTCAAAACCTGTCCCCTCAACCACCTAAAGTGGAAATATACGAAGTTTATAAACCAGGATAGTAATCATTTGCTGCGACCGCGTTGGTTGCTCGCAGCGTACCATGCAGCCAACGAAATAAGCCATGCCACCAGTCGGCAACAGTAGCTATCAGGGTCTTTTTCGGGTCGATAGCGGAAGTTTAACTTGATATCCTGTAGGCCTGCTTATCCAAAATTGGCAGCTTTGGAAATGTTAGGGCCTACGTTAGTCTTCAGCCGTATATCCTGGATGATCCTGCTCTTTTTCAGCTTTGATGCGCTCATAAATTTCTTCGCGATGTACCTCAATTTCCCTGGGCGCATTGATACCAATCCTGACCTGATTTCCTTTAACACCAAGTACAGTGACCGTGACTTCGTCACCTACCATTATAGTTTCCCCCACTCGCCGCGTTAATATCAGCATAAACATCACCAGGACTTCTTAATTCTTTGTAAGAATTCTACTTGATCCTAAAATATTTAAAATTGATAAAGGTCAATTGAGGGGCGGTACAGTATCATGCTTACAGCGACTCGCAGGTATGTCGTCAGATGTCGGTGAGTATCATATAATTGCTTGTTATTTGCGGATAATCATGCAGGTACAGGTTGCGTGGGCATAGAGCTTACCCGATTCGTCTTTCAGGGTTCCTTCGGATACCCCTAGCGAGCGCGAGAGATTAATCAGCCTGCCTTCGGCTAATAGTGTTGTGTCAAGTGGCACTGGCCGAATCATTTTGATATTCAATTCGATAGTTGCAAATGGGATGTTGGCTTCCAGCATAGTGTGTATTGCGCATCCGGTCACTGAATCAAGTACGGTAGCTGCAAATCCGCCATGCGTGCCGCCCATCGGGTTTACGTGATTCTCGGTAGCGGTGGCCTGAAACAAAACACGACCAGCTTCGGCCTCGATGAATTGCATCGGAACCGTACTGGCGATGGTGGGGTGGGAAAATTCACCGCGAATAATTGCCTGTAAAATTTCGAGGCCGGACATGGTTTCGAGATTCATTGATTTTTATCCTGTTAAATTCAAATTGTCGGGTCGCGGTTTGCTGGTGACTAATCGCGTCATATTATCAAGAAAGGATTTACTTTGGCGGATAATTATTGTTAATTGTGTGCTCATTTTCCGAGTGTCGATTTAACCATCTGAGAGGCCAGCCAATGGGACTATTTGAACGCTACCTTTCGTTATGGGTGGCTTTATGCATTACAGCAGGCGTTATTCTGGGGAACTTATTTCCCGGTGCGTTTGCGCTGGTTGCCGATCTTGAATTTGCGCATGTCAATTTGATGGTGGCTATATTCATCTGGATAATGATTTACCCGATGATGGTGCAGATCGATTTTTCATCGATTAAAGATGTGGGGAAACGTCCGAAAGGTCTCATTTTAACGCTGGTAATTAACTGGCTGATTAAACCTTTTACCATGGCGGCGTTGGGCTGGCTGTTTTTCAAAGGTATTTTTGCCGATTGGGTCGACCCACAGTCAGCCAACGAATACATCGCCGGCATGATCTTACTCGGTGTCGCCCCCTGTACGGCCATGGTATTCGTCTGGAGCCAGCTCACCAAAGGTGATCCAAATTACACGCTGGTACAGGTGTCGGTGAACGACCTGATCATGGTAGTAGCGTTTGCGCCAATTGCTGCTTTCCTACTCGGTGTCAGTGATATTCAGGTACCCTGGGATACCCTGCTGTTATCGGTTGTGCTGTATGTAGTATTGCCATTAATCGCAGGCGCTATTACCCGACACAAACTTGAAGCTCACGACGACGGTCAACGGCTCGGTAAGTTTGTTCATCGCCTCAAACCCTGGTCGGTAATCGGCTTGCTCGCCACGGTTGTATTGTTATTCGGTTTTCAGGCCGAAAGCATCATCGGTCAGCCGCAAACTATTGTTTTGATCGCTATTCCCTTATTAATACAAACCTACGGTATTTTTGCGATCGCCTATGGCGCAGCAAAGGCAATGAAGTTACCGCATAACATCGCTGCTCCGGCCTGTCTGATTGGTACCTCCAACTTTTTTGAGCTGGCCGTAGCGGTTGCTATTTCATTGTTTGGACTGCATTCGGGGGCGGCACTGGCCACCGTAGTTGGCGTGCTGGTCGAAGTGCCGGTGATGCTGTCGTTGGTTGCATTTGCCAACCGCACGCGACACTGGTTTAGCGAGAATCCTGATGACTCGTCAACAACAGGTTAAATCGGCCCGCCAGACAACTGGTACAGCCAGGCTGTAAGTATCGAACCGACCAGCCCCAGTGAAATATAAAGCGCAAATACCGGTTTTTTTACCAGAGCGAATACAGCGACAGCTGCTGGAATCGATGAAACGGCACCGGCGGTAACAAAAGCCATTGCGGCACCGGGCGTCATGCCCATTTCGAGTAAACCGGATATCAGTGGTATTGCTGCGTAGCCGTTGAGATAGGAAGGGACGCCGACGATAGCCGCAAGCGGAATGGCAAACAGATTATCGGCACCTACATAGGCAGTAATCCAGTCGGGCGAAATATAGGCCAGCATCAGGCTTTCCAGAAAGAACGCGAAGGTCAGCCATTTTCCGAGGAATACCCCAATCGTATAACTCTCCGACTTGAATGCGTTGACTCGCTGTGGCTCTTGCCAGAATTTCCAGTTGATTTCAGTGACGCTGTTTGGTCCATAGCTTGTGCTACAACCACTGGTGATTTTTTCCTGTAGAGGATTTTGCAGAAATCCGTATTTCTGGAATAGTAATACGCTGAAACCGGCAAATAGCCCCATCACGATGGTCGCCAGAGTTTTAGCAACCGCAAAATTAAAGCCGATACCGGCGACGGTAAGAATAAACATTTCCGGGTCCATAATCGGTGAGGCGATCCAGAAAGCCATTACCGGCGCCAGCGGTACGCCTGCGCCGAGCATCGCCGCTATCAGTGGTATTACGCCGCAGGAACAAAAAGGTGACAGGGCACCGATAAATGCAGCAAGGACCGTGGCTCGTACTGGATTTCCAGAAAACGCGCCGGCAATGATCTCATCTGCTCCGGTAGCTTTTGCGTAAGCCGCGAGCCCAATCGCGAGTATGAAAAAGGGTAGCATTTGCCACATTGATTCCAGGGTAAAAACAAAACTCTGACCGATTTGCGAAGCGTCCAGCGCGGCTAATAATGCGCTCAAGCCAACCAGGGTTAAAAAGACTGGATCCTTTATGAATTTACCCACGCGATCAATAAAAGTATCGAAGCGCCTGTCATCGTGTCCCGGGGAGTTAATAATTTGATCTGCCATAATTCTAGAAATCTCGTAATAGGGTTGAAAAAAATATCCTAGGCTACCTTGCTACCGCTTGAAGCTACGTCGTCGACACAGCACTCTTCGGTTAAATAGGCGACCAGCTGATTTAAAATGTCGTATTCCATTTTGCAAAATAAAGTTGCCTGCTCGCGTTCCTGTCGAATCAGGCCGGCACTTTTTAAATGTGAAATATGATGGGTTAAAGTTGAGCCCGGAATCTGCAGATTCTTCTGAATTGCGCCGACCGGCATACCCTGTTCACCCGCACGAACCAGCAAGCGCACGATTTCCAGTCGGGTTGGATTGCCAATTTTACTTAGTACAAGTGCTGCGGTTTCGAGTTTCATTGTGGCACTATATAAGAACGGTAGAATAATGTCAACTATATTACTAGTAATATCGAAATAACTAAATTCCATCGATTGTAATATCAAAAATATGTATCTCGCAGAGGCGCAGGGCACGCAAAGGGAAAAGCAAATTGTTTAAAAAGTAATTTATCGGTTTTATTGTTCGTACCCCTTTGTACGATTATTGGTTTACAAATTTATCCTAGTAAAACCTCTGCGTGCCCTGCGTCTCTGCGACAACATTAGGTTGTTATTTGGTCATAATGTACGCTAACGAATCTTAAATATTTAGTAAATGGAAGCACGCTAGAATAAAACTAAACGTTAATTTTAGAATAATGGAAAATTATGAAAACACAGGCAATCACGACGAATAGATCACTTGATAGTGTTTTGCCTGGGAAACACTTCGGTCTGATCGCACTCGACTGTGATCAGACTGTAGAACGTGATTTCATCAATATGAAACCTGATGAGATGTCTTTTTACACCACCAGAGTGCTTTATGCCGAAGAGAATACGCTGGAAAATTTAAAAACAATGGGTGCGCGTCTAAGTGATGCGGCGGCACTTATATTACCGGGAGAGAAGCTGGCCTGTATCGCTTATGGCTGCACATCGGCGACAGTGGTGATCGGTTACGATGAGGTTGCCAGTCAAATAAACCGGACTCAACCCGGTGTTCCTGTGGTAACTCCAATGACAGCTGCATTTAAAGCTTTTCAGCATCTGGGCATTTCAAAAATTTCGCTATTAACACCTTATAGACAGGATGTTTCCGATTTGATGGCCGACTATGTGACCGATCATGGCTTTGGCGTGCTCAATAGCCAGAGTTTCCTGTTGCTAAATAGCTCTGATCTGCAACGGCTTAGTATCGATTCAATCATTGCGGGAGCTAGGGAAACCTGCCATGCAGAAGCGGATGCGCTGTTTTTGTCATGCACCGGCATTCGCGCGCTCGATGTTGTTGAGCAACTCGAAGATGAATTGCAGAAACCGGTATTAACTTCGAATCAGTGCATGTTCTGGGAGTGTTTACAGCACTGTGGGTATTCGGGCCCGATTAGTGGTTTTGGTGAGTTGATGCGGAAAATATAAAAAAGTACGTCATTCCGGCCTGAGCGGGCCGCGTAGGTCCGGAATGACGGGTAATTGGTATCATGTATAACTATCCTCCAGAGGATACTCCGCCAACACCACCGGTCCATCCGCGGTAATCCACACCGGTTGTTCCAGCTTGACGCCCTGCACCCCGTCTTTGGCGCCCACGTAACTTTCTATACAGACCACCATATTTTCCTCGAATACCCCATCGTAGGCGCCAAGCGCCTCATCTTCTGGATACCAGAGAAATGGATATTCGACACCCATGCCACAACCGTGGCCAACATCGGCATATCGGTTGCTAAGATACGCTTCAGGCAATTCGTAGGCTTTACCGGCGAATTCGAGAAATTCCATGCCAGGTTGTAGCAGAGAAATATTGGTTTCGAGCTGAGCGCGTGAAATTTCGTAAAGTTTACGTTGTTCGTCGGTTGGTTTGACATCACCGACTACCCAGCTACGCGAAATATCGTTATAAAACCCCATTGGACCGATCAGATCGGTATCGAAAGACAAAAAATCACCTTCCTCAATCACCCGGTCCGAGGTTTCCTGAAACCAGGGGTTGGTGCGAGGTCCCGAGGTCATTAATCGGGTTTCGGGGTATTCGCCGCCACGTTCGATGCTGCCTTTAAGTAAAATTGCCAGTGCCTGTTGTTCAGTCATGCCTGGTGTCAATAGTGTCCTTAAATCGCTCATTGCGGCTTCGCAGGTCGATAGCGAATATTGCAGCGCGCGAATTTCTTCGAGTGATTTAATCGATCTCGCGTGTTCCAGAATCTTCTTGCCATCGACCAGCTCCAGACCAGCGTCGATCAAAGCTTTCGCGGTATTAACATCGAGTCGGTCTACCGCCAGACGCCTGTTACCGCCGCCATGTTGATTTACCAGATCGGCTATTTCACTGGCCCATCGCTGGCTAATCTCCTCTGCCCGATAACCTGCAATCGAATAGTCAGCGGACAAGGCTGGACGGATTTCATCGATTGTTTCGAGACCCTGTAGCAAGTGATGACCGGTAGCGCCGTCAAACATCGTCGATGGTCCACTAGTGGTTATCAGTGCATAGCGGCAAAAATTATGCATGGTCCAGACCTGCATATTGCGAGAACCATTGGCGTATCGAATATTGACCGGGTCGAACAGTAATACCGCTGCCACATCTTCTATGGCCGAAAGGCTGCGCACCCGCTCCAGCCGGTAGTGCCTGATTGCCGACTGATCGATATAATCCAGCTTTGACATAGTGCCTTACGCTCTTGCTAATAAGAAACTCGTATTGTGCAGTTTACGCAACATTTTGGCTGCAATG
>CAXMRQ010000165.1:0-9752 GCA_964196115.1 uncultured Gammaproteobacteria bacterium
ATATCGTCTCAGAAAACGCCCGCGGCAAAGGCATTGCTTCGAATATGTGTCGGCATTCCCAGCATCAGGCTGTGAAACTGGGCTTCAAAGCGATGCAATACAATCTGGTGGTTGCCACCAACGAAGGAGCGATTGCCCTGTGGAAAAAGCTAGGGTTTCAGGTGGTAGGCACATTGCCGAATGCTTTTAACAGCAGGAAAGATGGCTTTGTTGATGCACTGGTAATGTACAAGGAACTTAGCCAATAGGTTGCGTCAATTCACTTTTCAGCCAGTCCAGCGGGACCTGCACTTCTGATCTATCGGTTTTATGTGAATATTGATAGATTGCGGGACCGTCGGGTAAACGAAGACTCTCTTCAAACGGTCGGAGCAAGCGAGGGGATTAAATCTTGAATTGTGAATTAACGAAAATTTTTTGAAGTTGTAATGCTAATTTACTTTGCTTGAATTCAAGTTTCAAAACTTGACCCTGGCCATGACCCCGCCCATTCAATTTACTACCTACGTTCTTGAAGGATCGGGCCTTGATAACTGGATATAGTAAATCTCCACTGTAACTTTTTACCTACAGGAAAACTTTATTATAAACCCAACTCGGTTAATCCAGGATGATCCTCAGGACGCGGCCCTAAATCCCAGTGATATTTTCGCTCGGATTCTTCAATCGGCAAATCGTTGATACTGGCGATACGTAATCGCATCAGACCGTTCTCATCGAACTCCCAGTTTTCGTTTCCATAAGATCGAAACCACTGACCACTGGCATCGTGGCACTCGTAGGCGAAACGTACTGCGATGCGGTTATCCTGAAATGCCCATATTTCTTTTATCAGACGATAGTCCAGCTCTCGCGCCCATTTATCCTGCAGAAACTTGATGACGTTATCTCGACCATCGACGAAGGTAGATCGGTTTCTCCATTTAGTATCAACTGTGTAAGCAAGAGCTATATTTTCCGGGGTACGGGTATTCCAGCCATTTTCAGCAGCACGCACTTTTTGAACTGCGGTTTCATAGGTAAATGGTGGTAATGGGGGGCGACTTTCATTCATGGCTATTCCTCTTCAATGATTGTGTAAAAAAATTTATTCCTTTTAGATTAAATGTCTAGCGACAGGTGATCGCCTTTAGCCCGCGAGACACAGGGACACATCATCTGATAAACCTCTCTTTCTGCCGTGGATAATGCCGAATCTCGATGATCGGGCTCGCCGTCCAGTACTTTAACTGCACAGGACTTACAGTTCCCAGCTTTGCAACTATAAGGCGATTCGACACCGGCATCGAGCATTGCATCAAGAATAGTCTGATCGGCAGCGACTTCGATCTGCTTGCCGGATCGGCGCAGTTCTACCTGAATGATTCTGGCGTCGGCAGCGACAGTTGCGACAAAACGTTCAAAGCGGACTCTGCTGGGATCAATGTTCAATTCTGCCGCAACTTTAACCACAGCATCGATTAAACCACCGGGTCCGCAGACATAAATGATCGCGCCATCCGGCGCAGTAGATAAAACCTGTTCGATATCCAGATGCTCATCATCGGCAGAGCTATAGATTGCCAATTCATTACCGAACTCCCTCTGCAATCTATCGCGGAAAGCCATCTCAGCTTTGCTGCGACCTGCGTAATGGAATTGCAATTCATTGCCACTTGCTTTTAGTGACTGGGCCATGGCTTTGATAGGGGTAATGCCAATGCCACCGGCAATTAACAGCGCTGGTCTTACGTCGTCATGAAGACGAAAATGATTTTGTGGCTGTTCGGTATTCAGCCGCCGACCGATGCTGAACTGATCGTGTACAGCAATCGATCCACCTCCACCATCGTCCTCGCGTAATACCGCGATCTCGTAGGCATCTCGTCGTGCTGGATTGGAACAAATTGAGTAATGACGAATTGTCGTCTTACCGTCTACTAGCTGCATCGGGAATTGCAGATGTGAACCGGCCTCAACTGCAGGTAATTCATCACCATTTGGATCACGCAGCTCAAACGCGCGGACCCGCGGAGTAAGCTGGCGCACGCCGCTAATCACCAGTTCGAGTGGGCCACCACCAAGTAGAGTTTGCTCGGTGATTTTTGGAGCCGCCTGATTAGCCAGCAATGCCCGGTTTTGCTCGATCAACGGTGCCATTAGCGTCTCTAAATGAGCATCTGTATAGCGCGGTGTAATGTGCTGTGGGCAGTTCCAGTCAATAGCCTCAATGTGGATAAGAAAACCACGTTCGACCCTCGCCCGATAACTATCTACTTCCAGCTCAGCGAGTAACTCAGATTCATCCGTACCTATCATCTGAACACGACCGAGCAGCTTGAAGCGGGTGCGATTCGGATAGTCCATAAAAAATAGAGAAACACGGTCATCTTTTCTGAAATTACCGACACTAATGTATTGTCGGTTGCCACTGAAGTCGGCAAAACCAATTGTTTTCTCGTCGAGTACCTTCATGAAGCCGACTGGCCCTCCTCGGTGCTGGACATAAGGCCAGCCAGTCTCGCTCACACTAGCCATATAAAAACTATCGCGGGCAGCGATGAAATCGGCCTCTCGCGCACCGAGTAAATTGTTGTAGTCATCTCCACCTTCCATGCCAGCGTACCCGGCACGACTACCGAGTTCCTGCTGAACCTGGTGAACCGATTCGGTAAATGCTATTTCTGCAAATTTATGTCCCATGGCGATACCCTTTAATTCTATGTGAAACAATGACTGCCGGTGGCCTTCCCACCGGCAGTCAACAGTCTTTAGGAAGCAAGCTTAAGCTCAACTTTCGGGAAATCGATCTCTACCTGGCTTGCTTTGCCAATTATGTTGGAGAGAACATTCAACCCAACGTGAGTGATGATTTCGACGATATCCGATTCACTGTAACCCGCGTTACGAACTTCAAGGATTTCAGCAGTAGTCACCTGGCCATTGTGCTCGGCAAGTGCTTTGGCAAATTTTACTGCCGCTGCCGCTTTGCTGTCCTGGCTGGTGCCAGCTCGATTAGCTTCCATTTCGGCGCCATTCAGACCTGCTTTGCGACCGAGCGCGGTGTGGGCTGACACGCAATAATCGCAGGCGTTTTGCTGTGCCAGTGTCAGTGCGATGCGTTCGCGAGTCGGCGCCTCCAGGCTACCTTCACTTGCGATTCCATGCAGGCCCAGGAAAGCCCGCAGGGCAGCGGGTGAATTGGCGAGAACTTTAAGAAAGTTCGGCACCATGCCGAGTTGTGACTGGATCGCATCCAGCAATTCTTTTTGCTCTGGATTGGCAATATCGCTTTCAATAACAGTAATGCGGCTCATGTTGATACTCCTAAAATATGGTTTGAATGTAAGGTAACGCCCATTGCGATACCAGTAACGACACTATGCCAAATTCCATTTGATAAAAGAATAGTCGTAAATTACAATTGTTTATTTCATTTACTGGAATAATGATGGACCACTTTCACTTGATGAGCGTCTATGTTGCGGTAGCCGAAGAAGAAGGTTTTGCCGCCGCAGCACGCCGGTTACACATGTCACCGCCCGCGGTCACTCGTGCGGTGGCGGCACTGGAGGAGCAACTTGGGGTTAAACTCCTCAACCGAACTACGCGGTTCGTACGCGCTACTGAAGCAGGCCAACGTTACCTCGAAGATGCACGGCGTATTCTCGGTGAGGTCGATGCAGCCGACGAAGCTGCCGCTGGCATCAACGCAGAACCACGCGGCCACCTGTCGGTTACTGCACCTGTGCTTTTTGGGCGTATGTTTGTAATGCCGGGAATTGTCGATTATCTGAATACCTATCCAGGCACTGAAATATCAGCCGTGTTTCTGGACAGGGTCGTCAATATGCTCGAAGAGGGAATTGACGTCGGCGTTCGAATTGGCGAATTGCCTGATTCAAGCTTACGAGCTTTGCGGGTGGGATCGGTGCGGCTCGTCCTCTGTGCTTCCCCAGAGTACTTACTGGGTCATGCCCTGCCCCAGAAACCGCAGGATTTGCTCGATCACTCGATGATTGTTTCCAGCGCGGGTAGCAATGTCGTCGACTGGCGTTTTGATTCAGTCACCCTGCGCATCCAGCCCCGTCTTACGGTAACCACCAATGATGCAGCGATCGAAGCCGTGCGGCGGGGTCTGGGAATAACCCGGCTATTATCCTATCAGGTAGCGCCGCAGCTCGCTTCCAACGACTTGAAGACTGTATTGGATAATTACGAACCACCGCCCTTACCTATCCATATTGTGCACCGTGAGGGGCGTTATGCATCGGCCAGGATTCGAGCATTTGTCGACTTAATGGCTAAACGGTTGAGGGCCGACAAGACACTCAATTAAATGTCTCTACCTCAAATCGAGTGAACAGATTATATCTGTAGGGCCGAATTCATTCGGTCATTAGCGGTCGAATAAATTGGACCCTACACAATCGGCATTTATACGACCGCTACTTTTCCAGTTTCAGTGGCTGGTTTCAGCAATCGTACAAAAATCATAAAATGCGTAATCAGTAAAATTGGTACAATCATCGTCGGAATATACCAGGTTGATCCAAAATACTGAGCTACATCAGTATGGCGGAGGGCATTGAGCAGGTCGGCTGTGCCTACCAGATTAAATAACCATACCAGGCCGATAGCAACAGACGACCTGTTACGAAGTGCTATCAATGCAACTAGTGCGAGAACGCCTGCTAATAAGTCACCGTAAGCAGCAGGAATCGCAAAAGATTCCGGTAGTGGCTGATCTACAACTCCCGGTACCAGAAAGACCATTCCCAGGTAGCGAAATGCATGCGGCAGGGTCAGCCAGAACAAAGCGTCTTTTACTGGTAAGTCAGCTAATCCAGGGGCTAACAACCACCTGGCCAGCAAACCCATTACCAAAAGACTGGAAAAAAATTGTAATAAAAAAATTGCTTGAATAGTCATTGTATATATCTCCTGTTTAGTAAATAAATGAGAATCTGGTTATTGGCCAGAAGCGGTTAATAAATTGAGTTGCTGCCGGTCGGCGCTTATGCGCCATTCGTTGTTGTCGGTGGCTAGAAGTGGCGCATTCAACATTGGATGACCCTGATCCTGTTCCCAGCGATCATAATCGGGAACTCGGGTTAACATTATCCGTATCATCAGAGCCATTGCCCCTAATTTGCTGCCGGTCGCTAACCGCGGATCGATCAATGATGGTTCAGTCAGATAGCGACGCGCGATGCTTTTAAAGGACTCTGGTTTCTGGCCGGTAATCAATTCGACATGGTCGGTCGGTGCACCTAGCTCGTAGGCTCCGTGTCGCAGCGCATCGGCATAATGCCGAATTTGTGATATCTCAAAGTTGGAAACCCCGAGCGCACTGGCAGCCTTGCTGAACATTTTGATTGACGCGTCCTGATACTTCACCTTGCGATCCAGAACAGCTCCAAATATATCTGCGATGTCGTGTGGGGATAACAGTTCAGGTCCAGTCGGACGGTAACTTTTACCTATATGTGGCGCCGGGTCACTGAGTACAGCAGCGACAACGCGGGCGATGTCTTCGTTAGCCGGCGGCGCATTTTTGCCTTCGCCGAAAGGTGCCATCAATACACCCATGTGAACGATTGCCGGAAGACCCAACATATAAACGAAGGCAAATAATCCGGGATTGATATGAACCACATCGACTGTGGGCATCCAGCGATACAACTGATTGGCGATCCAGTGTCCGCGCGTCACTATCGACGGGTCTGCCGGATGCGGATGCCACTGGCTCATGAGCGCGACAACTTCAAGTTTGGCTTCTTCGGCAGCCAGCGCAAACAACATTGTGCCTTCGAGAAGGTGGGGAGACATCGGTGGACAATAGTAAGCGCGCTGCACCCCTACCAGTGCCTTGCGAATATCGCGAAAGTCAAACAGGTTACCGAAGGCTAGTTCTGCACCCGCCTTTTCGAGCCGATCACTACGAGAATCACGCTTTCGCACGAATGCGCGCACCGGGAATCCCTGTTGCAATAGTTGTAATACGGCGTAAGAACCGGTACGTCCTGCAGCTGAGGTCACTAAAATTTTTGCTTTGGTCATGGTAATTAACTCCTGCTCTATTTCAGACTATATCGTCTGTTATGGGTTTTAAAAAAAAATTTAATCAAGCACCTGAAGCGCTACCCTTAAGTGTTGATCAATCTGTTGACCAGAGACGCCGCTGGCGGCCAGCATTAACGAAGTCCTGAACTCGGTGGCCAGAAAAGCAGCCAGACCTGATATATCCTTCGAAGCTTCGATCTCTCCCTTTTCTACTGCTCGTTTCAGGCAAGCTTTCATTACCTCGGCGACGTCCATGAAAAAATCACTGACAAAGTCATTGATTTCCGCATCGCGTTTCCCGAGTTCGACACCGGTATTACAAATCAGGCATCCGCGTCTGTCATTCTTTTGGGTCGTCATTTTTGGAACCTGCCTGAAAAAATCGTTTATTTCAGGTAGCGATGCATCAAGCCTCCGGATAGGCCTCTGGATATCATTGTGTCGATCAAGCGCGTATTGATTCAGCGCCTTTATAAAGAGTTCACGTTTGGTGCCAAATGTTCCATAAATTCCATATTTTGCAACACCTGAGCGCTTTACCACCTCGTCCACCGAACTGTCGTAATAACCCTTTTCCCAAAACAGCTCTATTGCAGTTTGCAGGGTTTGCTTCGGGTCGAATTCTCTTTGTCTTGGCATAATATCAAACTACAACGTCTGGAATATATAGCAGACTATGCCGTCTGTATTCCAATGTCAACCCTAAAATCGATACCTATAAATTCAGGAGGTTTGTTTATCCGCTAACTATAATCGGCAGTAAATAATTATGAAAGATGAAAATGTGCTATCTTCTAGTGAATAGATACGGAAAATCTTTGCAGTCAATAAGGCTGCCAGGGACAAAAATAACAAAACGCCAATAGTGTTACACGACGACAGCAGAAACCGAATTAGAGTTGAAAAACCAATTCTCCAGCTTACTTCAAGTGGAGAGTGCCATTATCAGTTCGATAATGGTAGCTGGATAGTATTTGATACGCCAGGCGAAGCCTCAGAGTTCATTCGAGAAAGATTACGGGTCGTGGATTCGGTCGATTCTGGGAGAAAAAATGGTGGGGCGTGAGCGATTCGAACGCTCGACCACCTGATTAAAAGTCAGATTCTGGACACAGCTCATAACTAATCACAATAAAGTACAACAATAAAATCAATCGCTTATGCTATTTCTTTGTTGTGCATTATTGCAAGTTGTTACTTATAGCTGCCGTCAATTGAGGTCGGAAGGGGGATTGCGGAAGGGGTAAGGTCTTGCCTTTTGCCTTCCTCCACTACTACTTATTGGTTTAAACCTTCGACGGCAATCTTTCAAGCCTTAGTCGCGTTGTAAAGCATTTTGAAAAGAGAGATGAGCAATGTTGGAATGTTAGACCTGAACCCATGACCGTGACCCCAAGATCGCTGTGAAAACCCGATTACTGGGCGGCCTAAATTTCATGCCATGTCAGGGATTGTGTATATGCACATCGGTTTGCGGAAACGGAATCGAGATCCCCTCGTCGTCAAAGCGCAATTTTACGGCCCGGGTAATATTCCAGTAGGTCTCCCAGTAATCATCCTTGTTTACCCACGGCCTGACCACGAAATTGACCGAGGAATCCCCAAGCTCATGCAGTCGAATTATTGTCTCGGGTTCATTCAATACAGACTCCTGGGAACTTACGATTTGCTGCAGGACCTTTTCAGCCTTTTTTACATCGTCGGTGTAAGAAATGCCAAATACCAGGTCTATGCGCCGAATTGTCTGGGCGGTTACATTTTTGATGACATCCCCCCAGATTTTGTTATTGGGCACGACTATCGTCTGGTTGTCGAAGGTCAGTATCGTGGTATTTACCAGACTCATATGACTGACCGTGCCCGATACGCCCCCCGCTTCGATAATATCCTCCACATCGAAGGGTCGATAAATCAAAATCAACATACCAGCTGCAAAATTGGACAGGGTGTCCTGGAGTGCGAAACCCACCACGAAACCTACCACCCCCAGACCTGCGAGTAACGGTCCCAGGCTGATACCCACCTGGGACAGCGCGATTAACACGCCAATCACGATGATAGTGTTACGCACCATCGATACGACCATACGCCTCAACAATTGCGAAAGTTCGATGCTTGAATTTTCCAGGCCGCTCTCGGTTAACTTCTTAACCAGATCGGCCAGCTTGCGAAAAACAAATACGATGACGAAAAACAAAATCACCTTAAAAACCAGTCCCGGCCCGCTTTCGATCAAAACACTCCAAAGTGTTTCACTCCAGCCAATTAACAAGCCGGTAAAAACGCCTACTTCAAATACATCTGTTGTAATCTGGCCGGTCGCATTTAACAGTTGATTTTGATAGGTCGTGGTATCCACGCCCATGCTATCCATCATGGCTAAAACCGCTGCCAATCCATTTGCCAGACTGGAAACATGGTTAGTGGCGACATTTAGCTTGGCTTTTACCTCGGCATCGTCTGGCACCATTGTTGCGCTGGCGCGCAATGCAGTTACATCGGCCATCGTCATCTCCAGCAGAGCAGAGCCGGTCGCCGCGCGTTCGGCGAGATCTTCCTTAAACCGCGATTCCAGTTCGCCCACATCCATCTCAAACTGTCGCGATAATTTTAAGCTCTCGATATAAATTTCATAGGTGTGATTTATCGTATTTAGTAGCTCAAACACCCTGCTATAAGTAGCGGCCTGCGCCGCCGCCGAGAGCTCCGTTTCAGGCAGTACAATCCGCTCGCGGACAATTGCTACGGTAGTCTCGACGGCGCCCACTTGCGAGCCAAGAATTTCTATGGCTCGCTTTCGATGCTTACCCGACCCTGTTCCAGATATTTCCTGCTCGGCGACGCTTTTGGCGAAATTCAAATTCTGCTCCAGCAAGTTCACCCGCGCCTTGATTAGCCTGGCCACGAGGGCTTTCTGGGTAATTCCGGAGGCTGTGCCAATTCGCTTAGCAAGATTTTCGATCGCTTGCTTTTGATTTTCGATCTGTCTTAACAACTGTTCATTAGCGAGATTCTGATCGCTGCTTATCGACGCTTCGGTTGATTTGGGCGATGAATTCTCGTCTGCGTAGGTGCCAGGCAAAATTACGGCTGCGCCCAATGCCAACATCATCGCAAAGACGATTGTGCGGGTAAAAGTTCGGAACATACTAATATCCTTTTGTTGCCAATTACCCGAAATTAACCGGGACGACTACGAATACTACTATGACTAGCAGAAGATAATGAAGAAAATGGTGGGGCGTGACAGGTTCGAACTGTCGACCACCTGATTAAAAGTCAGACATGTAGTTTGTAACTACATGTTTTTATTAATGATTTAGAGCGGTCGCCCGTTGCGAATTGCTCAACAATGCACAACTGCGCAGGACTGTGCCCGGCAAAACCTCGGCAGAGGATGCCGTGCGAAATACGGCAAATCTACTTCGCACTTAATGCCTCGTGCCAGGCATGGGGTGATTTGATTCAAATACTAAATACGAGTTATAAAAAACCATATCAGCTTCGATTATTTAGAGCAAATTCAGAAACTAATCCCTTGTATACATTCTAGTACGCTTTAGGATAAAGAAATGGTGGCTATGCCCTGATTTGAACGGGGGACCCCATCATTATGAGTATGACAAATCTTGTTTAAACGTATATTAATCTACAACTTACTGGTACACCCGTTGCGCTATTATCACGACAATGCATAACAATGCATA
>CAXMRQ010000166.1:0-12634 GCA_964196115.1 uncultured Gammaproteobacteria bacterium
CAATCTCACTTGCCTATTGATTCCACAAGAAATAGTTCCTCAGTCGCTCGGAATCATTGATACGAGACTTCTTCGGATATTTCCTTGTGAAATCAATATACTGCGCGATCCTTGCGCAGATTTATGAAATTTCCGGGTTAACTGGCTTGAATGGTGAATTGTCACTCAAAAATTCAAGATTCAAAGCCCTTTAATATATTTTTCAAGTCAAAGCCATGAACACAACCGAGCAAATTAATTTCTATTCCAGCAAGCGGCGCCTGATACACGTGGCTTCGAATATCTGGATCTCCCCTGCATTACTATACCTGATCGGTGTCTGGGCTTGGCCGCCGACCATGCCACATTTCATCGCATTTTTTATCACCGCAATAATTGCCATCCGATATGTCAAACAACGCTGGAGCAACCCGCGTATGGTGTTTGATAGCGAGGGGCTTTATTGTGGAGAATACTATCCAGCCGAATCGATTCAAAAGGTAGAACCGGTGTTGCGTTCGCTCAAGCTCAGCCTGATTAAGGATGGTGAAACCAGGGACAAGGTCATCAGCCTTGGATGGGCAAGTAATGATGATTTAAAAACGATCATAATACTGGCGGACGAGCGATTCAATAGCAAAGAATGACTAATATTTAGCTTCCAGTCTTTAACCCGGAAAATTCATAAATCATGCACAATCTCGCTTGCCTATTGATTCCACAAGAAATAGTTCCTCAGTCGCTCGGAATCACTGATACGAGACTTCTTCGGATATTTCCTTGTGAAATCAATATACTGCGCGATCTTCGCGCAGATTTATGAAATTTCTGGGTTTTAAAAACTCCAAAACTAAACCTCGTCTTTTTCCGGCAGAAAGCCACCTGCCTGCATGTTCCACAGGTGAGCATAATGACCATTTCTCTGTAACAGTTGCTGGTGACTGCCGTCTTCGATAATCCTGCCCTGATCAAACACCAGGATACGATCCATATGCGATATCGTCGACAGGCGGTGCGCGACCACGACTACGGTTCTGCCCCTCATCAGGTTATCCAGGCCTAGCTGGATTTTTTTCTCGGTGACCGAATCAAGTGCGGAAGTGGCTTCGTCGAGAATCAAAATCGGTGAATCCTTCAGAATCGCACGGGCAATTGCGACACGCTGTCTTTGCCCGCCGGAAAGCTTCACCCCGCGCTCACCCACCAGCGACTCGTATTTCAATTCGGTCTGCAGGATGAATTCATGCGCGTGCGCTTTTTTCGCCGCCTCAATCACTTCCTCGTCGCTGGCATCGAGACGCCCGTAACGAATATTCTCCATCAACGAACGGTGAAACAACTGTGGATCCTGCGGGATCATCGACACGCTTTCACGCAGGCTATCCTGCGTCACATTAAGGATATTCTGTCCGTCGATGTTAATCGCGCCGCCCTGCGGTTCAAACAGGCGTAGCATCAAGTTCACAAAAGTGGACTTGCCCGAGCCTGAAAAACCCACCAGGCCGACCTGTTGTTTCGGTTCGATTGTGACGTTTAAATGCTCGAAAACCTGTAGGCCTTCCTGATAGATAAAAGTGACATCGTTAAATGCGATTTCACCTCGATCGACCTTTATCACCGGTGCATCGGGTTTATCGACGATCTCGTGTGACTGTATAAATACCGAAACACCGTCGCTGATATTACCGATGTATTCAAAAAACTCGAGAAAGCTGCGGCTCAAACCTCGCGCCGCTTCGACCAGTAAAATAGCCAGACCCGCGACCATCGAGAACTCGCCCACGGTCATGTTGCCTTCTGACCAGATCTTTAGCGCATAACCCACTATGCCGAGCATTAACACCATCGCTGCCATAAACTGGAACCAGCGCAGTTTTTCCATGTACCAATAGGTACGCAGGGCATGATTGACTTCATGGTTGAGGTAATCGGTCAGATAATCTTCTTCATACTGGCGCCGCGCGAACATTTTTGCATTCATCACATTAGTGACCGAATCGACTATCTTGCCGGTGACCAATGAACGCGCCGCGGCGAATTCCTGCGCATAGGCCCGGCAGCGTTTCGCCAGTAAATAGGACACGTAAATATAAACCCCCAGCCACAGGCTTAACACCAGGGCCAGCTCGCCATTGGCGTTGAACAGAATTATCAATGCCACCACCGATTTGATGATCAACGGGTAAAAGTCGAAAGTGATCGTCCACAGCGCATGCATGCTGCTCATCGACACCTCTGCAATACGATTCGCCAGCGAACCGGCAAAGTTCGAAATGAAATAACGATGCGAGTGGTGTTGCAGATAACTGAACAGCGATTTACGGATTTCACGACGTAACTTTGGTCCAGTGAGCACCAGCATTGCACCACTGGCGCGGCTGAACAGTACGATACCGAGATTTAACGAGGCAAAAAGTATCAGAGCGTTCTCGGCGGTGGCAAAGATATTCGCGTCGCTCTGTTGGGCCAGCGTCACTGCGTCGATAATCTCCTTCACTGCATAGGGTAACATGATGGTGCAGGCCGCTTGCGCCGCTTCAAACACGAATATTGCCAGCAACGTATAACGCGACTTAAGATAAAAATACAGCGCAAAGCGCCAGGGTGAGCGGGAAAGGGGTGGTGCGTTTTCGGCGATTGTTAGTGTTGTGTCCATGGGGTAAGTGTAACGGCATCAGAGCATTTAGGGGAGGGGAAATCGGGTGATATGAGATTACAAAGCGAAGGTATCATGCGATACTGCTCGCTCGAAAATTCGCTACTTAATTTGGCTTTGACAGGGTAGTCGTTGCTGCTTGCAAAGGTTATGATAACTGCCCTTTAAAAAAATATTATTTCTTGATGCGATGAGTCAGACTAGGCAATTTGAGCTCGCTAGCTTATTCCGATCATTTTTAACGCAGGAATCGGTAATCGATGCACCAACCTCATTGGCTGCTTACGAATGCGATGGCCTCAGCGCCTACCGTGAAACTCCGTTACTGGTTGTGCTACCGGAGACCATCGAGCAGGTTCAGCAGGTCGTTCGGATATGCAATGAGCGTGCGATTCCGATCGTCAGTCGAGGCGCGGGTACCAGTCTCTCGGGTGGCGCCTTACCGCATAAAGATGGCATCGTGCTCAGCCTCGCGAAAATGAATCGCATCCACAAAATTGACGTTTTATCGCGCACTGCTGTGGTCGAACCCGGGGTGCGGAATCTTGCGGTTTCTGAAGCGGTTAAACATCTGGGGCTTTATTATGCTCCCGATCCTTCGTCACAAATAGCCTGTTCCATCGGTGGGAATGTTGCCGAAAATGCCGGTGGGGTGCATTGCCTGAAATACGGGTTGACCCTGCACAATGTTCTCGGCGTAAAACTGGTAACCGCTAATGGCGAACTAATCAGCATTGATCAGCAATCGATGCAGTCGCATGGTTTCGATTTGCTCGCGCTGGTGATCGGCTCAGAAGGCATGCTCGGTGTGATCGTCGAAGTCACATTGAAACTGTTGCCAATTCCCGAATGCGCTCGCGTGGTTATGGGTGTCTTCGACAATGTCGAAAATGCCGGTAACAGCGTTGCCAGTATCATCGCCGAGGGTATTATTCCGGCTGGAGCCGAAATGATGGATAACCCGGCGATTCGCGCCGCGGAAGCTTTTGTGCATGCCGGTTATCCGGTCGAGGCAGAGGCTATTTTGATTTGCGAACTCGATGGCACCGAAGCAGAAGTAGAGTCGCAGATTACGAGTGTCGAAAAAGTGATGAAAGCCGCTGGTGCCACCGAGACCCGACTCGCCAGAGATGAGGCCGAAAGATTATTATTCTGGTCAGGACGTAAAGCCGCGTTTCCAGCGGTGGGGCGATTATCACCAGACTATTATTGTATCGACGGGACCATTCCTCGTAAAACCCTCGGCACAGTGTTGGCTGAAATCCGCCGACTGTCTGAGCAATACGAATTGCGCATTGCGAATGTTTTCCATGCCGGCGATGGTAATCTCCACCCGCTTATTCTCTACGATGCTAACAATCCCGGAGAGCTTGAAAAAACCGAACAGCTCGGTAGTAAAATTCTGCAGTTGTGTATCGAACAGGGCGGTACGATTACCGGCGAACATGGTGTGGGTGTCGAGAAACTGGGTGAAATGTGCATTCAGTTCAGCGATCAGGAGCGCAATCAGTTTCATTTGATTCGTCAGGTGTTCGATCCAAAATGCCTGCTCAATCCAGGAAAGGCAATACCGACTCTGTCGCGATGTGCCGAACACAATGCGATGCATGTTCATAATGGCAAACTGCCTTTTCCTGAGATAGAGCGGTTTTAATGCAACCAGCCATTCCAGATCACAATCTTGAAACAGTGTTACAGGAGCATGTAGCGGCTTCTGTAGCTAATGGTGTCGCGTTGCAAATTGTTGGCGGGGGTAGTAAATCGTTTTACGGCAACTCCGTCGAGGCAGAGACACTGGAGGTCGCCGGGCATAGTGGCATTATCGACTACGATCCTGCCGAACTGGTGATTACGCTTCGAGCCGGATGCAATCTGGCCGAAGTAGAAGCCCTGTTGGCGCAAAATAATCAAATATTAGGCTTCGAACCGCTTCATTTGGGTGACAGCGCTACGATTGGCGGTGTCATAGCGAGCGCGCTCGCCGGACCACGCCGCGCCTATGCTGGCGGCGTGCGTGATTTTATTCTGGGTGTTAAAATTCTCAGCGGTCGTGGTGAAATCATGAACTTCGGTGGACGCGTGATTAAAAATGTCGCTGGTTTTGATGTTTCGCGATTAATGGTTGGCGCGATGGGTGCTCTGGGTGTCATTCTTGAAGCCTCTTTGCGTGTGATCCCGAATTTTGAGACAGAGATAACGCTGGCATTCGAGCACGCCGATGCGGATACACATATCCACTGGATCAATGAACTGGGTTCAAAACCATTACCAGTTTCGGCTTCGTTTTGGTATCAGGGGCGTAGTTTTATCCGCCTGTCCGGTAGTCAACAAGGGGTTGAGAGTGCGGTCGCCAGGCTAGGAGGGGAAAAACAGCAGGATGTCTGGACTCATTTACGTCGGCAAAGTCACGAATTTTTCAGCTCGCATGAAACTATCCTGAGGTTATCGCTTCCCCCCACCTGTATGCAAACACTGCCTGAAGAACCTCAGCTAATCGAATGGGGCGGGGCTCAGCGCTGGCTAGCAGGCGACACTGATCCTGTCGATTTGCGCGAAAAAGTCAAAAACTTAAACGGAAGTCTCTGTGTTTACCGTGGTGCGGTTGAAGCGGAAAAATTTCATCCACTGGATAGTGCAAAAATGATTTTACACCGGACGTTAAAATCGAGTTTCGACCCGGCGGGGATATTAAATCCCGGTCGACTTTATCGAGATCTGTAGTCAGTGCAAACAAATCTGAGCCCTTCTTTCAAACAGAATTCGAGTGCTGCGGTTGTCGAAGAAATTCTACGTAAATGCGTGCACTGTGGGTTTTGTAATGCGACCTGCCCGACCTATCAAATTACCGGTGACGAACTCGATGGCCCACGCGGGCGAATTTATCAGATGAAGCAATTCTTCGAGGGTGAAGATGCGAATCAGCAGATTCGCTTGCATCTTGATCGTTGCCTGACCTGCCGATCCTGCGAAACCACCTGTCCATCCGGGGTAAATTATAGTCGTCTGCTCGAAACCGGGCGCGAGTTGATCGATCAGGCATTACCCCGCCCAGCGTTGGATCGATTGCTACGTTGGGGTATTACGCGATTTTTGAATTCAGGCTGGTTGTTTTCTGTGGTTTTACGATGCGGGCAATTTGTATCGCCGCTATTACCGCTCAGCTTGCGAAATTCAATTCCAGCACGACCGGTTTTACTGATCAAAACTGCGAGTCAGCATAAGCGCCGAGTGCTCGTGTTATCCGGTTGCGTACAACCCGCTCTGGCGCCGAATACCAACGCCGCTGCGGCAAATTTGCTGGATCATTTTGGTATTGCAACGATTGAGATCGACTCGCAACACTGCTGCGGTGCAGTTGGTTTACATACCTCCCAGGTTGAGCAGGGCCGACAACAGGCTCGTCAACTAATCGATCACTGGTGGCCGCATGTGGAATCGGGAGTGGAGTCGATTATTGTTAGCGCCACCGGCTGTGGTGTGACGGTTAAAGACTATGCGACTCTGTTTGCTGACGATCCTGTCTACGCCGAAAAAGCGAAAACCATCAGTGAACTATCACAGGACCTCAGCGAGCTGATAGCAACAGAACTTCAGGGTCAATCTATAACCATCAGCAATGCGCCGCGTGTTGCATTTCATACACCCTGCACGATGCAGCATGGCCTGGGTTTGAAAGGCAATGTTGAACAGATACTGGCGAGTGTCGGTTATCAAGTTTGTCAGGTAGGCGACGCCCATCTTTGTTGTGGATCAGCAGGCACCTATTCAATATTCCAGTCGGAATTATCATCTCAATTACGTATTAACAAACAAAAAGCGCTGGCAATTGATTCACCCACTGTGATTGCAACTGCGAATGTGGGTTGTCAGCTGCATATCGCCTATGGGTCTGAAGTGCAGGTTGTGCACTGGATTGAATTGCTAAATGATGCGTTAGGAGTCTGTCCGACTTAGGTGGTCGTCACGAGGGAAAGATCGGTTTGAGTCAGATTTTTAGTTCTTTTAAGGAAAATAGTCATTCTATTTGACGAGAAAGAACTAAAAATATGGCCAAATCCGGCTTTTCCGCAGTAGACCATCTAAGTCGGACAGACTCCTGTATTCCTAAACTGCTCGTAGCGGTGTCGGTCGACCGTCAGAATCGAGTGCGACAAACTTAAATTTGGCTTCGGTAACTTTTCTTTCATGCCCGGAGCGAGCGTGTTGAGTCCATGCTTCGACATGTATATCGAGCGAGGTATTACCGACCCCGATCAGCTCGGTGTATACGCATAAAACATCACCGATTTTTACCGGCTCGATGAAGCTCATAGCATCCAGTGCAACGGTAACGGTACGACAGCGTGCCCGTTCAACTGCACAGATGCCGGCGGCAATATCCATTTGTGATAATACCCAGCCGCCAAAAATGTCACCGGATGGATTCGAATCGGCTGGCATTGCCAGGGTGCGAATAGTGAGAGTGCCTCTGGGTGTTTTGCTCATTGTTAGTATCGATTTATTTTATGTAAGGGTTTTGCCATGCAATTTAACATAATTTCTCCATCCCGGTTCAAAACTGTGCCGTGGAAAAACGGCAGGGGAAGTACTAAGGAGTTGCTATTTGAAAATATCAAGGGTGAAGATAGCTTCGCCTGGCGATTGAGTATGGCCCCGGTAACCAGCGATGGAATCTTCTCTGATTTTAGCGGTTATGACAGAACATTGATTCTGGTCGAAGGTAACGGAATTACCTTGAGTTACGATAATGGCCAGCTAAATAGTTTAAACAAACGGTTTGATTTGGCACAATTCGATGGTGGCTGGACCACTGAGGCAACTCTACAACAGGGTGAAATAACCGATTTTAATGTGATCACCCGGCAGGGGGTTTGTGCGGCACATATAGATATTTTGCGCGAAAATGGTGAACATCGACTTACGGTCGATACTGATCTGTTGTTGATCTACCCATTGGATGATGCGATAGAGTTATTAACACCCATATTGGAAACTATGAATTTAGCGGCAACAAACCTGCTACGGGTTATTTCGCCCCCAGCCGGAGTTTGGGAAATTAACGGCGAGGCAGTGATTTGTATTCAAATCGATTACCTGACAGGAGTACTTAAAGATGAATGAGACTAAAACACGGGGTCATTGTTATTGTGGCGCGGTGCAATTTGAAGTCAGTGGTGCGCCAATATGGGTGAGTCACTGTCATTGCGAAAGTTGTCGTCGCCATAGTGGCTCAGTGATGGCAACCTTCGCCGGCTTCAATCCTGATCAGGTTAACTTTAGCGGAACGCCGCCCGCCAGCTTTGTCAGTGACGATGGTGTAAAGCGCAGCTTTTGCGGTCGATGCGGCTCACCTATAAGCTATGAGTCCGAGCGTTGGAACGATCAGATACACCTGTACCTGGGTATATTTGACCAGCCGGAAAAAATTCAACCAGAGGATCACGTATTTTGTGAGGAAAAAATAGCCTGGCTGAAAATTGATGATGGCCTGCCGCGCCATCAGGGATCCTCTGGCGAAACCGACTAGCACCACTATCAGGACAAAATCGCACCGCCATCGACATCTACGATAGTGCCAGTAACAAATTGATTTTCGAGTAGAAAAATGGCCGCTAGCGCAACTTCTTCGGGTTTACCGGCACGAGGAATTAAATGATCTTTTGTAGTGTTACTAAAATGCTTATCGCGTGCTTCGCCTTCCATCGTGAACATTGGTGTATCGATTAGTCCCGGACAAACCGCATTGATGCGCAATGGTTTTATTTCCGCCGCTGCTAATTTGACAAAACCTTCTACCGCATTACCGACGGTACCGATCGCCAGCGCGCCGGGTCGAGGTTTACGCGCCGGATAACCGCTTAGTAAAACGATTGCACCGTCTTTTGCCATGTGCGCTGCGCCGAGTCTTACGGTGTTCACGTAACCCCAGAGCTTGGCAAAAGAACCCTGGAATCCGTCCAGATCCATTTCCAGGAAGGGGCCAATTGCACGGGAGCCGCCAGTCGCAGCGTTCACCAGGAAATCGAATCTGGTATGTTTTTCGAATAACGCGCCGAGGGTTTCCCTGTCCAGCACATCGGCGACCTCGTTCTGCATGCCCTGGTTTTCGTCGGTTATTGCCCCGCGCCTGCTAACCGTTACAACGGTTGCACCAGCTAGATGAAGTAGTTTGGCGATTTCCAGGCCAATGCCGGATGTGCCGCCGAAGACGATTGCTTTTTTAGCGCTAAAATTTGCCAATGGTTGATTCCTGATATTAATAAAGCTGGTTATTGTATGGCAAAGCGATGCAGGAAGCGAAACTGGCACATGACCCCTGACATTCAGTTGTGTTGGACAAATAGCTATCAGTACGCCCACTGTGGATATGATAGCGAAATTGGATCGCAATCCGCAGGAGCTGTGAAAGCGCCAATTTCCACTGAAGTCTTTTAAGGAATCATTCATGAGAAAGTACTAGAAAACGCCTCTCAAGGTTTCGACTTTCGCTACCCTTAAACAGGGTTGTAGCACTATCCCATCAATCCGATATATTTTACTCAACTGTCTTACAAGATAGTTAATTGAAGGATTATTTCAATCAAACACGAGGGATTCACTATGTATACCTATAAGCGAAGTATGTTGTTAGGAGCGGTATTGTCGGGCATTTTAATTACCGCAAATATTGCCCTGGCGGACGACCGGCATAATAGACAAGGGATCAGAACGGTAAACTGCACCGAACCTGACACCAGCATCCAGCGGGTGATCGACAAAGTCGAATATGGCCAGGATACCACTATATTCATCGTCGGTTTCTGCAATGAGCGGGTTAGTATCGTCAAGGACGGCATCACATTGAGCGGTAACAGGGATGGTTATGACACGATCGGCGGCGGACTTACCGAAGTCAAGGTCACAGGTGCGCAGCGCGTGCAAATTGAATATCTTGAGCTTACCGGGGACGGCTATGGTGTGCTTGTCCAGGAAGGATCATCGGTTACGATCAGGAACAACAACATCCACGACAATGTGGCAGACGGTGTCGGTGCCACCAACCATGTTTTCGCGCGGATCGAGTTCAATCGGATTACAGGTAATGGACGAAAAGACCAGGGCGAGGGCGGGATCGATGCCTTTGTAGGCGCCTCTGTTCGATCCAGAGGTAATTACATCGCGGACAACGCCTACGCGGCCGTCGAGGCTGGCAATATGTCTTATATTCGTAGTAATGGTGGGGATATATTCGTGCAAAAGGGATGTTCCCAGGGACAGGATGCCGATGCCTGTGCTTTAACCGCTGAAAATGGAACGGTGGCGGTAGACTGTTACAGAAACGGTATGTGCGACTTTCGTGGCACCGATGTTACCGGCATAAGCTATATCACTGGTTTGTCTAATTGGGATGTGCGTAATACCACGATCAATGGCGACATTGAAGGCGGTGGAGGCGCGCGCTTACATTTGAGGGGTTCGGTCACAGGTTCCGGCTTTGTGAGTTGTTATAGCGAAGCATTTGCTTCGAGCTCTGTTCAGTGCTTTAGCTTTATCCCGAGTCCTTGGTAACACACTTTCACAAGCGGTGGCCCATTTGGGCCACCGCCTTTAGCGTTGATTTAAACAGAAAACAACAGTCGGTAAATCAGGGAGAATATAAAATGACTAAATCTATCCTTGCAATAATATTGTTGGCACTGGCTTCGACTGTGCAGGCAAAGCTATATATGGAGATGAGCGTGGAAGAAGGCGGAGATACCCTCGCTAGCGCGCCCTCATATTCTATCAATGCAGGTAGCGGTGTTAAATTTGCTTTCGGGGTTCAAAACAAGGTGGGAGAATATGGAGAGTCTCTGTCGCTCTCGCTGGGGCGCCTATCAGATTTGATTGATGCCTACGATGGTATTGATGGTAAAGCCAAAATCAGTACCTATACTTTCGATGCAATTTACTCGATTCAAAGAGCCAGGCATCGATTTGGCTTCGGTGGTAGTTACCACATAGATCCGATCTATAGTGAAAATATTGCCGGATCCGCACCTTTAGAGATTGATTTTGACAACGCTTTAGGATTAATGCTGCAATATAGCCACGCCTGGGACTCAGGGTTTCAGATCGGGGTTCGATATACCCGAATGGATTATAAAGCCAGTGGATTGAGCCTGAATGCCGATAGCTATGGTATTTTTATTTCCAACGGATTTTAATTCGGTTCTGTTCTGCGATACCTGTTTTTGCAGCAGCCACAGGTTGCCGCGATAGACTTTTCCCTACTAGTACGATTTTCGTTTCCTGTAGTCCTCGGACATCGCATCAATCGCCAGACTAAAAACCCAGGGACGCATCGCTAACAGTATTCCGGTACTTTTTTTCTTCCCTTGCTTAATCGAATAGTCCATTGCTGCGAAATCGTTCACCTCTCTTAACAGCGTCTCCATTTTCCTTTTCAGGATATTAATCGATGCAGGCGATAGTTCTAATACTTCAAAATCCAGCAATTGTTCTTCCTTGACAAAGCGATTGTTTAATAATTCGCTAAATGCCAGTTGCTCGTGACGCTTCCTGACCGGACCTTCTTTACGCCAGCGGATATTGTGTGCGGTCAGGTTTTTAACCATATTATTAGGGAGTAAAGAAATCAGTTTTAACTTATCGAGCGTTGTGAATACCTTGATCACTTCGGGCTCGCTCCAGTCAAATGCGTCATTTATCTGATCAAAATCCCAGCCATTTAAGATCAGGTGGAATCCGATCAGGAGTTTCACATCATCGGCGAGCGCCTTCTCCTGTTCGGGTGACAGCGTATGCGGATCCTGAACCTCATCCTCTTCTCTGGCCAGTTTTCCGACTTCAAAAATGCTTAAACCAATAACCTCGCAGACTTGCTCAAAGCGCTGCAAAGAAAGGTTGTTACTGGCAAATAGTCGTTTGACCGAAGATTCGCTGAGGTTCATCGATAAAGCGAGATTTTTATAAGTCACACCTTTGATTTTTAAACAACGCTTGAGCGCCGATACCAGGAGTTTTGATTCACGTGCTTGTGTCATGTGGCCTCCAGAAGTGTCAGATTTAGCCCCCTATAGTATCAATATACGGCACTAATAAACATTAGTATTGTTTTGATCGCATAAATCACTATTCTTTTACTAATCAATAAGAGAGGTGACGTCATGAGCAAAAGACCTATTATTTCAGTTGTTGTTTTTGCAATATTTATGGTTGGCTGTGCGAGTGGCCTACAGACCAGGACGAAAAGTAGTGTGGTTGATTATCTTTATCCGGATAAATCAGAAACAACAGTTCAGCCATCGATACCTGTTTTAAATATCCCTCTTAAAGTAGGAATCGCATTCGTTCCCGAGCAGCCTGGCCGATCGAGGGGAAATAATTTCTGGAGTGGCGTGGTGGGAGGCGGTGCGCTTACCGAGGTACGTAAGGCTGACTTGCTTGAAAAAGTAGCAGATAATTTCAGGCAACATAAATTTGTTAGCGAAATAGAAGTGATTCCGACCGTGTATTTAACTGCTGGTGGAAGCTTCTCAAATCTTGAACAAATTAGAACGATGTATGGAATCGATGTTATTGCACTGGTTTCATATGACCAGGCTCAATTTACCGACGAGGGGTGGTTATCGTTTTCCTACTGGACAATAATCGGTGCCTATATCATTTCAGCCGAAAAGAATGATACCAGCACAATGCTCGATACAGCGGTATTCGATATTCAAAGCAAAAAAATGTTATTCCGCGCTCCTGGTACCAGCATTATCAAAGGCAGGTCCACGCCTATTAATTTAACCGAAGAGCTTCGTGAGGATAGCCTGAAGAGCTTTGAAGAAGCGGCCAGTAATATGATTGCAAACCTAGATACGCAGTTATCGAGCTTTAGAGCGAAAGTCAGGAAAAATCCTGAGAAGGTGAAAGTAACCTACAGTGCCGGGTATTCGGGTGGAAAGTATTCCGGTGGCGGCGGAGGCGGTTTATTTGGCGCGTTAGAAATAGCTCTATTGCTTGTTTTTA
>CAXMRQ010000167.1:0-18530 GCA_964196115.1 uncultured Gammaproteobacteria bacterium
TATAGCTGCGCATTCCTTGCTTCGCAATAAAGGCCAGCCTGTACATCCCTGTACAGGCGTTCGTGGCTCCTATCCCGCCACTCACCCCTGCTGTTTCACCCTGATCTGAGCACTATTTTGCCGAGGGCTTGAAAGGGGGGAGGAAAAAAAGCCTATCTTGACGATTGGGGTTTTTAACCGCCATCTTTGCGTGCTGGAAATGAACCGATTTTGGTGGGTCTACAGGCATGGATGCCTGTAGAGCAGCCCTGAGCATATGTCCATGGATGGACGGTAGTAGAGCAATGCAGGAGCTATTGCCGAGGGATGCGAATGGCTGCGTGCCCGCCTAAATCGGTTCATTTTCAGGAAACCGGAGGCCACGCAATCAGGCTGTCCTTTTCTTGGTTACTTCTTTTGGGCAAGCAAAAGAAGTAACTCGCGCACCTACTCGGTAGCGGCTACGGAGTGTCTAGAGATCTAGTGTGCGAAAAATCGAACACAAATACTAACAAACGAACAACTACCCAACTAAGAAATCATCTGATAATAAACATTCTGCGGATGCTCCGCCTCAATAAAGAAATACCACCGCTCAACCAATAAACCCAAATATTGAATAACAAATGCCAAAATACATAATAATACAGAAGATTCGTCGCCTGCGACTAACAATCCCACCGGCACAACAAACGCCGCCAGAATAAAAAACCGTCTCGCCAGCCCGACTACGGTCACCCCATAGGTATGAATAAACGCCCGGGTATTAAAACTACCACCCATAGCTCCCTGTGCCATTTGCCGAATGGTCGGGTGATGAATCCCGATTGCTGATTGTAAGGTAGTCGGGCTGCGTAAATTTTTATTTCGCAGCAGTGATGCAACTCGGGATATAAAAGCAACGATGGTCAGAAAAATAGCCAATCCTACAAAATAATCGAATAACTGCGGATCGTAACGAGTCGATAATGCGGTAGCCAGGGTGAATCCCGATGCCAATCCCATTAATAAAAAATTCATCACCGTCAAAGGACTATGCCACTGTCGCAGGAATTTCAAACAGGTGTATATCATCGCTGTACAGACAAATAAGACGATTACCGCTAGAGCAGCTAAAAACCCGATGGCGGTCGACCACTGCAGCGGATATCCATTGGCCAGCACCAGCATTACATTTTGATTGGCGAATAGCTTAAGTCCGGTATAAATCAATATCAGCAACATTGTTAATGGTAATGCGATCACTTCGCGTGATAACCACGAGGTACGCCACATCGCCGCTGCTCGCCAGGCCCGCTCCGGATGGCCGAGATGAAAAAATGAAGCGATGAGTCCGCCTAGCAGTAATCCTAAACTAATGCTACCGGCCAGCATTGAACCTAGCGAGGTCGTGGCTATCGGGGGTAGTACGGCAAGCAAACTCAATAGTTCTGCGCTGTAGTAGGCGAGAAACAGGCCCTGTCCAGTACCGATCAGGGTAGTGAGAAAAATGACGGAAAATGCGGGTTTCATAGTCGGTTATTCGGATACTCAGCTAATGCTTACCACGAAGTTGAATCGTCGAGCGTAGTGCGAGTAGTCGGTGCACGTTGTGCCCTGTCCTCTTTTTTCAAAGGATTATCGGCACGCATCAGGTCTTCTTCGTGTATGGTGATTTTAGTTTTTCGTCGTGGCAAATAATGGTTTGCTGGTGCGGTACCCCACTCGGGCATTAGCTGATAGCCCGCGGCTTCATTAATAGCCTTCGAAGCTTCGGAGTCGGGATCGTGGATATCTCCATAAATACGTGCGCTGGCCGGACAGGCCAGAACACAGGCTGGCTTACGTTGTTCTTCGGGAAGCATCTCGTCATAGATGCGATCAACGCAAAGTGTACATTTTTTCATTACTTTTTGCTGCTCGTCGATCTCGCGTGCGCCATAAGGACAAGCCCAGGCACAATATTCGCAACCAATACATTTGTCATAATCGACCAGTACAATACCGTCTTCGGGCCGCTTGTAACTGGCACCAGTCGGACATACCGGCACGCAGGGTGGGTCTTCACAATGCAGACAGGATTTTGGAAAGTGTACGGTTTGTGTATCTGGAAATTCACCAACTTCAAAGGTTTGCACGCGGTTGAAAAAAGTGCCTGTCGGCTCCGCGCCGTAGGGGTTTTTGTCGACCATCGGACCGGCTTCGCCGGAGGTATTCCACTCTTTGCAGCTGGTCACACAGGCGTGGCAACCAACACAGGTGTTGAGATCGATTACCAGTGCGAGTTGGGTCATGAGTTCACCAGCCCTTTAACAAAAGCCTGCCACTTTTTACGTGCTGGTTCCATGCCGGGTACGCGTTGCATCGTTTCGAATTGAGGCCATGTCTGTTTTGCTTCGTTTTCATCGGCCTTGTATACCCGTACTCGCAAATCGTACCACGCTGCCTGCCCGGTAATGGGATCAGAATTCGAATATTGGTAATCACCAATACCCGAAGGAATTTCTTCACTGATTAAATGGTTAAGCAAAAAACCTTTTTGCGATTCGTTAGCCTTATCGCTTAACGACCAGCTACCCGAAGCCTTACCAATCGCATTCCAGGTCCATACCGTTCCGGGTTCGACTGCCTCGCTGAAGCGACACATGCAGCGTACGCGGCCGTGCTCGGATTCAACCCATATCCAGTCACCATCTTCGAAACCATTCTTCGCGCCAACCTTCGGGCTGACAAACAAATAATTATGCGCGTGAATCTGACGCAGCCAGGCGTTTTGCGAATCCCAGGAGTGATACATCGCCATCGGGCGTTGCGTAATCGCATTCAATGGATATTTATCCTTGTCGATGGTCTGTGTTTCCAGTGGCTCCGAATAAAATGGTAACGGGTCAAAATGCAATCGCACCCGTTCGCGTAAATGCTCGGGTGGTTGGCGCCCTGCCCGCTTGCCTTCGGCGGCGAGGCGAAATTTTTGCAAAACCTCCGAGTAAATATGCACGTTAACCGGATCGGTGTAACGGATTAACCCGTGATCCTGGGCCCAGTGTAGATATCCACGGTTCCAGTTACGCATATACTGGAACGAACGCGGTAGTTCGTACTGGTAGACGCAGTTATTCTTCGCGTACATTTCCCATTGATTCGGATTGGGTTCGCCACGCATGAACTTTTCTCCACCTTTGCCGCGCCAACCGGCGAGGAATCCGATGCCCGAACCGGGTTCGGTTTCGTAGTTAATCACCAGATCTTTGTAGTCTTTAAATTTGCGACTGCCGTCCAGGTTCATAAAGCGTGGCAATTTGAGGCGCGTTGCCAGTTCGACGATGACATCCTGAAATGGACGGCAATCACCCTTAGGGGGCACCACCGGCACGCGCACCGAATCGGCCGGGCCTTCGAATTCCGATATCGGCCGATCCAGCATCGACATCGCATCGTAACGTTCCAGATAGGTGGTATCTGGCAATACGATATCTGCGAAGGCTATTGTCTCTGAATGAAAGGCATCACAGACGATTAAAAACGGAATTTTATATTCGCCATCTTCATTTTTATCCACCAGCATTTCGCGCACACGTTGCGTATTCATAGACGAATTCCAGGCCATATTGGCCATGAACAACATCAGTGTATCTATTGGATAGGGGTCGCCTCGCCAGGCGTTTGTGATGGCGTTATGCATCAAGCCGTGAACCGACAGCGGGTATTCCCAGGAAAACCCTTTATCGAGACGCACGGGGCCGCCATTATCATCGACAAATAAATCTTCCGGGTCAGCCGGAAAGCCGAGCGGCATGCCCTCTAAAGGCGCTCCGGGTTGTACCGCATCGGGTGATTTAGGCGGTTTGGCACAGGGTGGTATCGGGCGCGGAAACGGCGCTTTGTGACGAAATCCACCTGGGCGATCAATAGTACCCAACAGGGACATCAAGATACCCAGCGCGCGGATAGTATGGAATCCATTAGAATGTGCGGCAAGGCCTCGCATAGCATGGAAAGATACCGGATTGCCGGTTATCGTTTCGTGTTCATTGCCCCAGGTGTCAGTCCAGGGGATGGGTAATTCAATTTGCTCATCGCGCGCAGTAATTCCCATTTCGTGGGCGAGGCGGCGGATGGTGTCTGCCGAGATGCCGGTTATTCCTGCTGCCCACTCCGGCGTGTATTGTTCGACACGTTCTTTTAATAGCTGAAATGAAGGTTTAACCGGCGTACCGTCTTCCAGTTGAAACTCACCCATTAGCCGAGGATCGGCATTTTTGCTATGCGAGTGTACTGCTTTTTCTTCGTTACGATCCCACCACATCTTGTTTTCCGGCTCGACACAGGTTTTTTCAATCTCTTCGATAGAACGTAAAAACATGCCAAAATTTTCGCTGTCCGGGTTTACATTGACGAGATCGGGAGAATTACTGTATTTCAGCAGAAATTCACGGTCGTAAAGTCCGAGTTTGATAATTTCGTGAATAATGGCGAGCAACATAGCGCCATCGGTGCCCGGCTTGATGGGCACCCATTCATCGGCTATCGCCGCATAGCCGGAGCGTACCGGGTTGATAGAAATAAACTTACCGCCGTTACGCTTGAACTGCGCCAGCGCAATTTTCATCGGATTCGAATGATGATCTTCAGCGGTACCGATCATAATAAATAAACGCGAGCGCTCAAGATCAGGGCCACCGAACTCCCAGAATGAACCGCCGATGGTGTAAATCAGACCTGCCGCCATGTTTACCGAACAAAATCCACCGTGCGCAGCATAATTCGGTGTACCGAATTGCTTGGCGAATAACCCGGTTAATGCCTGCATTTGATCGCGTCCGGTGAAAAGAGCAAAGCGTTTCGGATCGGTTTCGCGGATATGATGGAGTCGCTCGGTGATAACGCTGAACGCCTCTTCCCAGGAAATTTCTTCAAATTCTGACTCGCCACGTTCGGCGCCAGGCTTACGTCTTAATGGTTTAGTGAGCCTGGCCGGCGAATACTGCTTCATGATGCCCGATGCACCCTTTGCACACAGCACACCTTTATTGATCGGGTGCGCAGGATTACCTTCGATATAACGAACTTCGCCATTCTCAACTGTTACGTTAATACCGCAACGACAGGCGCACATATAACAGGTGGTCGATTTGATCTCACTTTTTAACGCAGGGGTCGCAGTCATCGATTCCAGTCCGATATCATTGAGGGATAAGCCTAGCAGTCTGTCAAACTCCTAGTGTGGGAGTGTCTGGTTTGATAATCAAAATAAATTTTTTAATTGGCGGAATAAATCCACTAATAAGCAATAAGATATATTTATGAATTGGTTTGAATTATACATTTTATTAATAATAGAACCACTGGCTGGGCTTGCAGATGTCTTTTGTGTAGACTCGGCCCAATCCTCAGCCTACTCAACTAAAAAACAGGTGATAAAAATTCTTACCCCTAGATTCGCAGAATTATGATTCGAGTTGAAAATCTGTCAAAGCACTTTGGTGGCCTGAAGGCAGTTGACAATACTTCGCTCAGTATTACTAAAGGCTCTATCACCGGCTTGATAGGTCCGAATGGGGCTGGTAAAACGACTCTGTTTAATACCATCGCTGGATTATATACACCAACGTCAGGACGGGTATATCTTGAGGGTGAAGATATTACCGGACTCAAACCACACCAATTATTCAACAAAGGTCTACTACGCACTTTTCAGATAGCCCATGAGTTCTCGCGTCTAAGTGTTACCGAAAATCTGATGATGGTACCGGGTAATCAATCGGGAGAAAATTTGATCAACGCCTGGTTTCGGCGTGATGAAGTAGAACTTGAAGAGAAGGCTATCCATGATAAGGCGCTGGAGGTAATCGACTTTTTAAATTTAAACCATATTGCTGATGAGCTAGCCGGAAACCTCTCGGGTGGCCAGAAAAAGTTGCTGGAGCTAGGTCGTACGATGATGGTTGACGCCAAAATTGTATTCCTCGATGAAGTCGGTGCGGGTGTCAACCGTAGCCTGCTAAGAGAAATCGGAGACGCTATCGTCAAGTTAAATAAAGACAAGGGTTATACCTTTTGCATGATTGAACACGACATGGATTTTATCGGACGAATGTGCGACCCCGTTATCTGCATGGCCGAAGGCGCGGTGCTGGCTGAAGGCACTGCCGAAGAAGTGCAAAACAACGAAGAAGTAATCGAAGCCTATCTTGGGCGTGGATTAAAGAACAAAGATTTACAGGCCAAAGCGGGAGTACAGGCATGAGTTTTTTATCCGGTGAACAAATGACCGGCGGCTACGGTGGCGCTGATATTTTGAAAGGTTGTAGCGTTGCCGTCGACAAGGGTGAAATTGCGGTAATAGTCGGCCCCAATGGTGCTGGCAAATCAACCGCGATGAAAGCCATGCTTGGAATGCTTAATTTAAAGACAGGTTCGGTGCTTTTCCGTGGCAAGGATATTTCACATTTATCGCCTCAGGATCGTATTGCCGAAGGTATAGCCTTTGTCCCGCAGACTAACAATGTGTTTGTCAATATGACGGTTCGCGAAAATCTCGAAATGGGGGCGTTTCTGCGCGACGACGATTTCAGCGAAACGCTTGAACAGGTTTATGACCTTTTCCCAATACTGGCAGAAAAGCAGGCGCAACTGGCCGGTGAATTATCAGGTGGTCAACGCCAGCAAGTTGCAGTCGGTCGAGCCCTGATGTCCCAGCCCTCGGTTTTAATGCTGGATGAACCCACCGCTGGTGTATCTCCAATCGTCATGGATGAATTGTTCGACCGTATTCTCGAAATCCGACAAACCGGTGTCGCCATCCTGATGGTCGAGCAAAATGCGCGCCAGGCCCTGAATATTGCCGATAAGGGCTTCGTACTAGTGATCGGTGAAAACCGCCATACTGATACCGGACAGGCTTTACTCGAAGACCCCGATGTTCGACGATCTTTTTTGGGAGGATAAGCATTGGAAGCCATCACAGATATTCTCAATGCAATAGTACTGCTACTCAACTTTATCGTCGTACCCGGACTGTCTTACGGCTCCCAACTGGCGCTCGGCGCACTCGGCATTACGCTGATATTTGGCATACTTCGTTTCGCCAATTTCGCTCACGGCGATACGATGGCATTTGGCACGATGGTCACCATCCTCGTAACCTGGTGGCTGCAGTCGAAAGGCATTAGTCTGGGACCATTACCAACCGCATTGCTGGCTTTACCGGTTGGTATTGTTTTCACAATCGGGTTGATGGTATTCACCGACAAAGTGGTTTATAAATATTACCGGCATCATAAAGCCCCGCCGGTGACGTTAATGATTGCCTCGATGGGCGTGATGTTCATGACCAATGGTATCGTACGTTTCATCATCGGCCCGAATGATCAACGCTTCCTCGATGGTGAGCGATTTATTATTCGCGCTCGCGATTTCAAAGCGACGACGGGACTTAGCGAAGGCTTAAGCATCAAGGTTTCGCAGGGTTTGACGGTTTTTATCGCGATCATGCTGGTTATCGCGTTATTCTGGTTTTTACAGAAAACCCGCACCGGTAAGGCCATGCGAGCATACTCGGACAACGAGGATCTGGCTCTGCTTTCGGGTGTTAACCCGGATCGAGTGGTGCTGGTAACCTGGATTCTTGCTGCGATTCTAGCGACTATCGCAGGCACCTTATACGGCCTCGACAAGAGCTTTAAACCCTTTACCTATCTACAGTTGTTATTGCCAATGTTCGCGGCGGCGATTGTCGGTGGCATTGGCAATCCGATCGGTGCCATTCTGGGGGGGTATGTCATCGCATTTTCTGAGGTAGTCGTGACCTATGCTTACAAAAAGGTCTTTGTTTATCTTTTGCCTGTCTCATTGGAACCCGAAGGTTTAATGCAATTATTGTCGACCGATTACAAATTCGCGGTGTCGTTTATCATTTTGGTGCTGGTATTGCTGGTGAAACCGACCGGTATATTAAAAGGTAAGGTGATATGAACAACGAACAAAAAACCTGGCTTGCGTTTGGTTTCGTTGGGTTGTTATTACTGATCGTCGGATTCAGTCAGTCCTGGTCAGTGGCGCTGGGCATATTCAATCTCTGCCTGATTTCCGCAGTTATGGCCCTGGGCGTAAACATTCAATGGGGTTATGCCGGGCTGCTTAATGTTGGCATTATGGGTTTTGCCGCACTCGGTGGTATGGCGGCAGTGCTGGTCTCCCAGTCGCCAGTCATAGCCGCCTGGGAGGCGGGTTGGGAAAATTTATTGCTCGCCGGCCTGTTTTTTGCGGCTACGGTAGCAATAGCAATCTTCGCCTATCAAAAAATGGATGCCGGGCGACATCGCACCATCGTGATTAGCGTATCGATTATAATTGGTCTTTTTGTAACCCGTTATTTTTTTGATCCCGCAGTTGTATCGATTGAAGCCGTTGAGCCTGCAAAAACTGGTTTTCTTGGCGGAATGGGCATGCCAATTTTATTCTCATGGCTTATTGGCGGAATTGTAGCTGCTGGAATCGCCTGGTTAATCGGCAAGGTTGCCCTCGGTTTGCGGGCCGATTACCTGGCCATCGCGACATTGGGCATTTCGGAAATCATTATCGCGGTGTTGAAAAACGAAGATTGGCTTACTCGTGGTGTGAAAAACGTAAGCGGTCTGCCCCGTCCGGTACCTTATGAAGTTGAACTGCAATCAAGCGACTGGTTCATCAGTCTGGTCACCTGGTGGCATAGCGGATCATTGTCGGCTCTGGTTGATGCTGAAAAACAGGGGGCGCTCAAACAGTTTACCATTGAGGGATCCAGTATTTTCGTCAAGCTTTGTTATGCCGGGCTGTTTGCCTCAGTATTGGTAGTTATATTATTGTTGAGCGTGAAGGCGCTTAATTCGCCCTGGGGACGTATGATGCGGGCAATCCGTGACAATGAAATAGCCGCTGGAGCAATGGGAAAGGACGTCACCCGCAGGCACCTGCAAATTTTTATTATCGGATCGGCTGTGGTGGGAATAGCCGGTGCGATGTTAACCACTCTGGATGGGCAGTTTACACCGACCGCATACCAGCCTTTGCGCTTCACCTTCCTGATCTGGGTCATGGTTATCGTCGGCGGCTCGGGTAATAATATGGGGTCAGTACTGGGCGGCTTTCTGATCTGGCTGGTGTGGATAGAAGCGGAACCAATCGGTGTCTGGATGATGGAATTTGGCACAGGCTGGATGGATGATAGCAATGCTCTAAAGATTCATTTAATCGACAATGCGCAACATATGCGTTTGTTCTTCATGGGACTGGTATTATTACTTGTACTTCGATTCAGCCCGGGTGGAATATTGCCGGAAGTAATTAAGAAGAGAAGTTAATTCAGGTTGCTGCCGGGCTAGAATCCAGAATACATGGCTGATACTGATTACGACCGTTGTTTTTTGCCTGATATAAAGCCGCATCAGCTTGTTTAAGTAGATACTCTTTATTATTCTGATAATCTGGAAAAGTCGTAGCGCCACCTATTGAGCAGGTGATCTGGACTTTTATATCATCAAATTTTGAACTTGCGCTGGATATTGCTTTAATCAGTTTTTCGGCGATCGCGCGCGTTTCTTCTTCTCCAGTATTGACTAATAATATGACAAACTCTTCGCCACCATAACGAGCAATACAATCGGAGGCTCGAAGTAACTCCGAAGAAATAATTGAAGCGATCAGTCGCAGACATTCATCACCAAATAAGTGCCCATAACTATCATTTATTTTCTTAAAATTGTCGATATCCATTAAAAGCACACTCATTGGAACCTTCATTCGCGAGCTTCTTTTCCACTCTTCGTCAAATTTTTTATCAAAAAACAGGCGATTTTTTAGCTGCGTTAACGGGTCGGTAACGCTCAAATGTTCCATTAGGTCGGCACGCTTCTCTGCAATATTTTGATTGGTAATTGCCTTCCAGTAATCATTGTTAGTAATCCTGGACGTACCATGTACATAGATTAACGCCAGCAAAATCAAACCTGCCTGTATCCAGCTTCCGTTACTGCCCTGATAGACAAGCACAATAATACCCGGACAAAACATAAAGACAGGGTACAGGATTCGAATACTGTTAGAGATACTCAGCGTTGCGGCCCCACCCATCGCAAATGCGGCGGTTACTATCATCATTAAATTACGCAACTCAGCTGTGCGCTCATCAACAATAATCCAGGCTGCCATGATACCCCAATGCAACGCAGCAAATAATATCGTATAGACCAGCCAAGTGGTCATAACCTGAATCGGTAGTTCAGGGAACCGCTTACTTAGATATAAATGAAATATTCTGATGCTGGTTACGGCAAGAAATATCGCCGTATTGAAGTAAAAAAATTGTGGAAAATTAACAGGTAACTGTTCAGGAATAGCGATAGCCAACCACACGATCAGGTAGATAAATATCCCCCCTCTTGCACGTTTGGAGAGGTCTTTAAGCGCTCGTTTTCGTAGTAGTTGGTGATTTACATCCATTTCCAGCTTTCAATTTCTAGCATAACATGCTGCAAGTGTAGTTCAATTTTGAGCAGAAAAAAAACCCGGAACCCATCACGGTAACCGGGTTCTATATTTACCTGGAAAGTTTTCTAATGAACTTTAACAGTATTCCATTTCCCACTACCCACCTCGAGTTCCTTGTAGGTTCCGAAAACTTCACCAACATCACTAAATTCGACATTAGTTGCGCCCTGATAATTAACGTCACCACCTGCTGAAATAATTTTCAATGCCTTATCAAGCTCACCCGGGCCGATCTCTTTACCCGGAGCGTTTGCTACCATCATCATTTTGGACTGGATGGCCGCCCGATCAGCGGAACCGGCTGCCTGCATAGCCAGAACAATTAACGCAGCTGCGTCGTAAGATTCAGGGACAAATGGGCCGTCGCTCGATATACCGTTAGCCTTGGCATAAGTCGCGAAAGCGTCAGCACCGGAAGAACCGCCGGGAAGAGTAGCAATCGTACCATCGAGATCGGAGCCAATCGCCTCAATTAAAGAGTCACCGACCATGCCATCAGCGAGGATAAAATCACTGAAGGCATCTGAATCAACGGAAGCCTGAATAATTCCTTTTCCGCCCTGATCGACATAACCGAATACCGCTAGATATTTCGAGCCTGATGCAGACAGTGCGCCAACTTCAGCAGAATAATCCGCTTTACCATCTTCATGAGCTGCAATTATTGAAACTTTGCCGCCTTTCGCCTTGAAAGCTTTGCTAAAAGAATCGGACAGACCCTTACCATAGTCATTATTGGTATAGGTGACTGCAACTTCGTTTATGCCACGGCTACTGAGCACATCAGCCAGTACCTGGCCCTGCCGTGCATCGGAAGGCGCAGTTCTAAAGAAGAAACCCCTGTCGTCGATGGTAGAAAGAGCGGGGGACGTCGCAGATGGAGACACCATCACCACACCATTAGGCACAGCCACGTTATTGGCTATCGCGGTTGTCACGCCCGAGCAATCTGCACCCATGATCGCGGCAACGCCATCAGAAGTGATCAATCTTTCTGCAACGGATGAAGCCGCAGCTGAGTCGATACAGGTAGAATCGCCACGAACACCAACAACGGTGCTGCCATTGAGGAAACTCCCCGACTTCGATGCTTCAGACAGCGCTAGCTCAGCACCGTCCGCCATCGCGGGTGTTAGTGATTCGATTGGACCGGTAAAACCAAGAATAATACCTACCTTGATCTCTTCGGCGGCAACCGGCGCAGACAATACCGTCAACACTGTTGAGGCTAAAAGTAATTTTTTCATGTGCACTCTCTCGTTAAATTAGATTGTTTTTAATTGCTCGAAATCCATAGTTAATTATTGTCAAATTCCGAGTTTGCCGACTAATATTATCACTGTTTTCAGCCGCCTGCATACGCTCACCCTTATTTCATTGGTAAAAGTCCCGGTATTTCCTTCTTTTTGTTGAATTTCGGTTGCTTTTGTTGGCTATTCTCTTTATTTTCGAGCGTCTTTTAATTGATGCAGAAAGCTAAACACAACCATGCCAATGGACGCAAATACAAATAACCAACCCTCGCCTTCAAGCTGGCGCAAATTTCCTGTACAGCAGCAACCAGGCTACCCAGATCAGTACAGATTAGAGCAGGTAGAACGAAAATTATGTGGCTTGCCACCGCTGGTTTTTGCGCAGGAAATCAGGGATCTGAAAAAAAATCTTGCAGAAGTCTCGGCTGGACGCGGGTTTTTATTGCAGGGTGGCGACTGTGCGGAATCATTCGCTGAATTCAATGCGAACAAAATCCGCGATACTTTTAAGGTTCTACTGCAAATGGCCGTGGTATTAACTTTTGGCGGCCGCAGACCCGTAACCAAACTAGCCCGTACGGCGGGGCAATTTGCCAAGCCGCGTTCGGCTGATATGGAAGAAATCGATGGGATTTCATTGCCGAGCTATCGCGGTGACATTATAAACGGCGCTGATTTTAATGAATCAGCACGTGTGCCCGATCCCGGCCGTATGCTGGAAGCTTACTATCAGAGTGCTTCAACTTTAAATCTGTTACGTGCCTTTGCTCAGGGAGGTCTGGCCGATCTACATCAGGTTCACCGCTGGAATATGAGTTTCGTCGAAGCCAATCCCGCCAAAGAACGTTATATAAAAATGTCGGAGCGCATCGAAGATGCGCTCGGATTTATGGAGGTCTGTGGTATTACTTCGGAAACCGCGCCATCAATCCGTGAAACCCAGTTATTTACCTCGCACGAAGCGCTGTTACTCAATTATGAAGAAGCACTGTCGAGAATCGATTCCTTTACCGGCAAGCGTTACAACTGTTCGGCGCATTTTGTCTGGATCGGCGAACGTACCCGCCAACTTGATCATGCACATGTAGAATTCTTCAAGCAAATCGAAAATCCAGTTGGCGTCAAAATCGGCCCGACTATTCAAAGCGACGAATTAATTCGACTGATTGACGCGCTTAACCCGGATAATGAGGAGGGACGATTAACCCTGATCACCCGCATGGGCGCCGATAAGTTAGCGGAATCTCTCCCCGGACTGATTCGAGCTGTACGGAACGAAGGCCGCAATGTGGTCTGGTCATCCGACCCGATGCATGGAAATACGGTAAAAGCAAGCAGTGGATACAAAACCCGGCAGTTTGACGACATCATGCGCGAATTACGTCAGTTTTTTTCTGTACACCAGGCCGAGGGTAGCTACCCCGGAGGCATCCACCTGGAAATGACTGGCGAGCACGTAACCGAATGCACCGGAGGCGCCTACCAAATTTCCGATGCGGATCTGGGAACACGTTATTTAACCCATTGCGATCCCAGGTTAAATGCCGATCAGGTACTGGAACTGGCTTATTTAATAGCCGACTCACTCAGAGAGTCGCAAACATCATTGCATCAATCATAATTAACAATATTCACTCACAGGAGAAAACATGAATCAAGACGCTACCGGCAGCAAGCTACAACAGGTATTACAGGCCGGACATTTTGCCATGACTGCCGAAACCTCACCGCCTGATGCCGCTTCAGCCGAGGTCGTTCTCAATCGTGTCCAGTGCTTGAAAGGTGTCGCCGACGCAGTCAACGTCACCGATGGTGCTAGCGCACGTGTACACATGTCGGCGCTCGCCGCCGCCGCAATCATGGCACGAGAAGGCATCGACCCGGTTTTGCAATTAACCACACGCGACCGCAATCGAATTGCTCTACAGGGCGATGTTGTTGGTGCGTCAGCGCTTGGCATACATAATTTTCTTTGCCTGACCGGTGACAAAATGTCTGCTGGCGATCAACCCGATGCTGCCGAAGTGTTTGAAATTGACAGTGGCGCACTAATGCGTCAAATGCGCGATATGCGGGATCTGGGCACCTACCCCTCAGGCAGGGAAATCAACCCGCCGCCAGCCCTGTTTCTCGGTGGCGCGGAGGTACCGAGCGACCCCGATCCGGATTGGTCGCCAGCCAGAATTCTGGCCAAAATCGATAATGGTGCGCAGTTTTTCCAGACCCAATACTGCTTTGATTTAGGCATAGTAGAACGATACTGCCACCGCCTCGTCGAGGAAGGCATCGCTGATAAAGCTGATTTTCTAATTGGTATCGGACCACTAGCTTCAGCAAAATCAGCGCGATGGATGGATGCTAATTTGTTTGGTGTCGATATTCCGGAAGCTATTATCAAGCGACTCGAAGGTGCTGATGACCAAAAAGCAGAAGGTCGAGCTATTTGCGCCGAACTTCTACAGGGCTTTTCTGAAATAAAAGGCTGCGCTGGCGCTCATTTGATGGCACCCCATCAAGAGGCTGCCTGCGCACAGGTAATTGAAGAATCGGGACTGCTTAAGCAACGGAGTTAGTGCTAAGATTGCAGCGATGTTTCAACCCAATATTGGTAATAATTTAAACCGGCTAATTCAACATCACATCAATGGTTTCGGCCGGTAGCATTCTAATTTCAATCCTACGATTTAGCCTACGACCCCTGGCTGTTTTATTGCTGGCAACAGGGTGGTATTGACCATAGCCTACCGCTCTCAGCCGCCTGGGATCAATCTGGTTGTTTTGTTGAAAATAATTAACCGCAGCCAGACCACGAGCCGCAGACAGCTCCCAATTTGATTGGTAGAGGCCTTTTTTAACTATAGGAACATTGTCGGTGTGGCCATCGACACTAATTGCTCTGCCCGGATAGGCATTGAGCGAATCTGCGATAATGGATAGCACTTTTTCCCCAGCCGGCTTAATTTCGGCCGAGCCAGAGTTGAACAGCACCTCGCTGGTAAGTTTGATGACCGTCATTTGATTCTTCAACTGTAAAATTTCGACTCGACTTTCGTTGAGCTCCTGTTCCAGCCTGCTTTTTAAATTTGCTATTTGTTTTTTACTTTCCTGTTCCTGTTCGAGTTTGGTCAATAACTGTGACTTTTCGCCGCTTACCGTAATAATTTCATTGCTCAATGATTGTTGCTCAGCACGGCGTTTATCAAGTTCCTCTTCTAGCTCGGCGGTGGTCAGGGCGACTCTATTTACTTCCTGTTGCAAACTGGTCTCCATCGCGATTTTTCCCGCCATGCTTTTTTCCAGCGAGGCGGCCAATTCTTCCTGTGAATTTTTCTGCATTTCGATTTTGGCTCGTAGAGCGCTTTCGTCTGTTAATAGTTTATCGACCGAGGCTTGCAGACCTTCGAGTTTATTATTTAGAATTACCTGCTTCGAGCTATTTTCCATCGCCAGGGATTGATTTTTATCGACTTCGGAATAGTAATAATACCATCCGGCAGCGGCTATCGAAGCCAGTAATAGAATGGGAATAATGGTAGTAGTCAGGTTACCGTGGCTATGTTTCATATTGACCTTTAGCTTTGACAGGAGACCTTGATAACAATTCCTGTGATCCAGCTGCGTTTTCCAGGTTGAAATTAATGACCTGTATCATATCACCTTTGTTTATTTGATCAATTGGGTCAAGGCGAGACTCAAATTTCCACGAGAAATATCGGTTATTACCTTTTAATCAGTGCATTTACTGCCCGTTAATCAGTGCCAGGGATTATGTATGCCTCTAAATCAATAGTATTTAAGCGCTGACCAAGCAATACGATTATTCCCTGATAACGCCGTTTTCCAGTAGAAGTAAACTCAAACTGATAGCTACGTCGCATGACAATGTTGCCAGACGCATCTCTAGTCGGCCAATAGCCCGTGATTACCATGCTTTGATCAAGCAGCTGCAAATCTAGTTGTCGGCAATGGCTCGACGCCAGTTCCCTTGCTCGACCCTTAAACTGGCCACTTTGCCACAAATAATGGAATACAAATCCGACAGGGATCAGCCAAAGCAGATTACTCAGATTCGGCATAGTTAATTGAGTTGTACTCCCAGCGGTCAGAGAGTCTTCGAATACATATTGGCAATAGCCAGCTCAAATGCATCTTCGGCTTCCGATTCTCTGGTGCTTTGGAATTCAGGCAAATTGTCTAACTCATTGTCTTCGCATTTATTCCACAGAATTTCCGTCGCCGATTTGAATGTGTCAATAATTTCCACGTAGGTACTTTCAGGGGAGAGAAATGTATTGAGAAAGCTCATCAATATGGACAGGATAATGCCGAGGATTGAAGTCGTTAAGGCAAATGAAATATTGATTAGGAAGCTATCTATAACCGCCTTACTCGCTGCGGCATCAGTGATATCCATGTGGGTCAATTCAGGCAACGCCTTCATTATTCCCAGGAAGGTACCAAATATTCCCGCGACGATAAAAATGCCCGGCAAAATATTCAATATTTCGTTGGTACGGCTCATGGAGAAGAGTCCAAATACCCGGTTAAAGACCGGATTCGAAGAAAATGCGTTACTGGTTATTTCATTAAAATTGGGCTGCTGTCTCGAATTCTTGGGCAGGTATTTAACATGTTTGAGGAAATCATCAATTAATCGGATGATGCCATCCTGGATTAAAAATACTCGATCGCCAATGGTCATTAAATGATCTTCGTTTCTGCGCTTGTACTTGGCTCTTAATTCAAAGCTCTCAAAATAGGTTCTGGCCAGGAAACGCTTAACCATGTTGTAGAAAGACCCCCTCGAATTGGGGTTGGTCAGGATGTCATGATGCACCCTCTTACAGAACTCTTTGACGAAGTGTCTCTGCCTGTTGATGATGACTGTTATAAAAAGTCGCACCGCCACCGCCAGACAAAAAGACAGGAGAAGAAACGGCATCAGGTAACTGGTAGCATATTGAACAATTATATTGATAAGGTCGACTATGCTTTCATTCATTAGGAATCTCCTCGCTCTAACAATCCGAATTTTATGATGACACGTTGCGATTTTTTACAATTATACTGCCCACAAAATTCGTTGATCGATAAATTCCCGGTATCGCCAGGTTTTATCTCTTCAGAAAAAAAACTTCTGCCCGTGACGTTTATTAACGACAGCATGGTATTCTGGTGATTAAATTTCATATTTCTCGTGTTAAACACATAATCGAATATTGATCTCGCACGTCTATAGCTTAGATCCAGGTTGTAGTTAACCGCGGTTCTATTATCGATAGAGAGACTGGTAGGATCGATTGGCTTTCCAGCATAAGTAGGTGATGCAAAACCAATAATTTCAACCGACGAAATTTCCGAGGCTAGTGCCCTGGTGCCAAACAGGCTTTCTGCGTATACAGGAATTGCTCCACGAAGAGTGGTTTTCATGCCCTGCCTAAGGGCGTGACTGTCAGTATCAAAATAATCATCACCAAAGTCTAAGATGACATCACCCGTTTTGCTATCAACCTCAGCATCAATTCCCGAGTTTTTGAAATTATCCATAATGTTTTTAGCAACATCCTCGCGACGTTTCGCTAATTGTATTGCTTTATCCAGTTGTTTTGATGTGTCCGCCAAATCTTCCTTGGCTTTGCCAAGTTCATCCGCAGCTTTCTTCAGTGCTTTCTGAGCATCAATAAGATCCGAATCGAGTTTTGCAACATCATCGCGTTCCCCCACATAATCATCCGTCAGGTTTTTTAATCTATCTCCTAACTCTTTAATTTTATCTGCCTGCGCTTTCGCTAAATCCACAAATTTATCATCACCTGCTTTTATCTTACCCTCAAGTGCTTCTAGCTCGTTTTGTTTTTTATCGAATTCGTCTTGTAAGCCTGCGTATATATCTTCTAAATTCTTAATTTCCGTTGCACTAGCATTTTGTAATGCCGCCTTTTCGGCCGCCCCTTTTTTTAACTGATCCCCTAGTGCCGCTAATTCGGCCTGGCTTTCATTATGCTTGCCTGCCAACTCCTCGAGTTTGCCTTCCAGGTTTTTGGCTTCTTCCGCAAGCGCATTTTGTAATGCGTCCTTTTCGGCCGCCCCTTTTTTTAACTGGTCTTCCAAATTGGCCAGCTCACTTTGATTATTGTCCTGTAGACCTTGCAATTCTTGAATTTTGCCTTGCAGGTTTTTTGTTTCTTCGGCGAGTGTTGCTTCAAGAGCTGCCTTTTCCGCGGCTTCTCTTTTTAACTGGTCTTCTAGTGACGCCAGCTGCTTCTGACTTTCACCCTGCTGGCTGGTGAGATCCTGAATTTCACCCTCCAATTTTCTGGTTTCCTGGGATTGTGTATTCTCTAAAGCAGATTTTTCAGCCGCCTCGCTTTTTAATTGCCCCTCTAACAATGCCAACATATTTTGATTTTTGTCCTGTTCGCCTCTTAATTCCTGTATTTCACCTTCAAGAAATTTTGTCTCCTCTGTGAGCGTATTTTTCAAGGCCGATTTTTCTGCCGTCTCTCTTTCTAATTGCTCCGCTAAAGATGCCAACTGTTCCCGGCTTTCACTTTGCTGGCTGGTAAACTGCTGGATTTTGCCCTGCTGGTTTTTAGATTCTTCGGCGAGCGTAATTTCCAATACTGCTTTTTCGGCAGCTTTAGGTACTAACAAATCTTCCAGTGACGCCAACTGCTTCTGACTTTCACTTTGCTGGCTGGTAAGATCCTGAATTTTACCCTCTAATTTTTTGGCTTCCTGGGCTAGTGTATTTTCTAAAGCAGATTTTTCAGCCGCCTCGCTTTTTAATTG
>CAXMRQ010000168.1:0-24392 GCA_964196115.1 uncultured Gammaproteobacteria bacterium
GGATTGCTCGGTGTGCCATAACCCCACGGCCTTTGCCGGTGCCAAGTTCAATCATACCGGTATCGTTGATAACTGTGGGTCCTGCCACAATGGTAATGCCGCCCCAGGAAAGGCCAACAACCATATGCCAACCAACGGTGATTGCATCGAGTGTCACCAAACCACGGGTTTTCTGCCCTCGACGTTTGCCCACGCCGGCATCGTGGATAACTGCGAGTCTTGTCATGATGGTGTTTTCGCCAGAGACAAAGCACTCAGTCATGTCGATACCAATCAGGATTGCGGTGTCTGTCATACCACGGGTAGCTTCGTCGGCGCGGTGTTCGATCATACCGGCATCGTCGACAATTGTGCTGCCTGTCATAATGGTGGTATCGCGATTGGCAAGGATGCCAAGACCAACCCCGCCCACATTATCACCACGCTGGATTGCCACCTGTGTCATACCACCGCAACCTTCGTTGGCGGCAGCTGGTCTCACGATGACACTAGTACCGGTAATTGCATATCCTGTCATAGTGCTAACGGCGGCGCGACCTTCCAGCCAACAGGTCATTTAAACACGACTGAACAGTGCGAAGTATGTCATTCCACCAACGGCTGGGCACCGACCAGCTTCAGCCATACTTCGCCGAACTATCCAGGCACGCACAGAAGGGATCCAGGCTGTAGCGGCTGCCACGGCACTACTACAAGCAGCATTATTCCCTGGCCCTCGCCCCAATACAAACCTTTCTGCGCTGCCTGTCATGCGAATGATTTCGAATCGGAAGGGGATCACAATGGCGGAAGTAATGGTACCGTCGCACAAAACATGGATTGTAGCGGCGGTGGCAGCGGATGTCATAAGGTTGGCGATGATGGTTTTTGATGGCTACAGAATGATCGAAACATAAGGACAGGAGGCTAATCGGTGCGATTAGCATTGCGCTATTACGACGCCATGCATGGTGTTAATTACTGTATCTGAAATCCAGCGCGTCTTACCTACTCGGGATGAGTTTTTAGGTCGATCCGGTCTGAAGGCATACGTCTCTTATCGAGCGGCTTTGTGGTGGTGCTACTTCTTTCCCAATACCATGGCTTTCAAGCGCGCAATCAATCCAGACTTCGGAATATCGTCTTCAATGTATAGTTTGTCGCTGAGCGGCATTCGCTTGAGGCGCGCATCAAGCTGCATCGTTTGATGGCTCAACTTTTCAGCTTGCGCCAGTAACTCATTGATGCGCTCGACGGTATCGCCCCCGCTTTCCGATGGGGTGCCAGCCCTCGTCGACGTGGTCCCGAGCGGCCCGACTGCCTGTGCCGAGATCGTTTCGGCAGTAGCTCTAATCTGGGTCGTCGCATCGTTTATCTCATCACTAAGTGTCCACACATCGGCCTTGAAGTCGGTCGCCTTGCGCAGAATATGCAGCATCGTGCTGTCTTTAGCCTCGAGATAGCTGTGAATGACCAAATCCATGTCGAGAAATATGGCTTTACTGACTGCCTGGATAATCCGAGCTGCTGGCTCGCCCGTGTCGGTGTATTTGTTTGAAATCAGCTCAATAAACTGATCGAACATCTGGCAATAGCCACCGATATACCAGTTCGGTGTCAGGCCTATGCGGGCATGAGCGCGACCGATCTGAACGGTCTTCTCGAAGTGCGCCTCGTCATACTTGCCGTCGAACAGTGTCTTCAGCCAATGACTCTTTTGCGCTGTGCGGGCACGATCGATCGCGTCTTCATCGGCAAAGAGCGCCTGTAGATCGGGTTCCTGGAGTAGGTGCAAGTAGAATCGATCCAGCATTTCGTCCATTGCCGGTTCTAGAATATCCCTGGCTTTTCGTAGCTCCGATAAGGCGTTCTGATCGATGTTTAGAAACCTTAGACGATCCGCCATCATTTGCGTATGCGGCATATCTTTAGCTCATTAAGCATGAGAAGTATTAAGCACACTTTATTTGGTAGAAACGTCACAATCGGCTAGTACAATTGTTAAAAATTTTTCTTTTGAGTGCCCAAAACCTGGCCAATATGGAGATATCGGATGTTTACCCACAAGAGTGGGTTGACTGATTCAACCATCGCCGATCACTGGAACCCATCGGCCTTAAACCACCGGTCGAATTTGAGATGATGTTTTATCGCCAACGGAAGGAGTCAATCATAGCGGCATGACTCACACAAACGAGTCTCCGGTTTTCCCGGGACGACTCAACGTTCCGTTTGAACTATGATCTTCAATAAAAATATTGTTGTAATTTAACGATATCGTCGCGTGGTTCCTGGAAATATCATCGCTATCGATATATATGTCTGACTCATTTGAACGCCCGATCAGAATCTTCTGGTTTCGTGACGACTCGAACACACTGGTTTTATTGAAGACATTGATTTTTCCCGTTTGTAATCGTATTCATACAGCCATCCATAAATTTGATACCTGACGTACAATTTTTCCTACCTCGAAATACATTTTTATCTTATGTGATAAGTTAATGCTCTCAAATATAATACCCATAAATGGCCGAGTCGGGCCATGAGGACAATGAAGGCTACTTTATGATCGAATCAGTTGCATAGAAATGAGTTGGGACTCATTTGTTCAAAAACATCATGTTGCTATTGTTTCGACTCATGATAGCGTGACGCCCAACGGAGTTCCTATTTATTATTATTTTGTTAAAGACGATAATGCTTTTTACTTCATCACTAAAAGTGAGACTATAAAGTACGCTAATATCAAAAAAAATAAAAAAGCCTCCCTCTCAATCTTCACAGAAAACCCACCAACGGTTTTTACTGCAAATTGTGTCGCAGAGTTGATCGAATTTGAAACGAATGATTACATAAACATTAAAAATAGGCTTGTAGAGATTCACTCAACTCAGGAATTCTATCCATCACCGATATCCACGGTGAAAGATGGTATTTTGTCGCTAGTCAAATTAATTGTGAACGACTGTAAACTAGAGTCTTATAAAAAAGATATTAATATGCTCAATGCTCAACACTCGGGGGGTAACAGCTTGATATCTACGCATAGACAGGGCGGATCTCTCAATAGGCTAATGTAACTTCCATTCAAAATGCGACCCACCAATTTAAATGGCGAATCAATCCTCACTCGCATTTTGTGCTACAAGCTTGACGAAGTCGAACGCCGATAGTGTACCCCCCACCATAGTAGCCTCCTCCATCACGACATGGTGATGTACATGCTCGTGGAGCATCTTTTGTGCTGCATCTTCAATCGAAGCTCCAGATTCTATGGTGATTACCTTCGGATTGGCTATTTTATACACCCTTGCATAGTTGGAATCGCCACCCGTGGAGTCAAAATGAGCGATATCGGTCATTGACACGAACGCGACTAAGTTACCCAAATCGGCTACAAGAGGCGCCCCACTAATTTTGTGGGTAAGAAAATGCCCTCCACTTCACAAACAAATTTGTAGTGATGGATCGTCTGAACAGTTGTCGTCATGATGTCACGTACCGTTCGCATCTGAACCTCCTTCCCCATATGAGTGGCAGACTGGTGCAGTCCTACAGGCATAGTGAAGAATAAGCGCCATATTTACATAAGCCCACAACTCATAATATGTCCAACGCTTTCTGAAATTGGCCACCCAGCCACGACTTTAAATCGCTTATCCGGCATCCTCCCCCTCTATCCCGATCTTGACTTCCAATCTAATCGACTGTTTGGCATCATGTCTGGATGAAAGGGCTCTTCCTGCTTCCCATTACACTTATTCTTCTATTTGGTACTTCTGCGTTTGCTGACTTTGCAGAGGGCTGGAATGCCTACAATAGTGGAGATTATGCAACTGCGTTAAAGGAGTTTAAGCCGCTTGCCGAACAGGGGAATGGTGAAGCCCAGTTCAATCTGGGTTTGATGTACAACAATGGACAAGGGGTAACTCTGGACTACGTGACTGCTTTTAAGTGGTTCAAACTAGCTGCGGAACATAATAAGGCGGTTAAACAGGAGGGGGCGGAATCGGTATTCAAAGCATATGAAGCCCTCTATAAATACATGCAGGTTACCTATATAAACCGCGCAATGTACAATTTGGGTGCGATGTACAACAATGGAGACGGGGTAATTCAGGATTTTGTCCGCGCTTATATGTGGATGAACATTGCTGCATCACAAGGACATGAAAATGCGGTGCTCGGTCGCGATATGGTTCAAAATAATATGACTCCGTCTCAAGTTGAAAAAGCAGAGCAACTTGCTCGCGATTGTGTAGCGAAAGACTACAAGGATTGCTGATATATCGTTGCGACAATCAACATGGAAATTAAACCAGTATCAACGATCACAGGACACCAGGTAAGATAGCTTCAGCTGATTCAGGGAAATATATGCAGGAGTACAGTCTTGTACGGGATACTTATGAAATGATATTTTCAGGAAATATAACACTAAACTTTGAACCTTCACCGACCTCGCTTTCAATCTCAAGTCTAAGTCCATAGATGTTACAAATATTCGTAACCAGATATAGTCCAAGTCCACAGCCCGGGCTGTTTCATATCAACGCTAATCCCTGGCAGAGGCTTAAGGTCCGGTTCGTCTGGCGATACAAAATAATACTTCAAAAAAGGGTCGTGCAATGAGCGGCTTAAAACTGGTAGACGTAACCGAGAAACAAGTTATAGGCAGTCTGATTCTCGATTTCCGGTAATTCGGAATCGGAATATTCAAAACCGAGGCTGGCCTCAATACTAAGTTTTCTGCTGGACCTGTAAGTCAATTTAATACTCGGATTTAGAATCCACTGACCCGCGTCGGAGTCATGGTCCTGCCGATAGTCCAGTCGAAGACGTGAATCATATCTAAGATTGCCAGACCCAGGAATAGAGGTTCGTGCTCGCAATGAAATGACGCTAGTCGAGTTAGTATCTGATAATCTCAACCCAAAACTTGTGTAATCATCGTTATAGAAATATCCGTTTATCGAATAATCCGCAGCGAGATATAAATCATCTGTTGCAGGGGTTGCCGCCACACTACCCGATGCGATCTTCTCCTCGATAGAGGTGTATGAAAAACTCAGGTATAGCTGGTGGTTGTTATCAATTTGATAATTCGAACCAATGTTAAGATTACGGCCTTTGCTGGTTCTATCTTCAGCCAGTTGATAAATTTCTTCGTCTGAAAAAAGCCCCTTTAATTCCTCTATGGACGCAACAGCCTGGCCCACCAAAGCATTGGATGTCGTGAGCAGGGGCGAATTGCGGAAATCGTAGCTTAGATTAAAATCCAATCTCTCACTATAGGGATAGCTACCAATCGCGGTGAAGTTATTCAAATCGCCATAGAACAAATCATAATCGATAATGCCAAGCAAATAACCTCTTCCTCGCCGATACTCAAACTCGGTTCCCAACGCCTGACGATCCGTCAGGTCCGAAACCTCCTGATGCAAAAGATAAACATCCATTTCTACCCGACTAAAAGGACTAAAATGTATATTGGTGCCGATAAAATGACGATCTGTCTGCACATCATCATAAGACGATTGAACCGGGTAGCCCGAATAGACGCTGTAGTTAAAACTGCGATGCGACAGGCCTTTATATACAAAGCCATCAAAACGGCCGTATACACCTTTGGCAGTTCCCCTCTGGCGACCACCGGTCAGCTGGTATCCAGATTCACTATTAGTGTAACTGACCAGGGCATGACCGATACGTGAGTCAGTTTCTGAATCTTCAATATCTGCAAATATACCACCATCGAAGCGGATAACCAGGGAGCTCGTATCCGTTTTATGTGTTGCAAACAGGTTTATATCTGTTAGCAGTGCCGAGCTGGCTATTTCCGTATCATCATTTTCAGATTTGATAACATCATCCTGATAATACTGTGATATTACGCCGTAAATATTCCAGTCGCTATCGGCTGATGGGCGCTTGTCAGGGTCTATTCGACTCTTGGGTTCCAGGCCCATCGTTTTAAGTCCATCCAAACGGCTTTTTATCTTTGTGGACATCTTGCTGTCCGGAAACAAATATAAAAAATCTGTATATATAGCTATTGCCTGGGAAAATTTATTCTGTCGTTCGCGAACGATACCAGCAAGCTCCATGGCCAATTGAGTCTGTTCAATGGTACCGATTTCAACGATTTTGTCGGCGATCGCAAGCACTCGGGTATAGTTGCCATCCAGAAATTCCTGTTTTGCCTGGTCTAGTAGTTTTTCAGCAGAATCTGATTTAGTTGAGAATTTGTTTTTCGGGACAATTTTCGACACCGTAATCTTTTGTACCGGCTGCTGTTTTTTAACTGGAGTTTTACTTTCCAGTGCAATTCTAGGTACCGCTACAATTTTCGGCACCGCTATTTTTTGCACTGGTTGCTGTTTTTTAACCGGGGTCAATAATCTGGCTAATTGCTGTTGCTCCTGTTTGCTTCTGATATTAATCCATGCGTCGGGGTAATATTTTTTTATTCTGGAAAGTTCCAGCTCCGCCTGTTTGTGGCTTTTGAAATTACCTGTCACCAGGCGATAATAAAATTTATTGTCCACAGCCACTTTGGTTAGATAAATAAATTCACTTTTAATATTACTCGAATACTGGATAACTCTTTTTTTAATCGGGCCTGAATACGATTCAAGATTTATTGAATAGGACGATACCTCGACTGGTTGCTGCGGTTTAACCATAACCATTTCAATCCCAACAAAGTTTACACTTGCAGCAAACAAACCAGTCGAAGCGAGATACATTACGCATATCAACAGGTATCTGAATTTATTTTTAGAATACATAAAGCCAGTTAAATTATTGCGATAATTATCGGCAACCCGACCCCAGGTCGCCGATTCAGATTTGAAGTAAGGCTTTAATTTTCATTAAAGCGCTGGTGTCGCTGGTGTCCATGCCAGCGACGAATGACACAATGCGCAATCGTTACTGGTAGAGTTAGCTACCGTGTCATGACCTGGTTTTTGTTCTTTACCTTGAGCGATAACGCCATTGTGGCAGCTGAAGCAACTTCCGATTACTGCGATATGATCGACACGGATAACTGGTGACCAGCTAACTGTGCGGTGGCAATCCTCACAGGTATCAGTCGTTAGTATATGAGTCGGGTGTTTCCCAGTGGCTGTGACACCATTGTGGCAGCTGATACAGTTACCGACGACACCGGTATGATCAAATCCGGCACCGGCCCATGAAAACGTCCGATGGCAATCATCGCATACTTCGCTGCTCTGAATATGACCCGGGTTTTTCCCCAGGGCTGTGACACCATCGTGACAACTCTGACAGCTTCCCAATACTGCAAAATGATCTACCTTAATCACATAAGCCCAGTTCCCGGTCCGGTGGCAGTATTCGCAATCTGGAGTGGTAGAAATATGCTGCGGCGATGCCGTACTTGCTCGAATACGACCCGTCAATGAATGGCAACGCCAGCACTGCGTAGGGGTGCCCAGAAATACCGCCTTTATATGACAGGAATCACAACTGACAAGCGCATGGGTAGCATCCAGCGGGAAATCAGTTTCATCGTGATTAAAAGCCTGCACGGGTTCAGCCGCGTGAGCATAAATCCAGCATGTCGTCAGTAGTATCGAAAACAACGAAACCAGTTTCACGGACAATTTCAATTGGCGGCTATACTTCAAAAAGGTGAAATAAAAATTCATTTTCCCTCTCCCGTTATTCTGACACTTTCGATTTGATGCTCTTCATCGAGCGAATGTTGGGCGACGAGAATTCATCCTGCGTATGGCAGTTATCACAGTCGGGTCCAAAATTTCCATTGTGAATATCATCCCGGTTATGACAATCTATGCAGCGACGGGCGCGCTTGTTATTATTGTCAAGTGGCTTGAAGTGGCAGCTATCGCAATGTAATTCATCATGTGCGCCTTTGATCTTGAAATCGGTCTCATCATGATCAAATCGCCAGATAAACCAGTCGTTTGGGTTATGGCATTGCGCACAATTTTCGCCTAGTGCCTGTTTATGAACATCATCCTCCTGATGGCAGCCATTACAGTCTGATCTTGCATCCTTGAAAGCCGAAGTAAAGTGACAGGATTCGCATCCTGTAACCGCATGTTGACCAATCAGGGGGAAATTACTCAGCTCATGATCGAATCGCACATCTTCCAGCCACCAGGTAGACTCGTTGTGACAGGTTTCACACTGCTTGCCTTGCTGATCTTTGTGGGCATCTTCGTGTTTATGGCAACTATAGCAAGCCGTGTCGGTTTTTTTATCGTATGCATTTGTCTGGTGACAGGCCTGACAGCTGGCTTTTTTATGGGCACCTCTTAATGGAAAGTCAGTTTTCTCATCGTGATCAAAAGCGGATTCCAGCCAGCTTATTTCAGTATGGCAATCCTGGCATTTTTTACCATTATTGCCCTTGTGCACGTCGTCCAGACGGTGGCATTCGAAACAGGTTCTTTGCACCTTCTTTTTAGTTTTTGTTTTATCACTTGCTGAATGACAGGTATGGCATGACACAGAGCGGTGGCTCCCATTCAAACGAAATTTAGTGTCGCGGTCATGTTTGAATATTGATTCATCCCATTTTTTCTCGACATGGCAGGCCTCGCATTTGTTACCAAATCGATTCTGGTGCACATCTCTTATAGCATGGCAGGCAACACAGGTTTTAGGGGTTTTTTTGTAACGGTTGTCGATATGACACAAATCGCAAGCCACCTGATTATGAGCGTGTTTTAACTTAAAATCGGTTTTGTCATGATCAAACTGCTCACTAGTCCAGGCTTTCGGGCTATGACAATCAGCGCATTTATCACCTAGTTTGTTTTTATGAATATCGTCATCTTTGTGGCAACTAACACATGCGGAAGGGGCATCGCGAAATTTTTTATCCTTCTTATGGCAGTCTGCGCATTCGGTCTGCATGTGCTTACCCAGTAGTGGAAAATCGGTCGGTTTATGATCAAAACGGTCTTTATCAAGCCAAACAATCCTGGCATCTCTACCCTTGTGATCGGTATGACAAATCTTGCAATCAGACGAAATAGCTTTTTTATTTTTACCGTGAAATCCCCTTTTCTTGCGAACATCAACACCAATCGGTTTATGGCAGTCCATGCACAATTGTTTTTGCGTTGTGTCGCGCAGCCGCACATGGCACTGTTTGCATTCGGCTTCATATTTCATATGTCCTGCAATTAGTTTGCCGGGCATAAACAAGCCCTCAATGTCCAGCGCATAAATCGTGTCGCTTTGTATCAGCAGCAGTAGCAGAGCTATGACCGGAGCAATAGACCTCATTAATAAAAATGAACCACTACCACATGGGTAATTCCAGAAATAACCAGCAAAATAAATAGCGGATAATGCAGTATATGCCAGAGTGAAAAGAGAATTTCGTTAACCCCCAGATTGCAAATAGATTGCAGACTCCTCACCCTGTCGAACAACTTTTTCCGATCCTCAGATCGATCAATCGTTTTAAGGAGCTTTTTTCTCAATCCATTCAGTTTCCATTTCGTAGACTTATAAAACCAAAGCGAGCGATTTTCCCCCGTATGTAGATTGACCAATTTTTGTTCAATTTCATGTAATTCGTCGACAATTTCAGGTCGTTTCTCCTTCAACTCGGTCAACTGCTGACTCCAGTCTTCATTTAGATGGTAGAGTTCCTCAAAGCGTATTTTTTCACCGTAAAGCCCGTGGTGACTACGCCGGTAAAGATAGCGCCCGACAAGGCCACTGCTAGCAACTATTAGCATAGAGAATAAAGCAACTCTGCCATTCAGCGAACCCAGCTGGTAACCCGAATGAAAGATAATCAAGACCGGACCGAATATACCCAGAAACATATGAAGCCTAAACCAGAACTTGATGGATCCAGTAAATCCCCAACTCGGCCTTTTCTTACGTTGGGGGTAGACCAGCAGTAGCAGCATCATCGAACCACCCAGAATACCAAGCCAGTAACCTATACCCGATTCAGGAACCAGATATCTTTGATCGCGCACCATCCAGCCAGCCATTATGAAAAGGGCAATACTGCTGTACCAAAATACAGTGAGGGTATTTAGGGCAATCCTGATCATCATTAAGCCGCAAAATTTAGTATTAGATTGTATTGATAGTAAGCATAGGCTATTTTATCAGGAGCCTGATCTCTATTAAGGGAATTAATTATCAAAGGGAAATAATTACCTTAATTGAGACTGGATTCGCTCTACTATCTGCTACAAGATATTAGCTTAACTTCAATATAGCTCTGCATGGATACCTACCTTTACTTTTTACCAATACTTTTATTCCTGCTGGCATATATGTTCATATACGGTCGCCGCCAAAAACGTAGCGAACTCACTCGTAAACAGGCTGTAGAATCCGGTCTGTCCGAACCAGCCTCATTACACCCGATCATTGATAGAAACAAATGCATAGGCTGTAAATCCTGCGTTTATGCCTGCCCACAACAGCTCGGGCATAATGTTCTCGGAATTTTTCATGGCAAGGCAGAATTACTGGAGCCAGCCAATTGCATTGGTCATGGGGCCTGTAAAACAGTTTGCCCCGTGGGCGCTATCACTCTGGTTTTCGGCACGGGAAAACGCGGGGTAGACATACCCCAGGTGGACGACAAGTTTGAAACCAATATCAAAGGCATTTATATCGCTGGTGAACTTGGTGGCATGGGATTGATTCGCAATGCCATCGAGCAAGGCAAAACCGCGATCAAGGCATTGGCCGGCACACTACCGAAAAATAGCAAGAACCCCTATCAGGTCATCATTGTAGGCGCTGGCCCTGCCGGCATTGGGGCAACACTTGCCGCCAAACAACAGAAACTGAAATACCTGACGCTTGATCAGGACTCGTTAGGAGGCACAGTATTTCAATACCCGCGCGGCAAAATTGTCATGACACAACCGGTCGAATTACCACTGATAGGCAAGATGCAGTTCAAGGAAACCACCAAGGAAGCGCTACTGGATTTTTGGCGGGGGGTAGAGAAAAAAACTGACATTAAGATTAACTACAATGAAATTGTTGCTAATGTAGAAAACACTAACAACGGATTTAGCGTCAAAACAAACCGGGGGGAGTATCTTACTGATAAAATTTTACTTAGCATAGGCCGTAGGGGCACGCCCAGGAAACTAGACGTTCCCGGTGAAGACCTGCCCAAAGTGGTGTATCAATTGATTGATCCGGAACAATATATAAACCAGAAAGTATTGATTGTAGGCGGTGGTGATAGTGCCCTGGAGGCAGCCCTCGCGATTGCCGACGTTACTGGTAGCGAAGTTTCTCTGTGTTATCGCAGTGACAGTTTTTCGCGAGCCAAGGCCAAAAATCGCGACCGGGTCGATGCGTATTCCAGGGAAGGAAAAATTAAACTCTACATGTCATCAAGCCCAACTAAAATTGATGAAACCCAGGTAACTCTTGAGTGCAATGGAAAACCAATAGTCGTGGCCAATAATGCCGTCATCATAAATGCCGGTGGTATTCTGCCAACCGGATTCCTCAAACAAATTGGTATTAAGGTCGATACCAAATATGGCACAGCCTGATGAATTTAACTAAAACAGGAATAATCCCGTTCCTCTTTTTTATATTCGGCATATTACTTTCATCCCCGGCTATATCTGATACTGAAACTAGCTTAAAAGCCGTTGATAAATCAATCCGCTTACGTCAATACAACCAGGCTGTTCGACACCTGCAACCACTGCTAAAGCGGAATATCCCCGAAGCACAATACCGGATGGCAGGACTCTACCGTTCAGGCAAGGGGGTAAAATCTGATCTCGATAAGGCCGTTGGGCTGTATAAAAAAGCCGCAACTAATGGCCTGCCTGAAGCGCAATATACGCTGGCTTCAATACTGGAGAAACAAGATCCAGACAAAAAAAATCCCGCAGAAGCGCTCCGGTGGTACCAGGCAGCTGCTGATCAAGGTTATCAGCGAGCAATCAAAAAACTGGCCCAGCTGAAGAAATCAAACTCTGCTAACAATAATCTTAATATCAGTCAAGACCGCATCTTCAGCGCTATTCGCACCAACGACCTGGATCGGATACGATCGCTGATTAAAGGTAATGTTGACCTTGATATTGTTGATACCAATCGTCAATCCGCATTCGTAGTTGCCCTGCAGGCAGGGCATCGCGAAATGTCAGAACTACTATTATTCAATTCATCCCGACTGGATACACCAGATAGCAATAATGATCGCCCAATCCACATTGCGGCCCGTAACGGTTACTCAGGTATAGTATTGAACCTTATTAGGATAAAGGTAGACATCAATGCACAGGATCACCTTGGTAATACAGCTCTCATCATTGCCACGCGCCATGAAGATAAGAACATGATGAATCTTTTAATCAACAATAATGCTGACTACAGTATAAAAAATAAAAAATCCCAATCAGCACCACAACTTGCACAAATCCTGGATTTACAAAAAGCAAAGTCTGTGTTTGTTAAACAAGGCATCAAATTACCTGCACAAAACAAAGGATTTGCCAAAGTTAGTCTCAAGGATTTTCAGCAAACGATTGACAAGTCCGGATCACTTTATAAAGACTGGCCACTTTTAAATGTTGCGAGCCTACTTGGCGAGATAGCCATTGTGGACCAACTGCTTGATCAGGGTGCCAATATTCTAACTACCGACGCAAGTGGTAACAGCGCTATGCACAGGGCAGCAGGAGAGGGACAACTTAAAATCGTGGAGTTATTGATTGCGGAGGGCGGCAATATCAATGCGGTAAATAATAGAAATGAAACCCCTCTGTATTTAGCCGCCGCATCAGGCCAATTAAAAACTGTAAATTTACTCGTCAAGTACGGTGCAGATTCATCCATCATCGCAAAAAACAATGCTAGCCCTTTGTCCATAGCTATCATCAGTGGACACCAGCAGTCTGCTTTGGCCTTGTCTAGCAGACGCCTCGATAAGGCATCGATTCACCGCGCTTTTTTGCTCGCTATACAGAATAAAATGGAACCCCTGGCCACCCAATTGATCAAAATTGATGAACATGTCAACCAGATCGATAATAATAATCGTTCAGCATTATGGTATAGCGCTGACCTTGGGCTGAGAAAAGTCACGGCTGCGTTGATAAAGAACAAACGAGCCCCTATCAATCATGCCGACGTAAACGGATATACGGCACTGGCCCGCGCTATTTCCAGAGGGCATCTGGGCATCACCAAACTTCTCATAAGTAGCGGAGCCAGCCTGGACACTTTAACCCGCGAAAAAAACACGCTACTTATGCTTTCTGTGTTATCTGAAAAAAATGCAATAACAAAATTTCTGCTCACCAGGAATATCGACATCAATGCAAAAAACAATGCTGGAGATACTGCACTAATGCTGGCAGCCGCTACTGGACAAGAGGCTATGGCGGATTCCCTAATAAAGGCAGGTGCGAACCCACAAATCCGAAATCTGGATGACCAGAATGCCTATCAAATTGCAACCAACTCAGGCCATAAAAAAATCGCGGATCTAATAGAAGAAAACAGTAACGCCCTGTTTAAACTATTCAATTAAAGAGTCTCTAACGCGTCAGCCTTTGCTTGCGAATGGAATAGCAATTTAAAAAATAGGCGGCAAACCACTTTGATGGTGGGTCACAATTGGGGCTACGCCAATACGCGGGTAGTCGTATAATGGCTGATTATCTTCCATCGTCTCCCGGGCACAGAATTTTCGGCGTTACCTTTTAGACATCACATGTTAATGGAAAACGAAACACAAATCCGATTGATCGCATTTGCCTCTATATTCGCAGTGATGGCGATTTGGGAATTCGTCGCGCCCTATCGACGATTGCGCTACAGTAGATTACAACGCTGGCCACATCAGTTGATACTGATAATTATTAACTCAATAGTATTAAAGCTATTGTTTCCGGTGGCGGCCGTTGGTATTGCGCTATGGGCTGATAGCGAAGGCCTGGGATTTCTTAACTGGATCACATTGAGTCCATGGATTGCAATACCACTAACAATTGCTTTCCTCGACCTTGCAATTTATGCGCAGCATCGGGTTTCACATCAGTGGAACTGGTTCTGGCGCATTCATCGCACGCATCATATTGATACCGATTTTGATTTGACTACCGGTTTGCGCTTTCACCCGATCGAGATTGCAATTTCGATGCTGTACAAAATGTTACTTATTATTCTGCTTGGTGTGCCTGCTTATGGCGTCCTGATATTTGAAATCATTCTCAGTGGCTCCGCCCTATTTAATCATTCTAATATTAGTTTAACAAAACGAATTGAGCCGATTGTCCGAAGGCTGATCGTCACACCCGGAATGCATCGCATCCACCATTCCACGTTGCCCGAAGAACACAATACCAACTACGGATTTTTCCTCTCCTGTTGGGATCGCCTGTTTCAAAGTTATACGCATCAAGCCTCAAACAATGATCAGACTATGCCCATAGGGCTAGACATGATGCGGGATCCAGAAGACAGGCGAATCGATCAAATTCTGATGATTCCTTTTAGACGGACTTAATCCATTCACACCTTGGTGTATAGGGATATTGGTCAGGAACTCTATGCTATATTGAGAGTCTACTGCTGACTCATAACAAGCTGAATTAAACCTATGAATGATACCTGGCCATTGTTGAAAAACACCGATTTCCCACCAGTGATGCGTAATGAAATCGAAATATTGCAGGTTAACCTCGGCTATTTATGTAACCAGTCCTGCTTGCACTGCCATGTCGCTGCAGGGCCCAGTCGTAAAGAACTAATGACTGGTGAAAATATTGATTATCTGTTGAAAATTCTCGATCAATCCTCCATACACACTCTTGACCTGACCGGTGGCGCGCCGGAAATGAATCCATTGTTCAAGGAACTGGTACTGGAAGCCCGAAAACTCGACTTGGTGATTATTGATCGTTGTAATTTGACCATATTGCTTGAACCTGGATTCGAGGACATGGCCCAGTTTCTGGCCGATAACGAAGTTCAGATTGTAGCCTCACTACCCTGTTACATTGAAGAAAATGTCGACGGGCAAAGAGGAAAAGGGGTTTATCAGAAAAGTATCGAAGTGCTTAAAATTCTGAATGGTCTTGGCTATAGCCAACCGGGCAGCAAGCTGACTATTACCCTGGTATATAACCCGACCGGGCCTTATCTACCACCGTCTCAGGAGTCACTATTTGGTGACTATCAACGATATTTACACGACGAGTTTGATATATCATTCGATCAACTTTTTACCATTACCAACATGCCAATCGCCCGCTTTGGTAGTACTCTGATTTCGAAAGGAGAATTCGAAAACTACATGACCCTGCTTAAAGACTCGTTCAGTGCGAGCAACCTGAACGGTTTAATGTGCAAGAACCAGCTTAGCGTCGACTGGCAGGGATATGTATACGATTGTGACTTCAACCAGATGCTCAATATGAACATCGATAATCCTCGCACTTACGCACCGCTGCATATACGCGATGTAGTGGAAAATGATCTGTTAAACATTCCTGTGCGTATCGCCGACCATTGTTACGGCTGCACAGCGGGACAGGGCAGTAGTTGCGGGGGCGCTCTTGGTTGAGTCTAGCTGCATATCGGTAAGCATTATTATTCCGGTTTATAATGAAGCATCACAACTGGGTAAAAGTTTAAAAAATCTATTGCAGAATGTGCAGAACTCGAAAACCGAAATCATCCTGAGCGATGGTGGCAGTACCGATAATAGTCTCTCAATTGCTAAACAGTACCCCTGTAAAATCATCAAAAGCGAAACTGGTAGAGCCAGGCAAATGAATGCCGCCGTTAATCATGCAAATGGTGACTACCTGTTATTTTTGCACGCCGACAGCAGGCTGCCCGATGACTGGTTAAAACAAATTCAGAAATCACAAAACTGGGGCTTTTTCCCGGTCAGACTAAGCGGTCAGCACTGGTTTTTGCGAGTCATTGAAACCGCAATAAACTTCCGCTCGCGGATCACTAGAGTCGCCACCGGTGACCAGGGTCTTTACTTTACGCGGTCTTTTTTCACTCGTTTAAAGGGCTTCCCGGATATTCCGATTATGGAAGATGTTGCTATTAGCAAACATGCGCGGCGCATAGCAAAACCTTCGATCGCAAGCTTTCCGGTTGTCACTTCCAGTCGGCGCTGGGAGCATAACGGCATTATCAAAACCGTTTTCCTGATGTGGGGGCTTAGATTAGCTTATTGGCTGGGTATTAATCCCGAACGACTATATCGAATCTATTAGCGCGAATGGCAATCATCCAGATATTCGCTAAACCACCAGTGGCAGGCAAGGTAAAAACTCGTCTGATAACCGACCTCGGTAAAACCACTGCGACCGATATTTATCGTTACTGCCTCCATTACACATTAAATTTGGTCAGACATTCAGGCCTGGAATATCAGCTTTGGCTTAGCGAAGACTCGACCGATCCGGTTTTCGACGAAGAGGATTACAGATTGCAACAGGGAGTAGATCTGGGGTATCGCATGCTACAGGCCATTAGTAGCCAGTTGCAGCAACAGGCAGGCGATACTGCAAAAGTTATTCTAATTGGGTCAGATTGTCTGGATATAACTCTCGACCATTTACGGCAGGCAATTGAAGCGCTTAACCATAGCGATATGGTGCTGCTACCGGCACTCGATGGTGGCTATGCCTTGATCGCCTGCCGCAAGATAGATGCGCGATTATTTTCCGATGTAGAATGGGGTTGTGAACGGGTTTTCGAACAAACTCTGAAGAACGCCAAAGATCTAGACTACCGCGTAACGATACTTGAAACCGTCAGGGATATTGATACGCTGCAGGATGTAAATCACTATGCTGAATTGAAGTCGTTAATTTAGCCCGGAAAATTCATAAATCATGCACAATCTTACTTGTCTATTGATTCCACAAGAAATAGTTCCTCAGTCGCTCGGAATCATTGATACGAGACTTCTTCGGATATTTCCTCGTGAAATCAATATACTTCGCGATCATTGCGCAGATTTATGAAATTTCCGGGCTAGACAAACTAATGCTATATAAGCTGCTAAAACCCGTGTTGTTTTCGGTCGACCCTGAACTGGCTCACGAAATCAGTCTGGAACTACTCAATGAGTTCAGTGCATTGATGCCTCTAACCCGTATCGAAAACCCTAAGCGGGTGATGGGAATCGATTTTCCTAATCCGGTAGGACTCGCAGCCGGGCTCGACAAGGATGGCGATTATCTGCCGGGGCTGGCTACACTCGGTTTCGGTTTTATCGAGCTTGGAACAGTGACTCCGCTCGCACAGGCGGGCAATCCAAAACCTCGATTATTCAGATTAATTCGTAAGCGCAGCATCATTAATCGCATGGGTTTTAACAATAAAGGTGTCGACTACCTACTACAGCAATTACCTGATTGGCCTCGACCTTATGTGCTGGGAATTAACATCGGCAAAAACCTGGCAACTCCGGTGGAAAATGCATTATCGGACTATAAAATTTGCCTGCAAAAAGTTTACCCTCAGGCTGACTATATCAGCGTCAACATATCTTCTCCAAATACGCCGGGATTACGTAGTTTACAAAACGAATCCGCACTCGATGAATTGCTTTATGGTATTAACGAAACTCGTAAATCTTTACAGGACAAATACCAGTACGACCGACCCATTGCATTAAAAATCGCACCTGATCTTGACGACAAAACTATTCCGGCCATTGCGGAATTACTCAAAAAGCATCAGATAGATGCATTAATCGCGACTAATACAACACTGGATCGCACCCTGCTTGGCGGACATCCTCTGGCAGCAGAGAAAGGCGGATTAAGTGGCGAGGCACTTTGTCATAAGTCGAGGCATGTGCTGAGCCAGTTCCATCAAGTGCTACAGAAAGAAATACCGATTATATCGGTAGGCGGTATTTTATCAGCAGACGAAGCCTTACTGCGCCTGCAGCTCGGCGCAAGCTTGGTACAGTTATATACGGGCCTTATTTTCAAGGGCCTTAGCCTGGTACGTGAATCCGCTCGAGTAAGCTTATAATAATGTTGCTTTGCAGCTCGAAGAATATCTGGACGATCCATACCGCAAGGCATTAGACCAGTTAATTCAGGCTTTTGACCCTTTTTCGATGTGATCACCCGCATCAACATTCAGGTGCGCGATAATTACGTGATCAATAGAAATGAAGCCACCGATATCGGCGATCATGGACTAGAGTTGCTATTGAGGTTAACCAACTTGATGGAGCGCCCTGACCTACCTCATAATCGTCAGTAAATGAGGCGAACAACTTTTTCGACGAAAGCATGCGTGAGATGGATACGCTCGAGTACCCTCAACATGTCAGGGAATTAATCGATTTTTATCAACTACAAACGCCTACTATTAATTTGCATTAAGTTGCGAGCCGCACCGTATATAGCCCTACTGGTGTAATTTAACCTAGGAAACGCAGTTGGGTGCGAAAAAGACGCGTTAGGCAGCTCCTTTGCATCCTGCAAACACTGCATTAGTGCATCCATGCACGTCATATTGGCGCATAGTGCCTGTCAAATAATTCGTAGTTACCTACACGGATGTAGGGTATGCAGATAATGCAGGAGCAAATATCTGTCACCTTATTGGTAATGAGAAGTTATTTGGTTTTCTAGTGATGCGCCAAGAGCGTGCGTGGACTTTCGTGATCCAATTGCGCTTCCTAGGTTTAATCTGAGTCAGTACAAGCTCGCTCATGACACAGTGATACTGACCAGGTATCCCGCATACTTGCGAATATTGATAACCCCACTATCGAGGATCAGGTATTGACCTTTGATGGCGTCTAGTTGACCTTCAAGTCGCGCAGTTTTATCGAGATTGAAACTGACTATTTTTTGTGGGTATCGCTGTGCTGGATAATGGAAGTTTCGACAGCCGTCCTGTGTGGCGAGTATTTCGACATCATTAACTACTTCATCGTCTAACTCGGTGGCTACTACAGGCCACAGGGATTCATAAATCTGATACAAATCCAGCGACTCAACCTCGTTTTTCAACATAGTGCGCCAGTTAGTTCTGTCACTGATGTATTTTTTAAACGAGGTTTCGATCAATCCTGAATAATAGCGTTTTGAAACCCGCAATATCGGCAACGCCTGTAAGGCACCCTGATCAATCCAACGTGTAGGCAGCTGGCTCTCACGGGTAATGCCGACCTTGGCACCCGATGTGTTTGACAGGTAGACGATATGGGGCTTCATGCAATGCGCCAAACCCCACTCGGGCTCGCGACAGGTACCCAGGTGATAGTGGCATTTTTCCGGTGACATGATGCACATATCGCACTGCGCCAGGCTGCTGAAACAAGGGTAACAATAACCCTGATTGAAACTTTTCTTCGTCTTACGCCCGCAATGGATGCATTCGATTTGCTGTAAATACTCGATCTGTACTGATTTGCCGAGCCAGTCATTCAGCCTTATTAACTGCCCACCCAGCTCAAGCTCATAAGCCACCGTGTCATCGTGATGGCTATGCATCTTGTGCAAATTTCCCTGGTATTTCATGATGGTCTAGTAGCCTGTCGGACTTAGGTAATCGTAGCGGTTAATTTAAATACCGATTCAGTTAGCGCGATTAAACCCTGATCTCGCCATCGGGGTCTTTCGTCGAGCACGTCATTCACTTCAACCGCATCGACTTTATAGGCTGAATCATAATACTGGTGAACTTCCTGATCAGGTACAGCAAATGGAGGCCCGCTCATTTTGGTCTGGTCATAATTCAGTGTAATTAAAAGCTGATCGGTAGCAGGTGGAATGATAGATAGCATATGGGTGCAGTATCGACTGCGATTAATTTCATCAATTGCGATTAATGCGGCCCTGTCATAGACCAGTCGACAGGCCGATAAATCTTCTGGCCGCAAATCAAAATAATCACCTTGCATCAGGCTGATATTGCCACTTTTACGTAAAACAAACCGTTTTGATTCAAATTCCTGGTATTGTAATTTATGTTCAGAAAAAAATGACTCAATCGCAATTTGAGAAATTTCAATACCGACAACATGAAATCCCTGTTGTGCAAGCCAGGCTATATCGTGAGCCTTACCACAAAGTGGCATAAATATCGTATCGCCCTGATTCAGTCTGAACTCGGGCAAATATCGGCAAAGGTGGGCATTAACTGTTGATTCGTGGAAACCGATTCGGTTTTGCTTCCATCGATCCAGCCATTCATTATGATGCATAACAGGCGAGAATTGAAAATAGCACCTTACTCTATTCGTGATAAGAATTCATTGATTTTCAACATCCCTGATATCGATAAAGACAGATTGATTTCGAACAAAAATTGGGTAGCTGTTGGTACCTTTAGATGCCAGTGGGCTAAAGCTTTCTCCGCTAGCGATATTAAATTCCGCACCATGCCAGGGGCACACTAGCCGATCATCCCGGAGGTAACCTTCACACAGACTCGCTAATTTATGCGGGCAGGCATTATCCAGGGCATAAAATTTTAGTTGATGATAGATTAATACGATTCGACGTTCTCCCAGCGAAATACACTGGATGCGCCTTGACCGGAGTTTTTTCAGATCCCCGATTCTTAATTCCATGGATTTTAAATGATCCTAGAAACCGCAGTTGGGCGCGTAAAAGATCTGCAAATTATTGATGTGCATGGAAAATATGAAAAACTCGTGGTTACCTACATGGATGTAGGGTATGCAGATAATGCAGGAGCAATTACCTGTCACCTTATTGGTGACGAGAGGTTTTTCAGATTTCCCAGTGATGCGGCATTCCGATGCGTCAAGAGCTCGCCTAAAGCGCCTACTTTTGGTGTGCATACTTTCGTGATTCAACTGCGGTTTCTAGGATGATCCTTACAGACGGACCTTGACGCAGTTACGTCCATTTTTCTTGGCGACAAACAAAGCCATATCAGCCCGTTTCACCATCGAATTATAATTACCGGTATCGTCAGTCATTGACGCGACACCAATGCTCAAGGTGGCGCTCTTTTCTCCATAAGCTGTTTTATATCGCGCGTTTGATACGAACCGCCGGATTTTTTCTGCAAATTTTTCGGCCGCATTCATATCGATTTCAGGAATTAAGACACTGAGCCCGTTTTGGCCATAACGTCCCAGGATATCTTTATCTTTCTCCACTTTGGAAAATATGTATTTGACTATAGCGGCAAAAACCTTGTAAGCAACCTGATCCCCGTCCTGTTCACGCAATTTCGATAAGCCATCAACCTCAATAATCAAGATAGACAAGGGTTCAGCTTGTAGAGAAGCGGTCTGATACTTTTCCAACGCTATCTTGTCAGCGTTTTCGCGGCTGAGTAAAGTAATCGTCTTTTTCCCTAACTCTTCATCCAGCTTCTCCTTTTCCACCAGGTCTGGTAATACAACCTGAATATTGGGATCGATGAAACTGTGGTCGGTTACATTCATATCAGTCGACTGGCTGGTAGCCAACTTTGAAGTTTTGACCTTATTGCCGCTACGCTTTGCTGACACTAGCGTGGGGGTGACAACCGGTATCGGAGACGGGGCAGGCTTCGGCGCCGGAGTTGAAGTTGGAGTTGGAGTTGGAGTTGGAGTTGGGGTTGGAGCTGGAGCTGGAGCTGGAGCTGGAGCTTGTAAAACAACAGTAGAATTTTTAACCGTTCGTTTAAAAATCAACATAGCCTGGGTGGCTATACTGACACTGGCAACCATATCGAGATCGTTAAACGGTTCACTAGTCCGGCGTAAACTAATTACCCCTAGTAATTTTGAGTCACTAATGACAGGTATATCTAGCCGATAGGACAGAACTCGCTTTTTTACTAACCCTAAAAACCCCTTAAATTCTTCATGTTCTGCACTAACAGTGGCCTGCCGGGTTTGAGTGAGTTTACTCAACACGTCTTCCGGCCATAGCGTTCTATCTTCATCTTCAAATAAAGCACCCTCGATCTTGTCGGCAACAGGCTTTGGACCCTGGCCCTCCAGTGAAGTAAGAATATATGAATCAAAAGCGATAACAGATTCCAGGTGTTTTTTAAGCAAGCCGATTAATTCCCTGAATTCCAGAATGCCGCTCAAGGCCATATCAAGATCAATTAAGGTAAACGCCCAGGTTTCCTGCCGATTAGTCATATCCTGATTAATTATAGTATGCAAAAACAACTGTCTTCGATGGCGTTCCAGTATGTAAGAAAGATAAGCGCCGATGGTCGCAGCGGAAAACAACAAAACCGCTACAATTTCAATCGTCGATTTGAATGCCTCGGTGTAATGCATTACAAACAGAAATACACTCGACAAACCCAGTGAAATTAGCGTAGATATCGGGAAACGCATCACATTCAGGCTACCCATCCAGGCAATTAATAATGTCATTTCTAGCGCATGGTAGGCGCTAAATTTTTGCAAATAAGCAGCCATTATTATTACGCCCATACAGGCAACGCCATTAATCATTAGCCTGATATTCGGCCAGTAGACGTTCTGCATAAACTGACTGACAAGCAAATTCCCGAAAGCCAACCCAGCAACGGCCAGGTAGCCGAACATTGGTGTCATAATTTCGCGGCCGAATGCCTTGTTTTCAAGATAGGCGAAGGCCAGACTGAGGATTAGTAAAATTCCGAAAGCAAATACACTCGAACTGCGGCCACGGGAATTCTGTCCTTCGCGGTACTTGCTTTCCATTTCGCTATTCTGATATTGAATTCGAATGGATTTTTTATATCGAGTGATCAGGTCTTCCGACACGACATTACGTTCCTTTTGATGTTTAAATCAACACGAATACTGATTTATTAAAGACACTCTAACAGGAGCTACAATATCAAAAATACTTCCTGCCGGATACATCAGCAACCTTTCCCAGCCAGGGTAGACATTAACATTTACTATCACTCATCGGCTGATGGAATATTCGAGTTTAATTCACTTTTTTTGAGTATTAAATAAAATGTACTGGTTTTACACTTTAACCAATGCATTAAAAATAAAACCCATCCAGTGTAATTATAGCGGTTTTTCATTATTTACAAAGAGTTATGTGTTTTTGTTGATTAAATCATTTAATATATTTCCCTATCAAAACTCGACAAAATTCACTAACTGGAATTCGATTTTATGAAAGTCACCTCTTATTTAAAAATATTGGCCAAAAAAGATGGTTCGGATCTTTATTTTTCTACCGGTGCCCGACCCAGTGCAAAATTTAATGGCGTATTGACGCCTCTTGGCAAAGATGCGGCCCCTCCGGGGTGGGTAGACTCGCTTGCTCAGGAAATTATGAACGACAAGCAGAAACAGGAATTTATGCAGAAACCAGAAATGAATCTTGCGCTATCTTTAAATGGCGTAGGCCGCTTTCGGGTCAATATTTTTAAGCAGCGAAATGAAGTGGCGATGGTAATTCGAAATATTGTTACTGAAATTCCTCGCATAGAGGACCTGGGATTGCCAGAGGTGCTGGAAAAAGTCATCATGTACAAACGCGGTCTAGTCCTGTTTGTTGGAGGCACAGGGTCGGGGAAATCAACTTCGCTAGCGGCCTTAATCGACCATCGAAATACAAACTCAAAAGGACATATCATTACCATCGAAGACCCGGTGGAATATATCCACCCGCACAAAGGCTGTATCATTAACCAGCGTGAAGTCGGTGTCGATACAGATTCATTTACCGATGCTCTGAAAAATACTTTGCGACAGGCGCCGGATGTCATCTTAATCGGAGAAATAAGGGATCGGGAAACCATGGAACACGCTCTCGCGTTTGCGGAAACAGGGCATCTTGCCATTTCTACGCTGCATGCCAATAATGCCAATCAGGCGCTCGACCGCATCATTAATTTCTTCCCTGAAGAACGACACAAACAACTACTCAGCGATCTGTCGATCAATTTACAGGCATTCGTTTCGCAGCGCCTGATCCCGACAGTCGATGGCAAACGTTGTGCCGCAATTGAAATATTATTGAATTCTGGCCGGGTCGCGGATTTAATACTCAAAGGTGCTGTAATGGAAATCAAGGAGGTAATGGAAAAATCCGAGGGGATGGGAATGCAAACTTTTGATACCGCGCTGTATCACCTTTACCTCAACGGCAAAATTAGCCTTGAAGAAGCATTGAAAAATGCCGATGCCGAGAATAATTTACGGCTTCGAATTGAGCTCGGTAAAAAAAGTGATACGGGAAGCGCAGACTCCGAGGATGCTTTGGGCGGATTGAGTCTGGTCGAAGAACCAGTCGAAGATGACGAGGATGTTGACGAAGGCATGATTACATCTACACCACCCGAAACAATTAAAGGCCGCTTTTAATGATACAACTGTTATTCCAACAGCAATACGCACTATTCCTGTTAATCATGATCGCGTTGATCATCTCGCTAACCTTTCACGAATACGGCCA
>CAXMRQ010000169.1:0-5735 GCA_964196115.1 uncultured Gammaproteobacteria bacterium
TTGGATGGAGAGCCAAATAACGATCAAAATGAAAAGCGGTCTTGATCATCGGAAAAAACCTGGTCACAGTGGGCGCAATCAAAAATTGACAGAGACGGTTAATATGACCCCGCATCACACTGTTTTTCTACAGCCTCGTTATGTGGCAACCAAATATCGGAGTAAATATTAATGCCAGGTAATAAATCGGATCTTTGGGGTAATACGGATGCATACGAAAATTACATGGGTCGATGGAGTAAAAAAGTGGCTCCATTATTTTTGCAGTGGCTAGGTGCGCCTGGCAAAAAGTCCTGGATTGATATTGGATGTGGAACAGGCGGTCTCACGGAATTGATAGCTAATACCTGTGAACCTGACTCGATCATTGGTGTGGATATGGCTGAAGGATTTATCGAAATTGCTCGCGACCGAGTAAAAGAAGCAGATTTCCGTGTCGAGAGCGCAGATAAGTTAAGTTTGCCGAACGATTCAGTCGATTATGTCGTTAGCGCCCTAGTGCTTAATTTTGTACCAGATGCCCAGTCAGTTTTAAATGAAATGGCTCGAGTTACTCGCCCAGGTGGAATAGTCGCACTCTACGTTTGGGATTATGCTGGGCACATGCAGATCATGCGAAATTTCTTTGATACGGCGATCTTATTTGACGAACGCTCTGCGGACTTCGACGATGGTAAAAATGCCCCCATATGTCGTCCCACACCACTAATAAATGCATTCGGGTCGGCCGACCTTGTAGATGTATCAATTAAAGCGTTAGACATTCCTACAGCCTTCAAAAATTTTGATGACTATTGGAGCCCATTTCTTGGGGGAGTTGGATCGGCTCCGAAATATTGTGTTTCCCTGGATGAACCGATTCGGAACAAAATTAAAAATTCACTGCAAGAGAAATTGCCAACTGGGCCAGACGGCGAGATTCTACTAGCTGCGAGAGCTTGGACTATCAAAGGAATGGTGGCTAACTGACGGTAGCCAGAATATATTCAACGAATACAAATATGTGGCTTGAGAAGTACCCCAGTTCTCGAAGGAGTAGAGCCATATAACTAGTAAGGTCGTTTTCTGCACGGGTATGTTTATGTATCTTTAGCATCCGCAGCCTTCCTGGCTTTCTTTTTAATTGCGGCGATATAAGTGATGGATGAGATATAGATATCTCTAATGGCTTTAAATTTATTGCGTAATTTATCAGTGCGGTTTTTTAAGACATAAATACAGATATTAGTGTCGAGCATGTACAACAATCAAAATCTCTTTCCTGTGGAGGCTAATCATTTCTGTCCTGTAAAAAGCCGTCACTAAATGAAGATTTAGAATCGAAGAATTCATCCCAGGTTGGTTTTTTGGCTGAAATGACAATGCTTTCTCCTTGCCTTGTAAGGTAAACCTCATCCGTATCAAGGTACTCGAAGTCAATACTGATGGTGACAAGAGACTTACTAATTTTGATAACCCGGCGGATGTTAAGGTCTGTCCTTTGCGCTCTTCGCGGCTCCGCGAGAGCATCAATTCTAACGCCTCAAGCTTTCCGATAAACAAAAACCCAGTGACGAACATTCGCTTCTTTTTCGGAAAACGGGTAGGTTCGAAAAAGTCGCGACCTTTCCAGTGGCATCATTGCTCCATCCGCTTCGAGCTGTTTTAACTTTTCGCCAAACCCATACTCGTTACTGGCAGTTTCAGACAGGGAAAATATGATGATGCCCCCCGGTTTTGTCAGTGTGAGGATGCCATCCAGTGACTCGGGTGGTGCGTGACCGTGGGTCAGTACACCGGCGGCGATTACAGCATCGTAGCTCGCGTCGGGGAGGTCTACGCGGGTATTGAGCGGCAGGTTGTGTAGCTTCTGGTAAATGTCTTTGTGTTTTGCAACCAGCAGCATTCCGTCCGATGGATCGAGTCCTTCGATATTACTAAAACCCATCTGATGTAAAACCTGGGCCATATTTCCAGTGCCACAGCCCGCGTCGAGGATATGGGCACCGTAGCCGTTGATATATTTACCGGCCATGCCAGCTGAAATCGCAATATAAGGATTACCACTAGACCATAGATGTCGGTCGTAATTGATTGCCCACTCGTCGTACAGGCGATCGAGAGTGGCGCGGTCGCCACCTGCGCCGTAAACACGCTCTAGCCACCCTTCCAGCTTTTCCATGGTTATCCTCCTAAGTCAGCTTGTATTGTTTAATTGCGGATTGATTGAATGTAAATCCGATGCCGGGACGTTCGGGTACCGCTATATAGCCATCGTCTACCTCCATGGTCTCATTAAACAGTGGCTCAAACCATGGCATATGTTCGACGGAAATACAGTTCATCTCCGAGGCGGCGATGCAGATACTGTGTTCGGTAAACAAGTGCGACGAAACCGGAATTTCATAAACGGCCGCAATCGCCGCGCTACGGCGAAATTCGCTGAGGCCGCCGATGCGTTGCAGGTCGGGCATTAATACATCGACCGCTCCGGCTTCGAGTATATCGCGCATACCGTAGCGCGTGTATTCGGTTTCACCACCGGCAATCGGTGTGTCGAGCGCCTGGCGTACTTCGGCGTTACCTTTCAGGTCGTTGTAGACTGCGGGCTCTTCGAACCAGACGAGGTTGAAGGCTTCGAGTTGGCGACCGAGTCTGATCGCCTGTTTGGGTGACAGACACTGGTTAGCGTCGGCGTATAACTCGATATCTGAGCCGACCGCTTCGCGTATCACTCGCACACGTTCCACATCGTCGGTCATATTTTTACTGCCGAGGCGAATTTTCATGCCATTGAAACCGCTGTTTATAAATTGCTGCGCCTCGCTCAGGCATTCGTCAATCGATTGCGATAACCAAAGGCCACCGCTGGCGTAGGTTTTAACCTTATTGCGACAGGCGCCAAATACCCGGTGCAACGGTAGTTCGGCAGCTTTACCGATAATATCCCAGCAGGCCGTATCGATGGCAGACAGCGCCATGACTGAAAATCCTTTTTGCCCAATCGGATTCATTTCCTTCCAGATATCCTGCCAGATCGCGGCGACAAAATACGGGTCGCGTCCTTCGACCTGGTGCGAAAAGCCGAGCAGCATTTCGTGCAATGCTTTTAAGCGTACGCCGTTAAGCGTGAATACATAACTTTCTCCGACGATGCCGGTATCGGTTTCGAGTTCGAGCAACACACAGCCGGCACTTTGAATGGAATGGATAGCTGTCGCGATAGGTTTTTGTAACGGAATGTTGACGAGCGTGGTTTTAAAATTTGTTATTTTCATATTGTTAGGTTCCCGCTCTAATTCCCTTGCCGAAAGCAGGCAGGTAGGTTACGCCCCAGGGACAACCTTCTCCCCAGGCTGATATATTGGGATCGGTATCGATACGGATAATGGTCGAATCCAGCTGCTCAAATTTTAACCTGCCGCCGGAAAGGTAATAGGGTTTATGCAAAGGCAGACCTAGCTGCCATACCGTAATCCGCGTGATTTTCATTGTGGCCGACTGAACTGTGATGTGTTGGCAGAGCATAGCGATACTTTTAGCGATACGCCACTACTCTGGTTGTACATTAATCCATTGTCCCGTAACTCGGTTAAAATTTGAATTTAAGTCCAGGCGAACCTAAGTAAACTTGTTGTATTTACTCCCGAGTTTGCTCGCTTTTTGCAGACGATGGTTTAAGCTTCGGTGGAATTTGAATCCTGGGTGTTTTAAATGCCTGCATTAAACTAGGAAACCGCAGTTGGATCACGAAAGTATGCACACCAAATGTAGGCGCTTTAGGTGCGTCAATATCCTGTACATCTTTTTCGCGCTCAACTGCGGTTTCTAGGTTAAAGAGGGCAAAATGAAAATTCCGATTCCCAATACGATGACCGCAGTGGTTCTAACCGGCCATGGAGGGTTTGAGAAACTCAAATACCGAGACGACATTCCGGTTCCAGTTCCAGGTCCGATTGAAGTCCTGGTTCAGGTCGGTGCCGCTGGTATTAACAATACCGACATCAACACCAGAATCGCCTGGTATTCAAAAAATGTCATCAGCGATACTAATACTGGCGGTGATTCCGGCTTCAATGATGCCAGTGTTGACGATGCTAGCTGGTCTGGTGAACCGCTCAAATTTCCTCGAATTCAGGGCGCAGACTGCTGCGGGCGCATTGTCGCAATTGGCAGTCGAGTGGATCCGCAAAGAATGGGTGAACGGGTATTGATACGCCCCATTCAGACTACGGAAATGGGTTCAAAACCGTTTTCCTGTCGAACTTTTGGTTCTGAATGTGATGGTGGTTTCGCTCAATATACCAAAACCTATTCGGTCGATGCAGTCAATATTGACAGTGATCTAAATGATGTGGAACTCGCCTCGTTTCCCTGCGCCTACACCACTGCAGAGGGCATGCTCGAACGTGCCAGTGTGCGGCCGGAGACGGTGCTGATTACCGGTGCATCGGGGGGTGTCGGTTCAGCAGCGGTACAACTGGCAAAGCGACGTAAGGCTAAAGTTATAGCGATCGCGGCCCGAGAAAAGATAGCCGATGTGCAAGCGCTGGGGGCAGACCGGGTTATCGAGCGTAATAGTGATCTGCGCGAGGTATTGGTCAGTGACTCAGTCGATGTAGTTGTTGATCTCGTCGCCGGACCGCAATGGCCACAGCTGCTCGATGTGCTAAAGCGCGGTGGTCGTTACGTGACTGCTGGCGCCATTGCAGGTCCCATCGTCGAACTCGATGTGCGTACCCTTTATTTAAAGGATTTGTCGTTTTTCGGCTGCACCTATCAGGACAAGGGCATTCTTGAGAATGTGATCAGGTATATTGAAAGTGGTGAGATTCGTCCGGTTGTATCCGGCTCATATCCGCTCAAAGATATAGTCCAGGCGCAGAAGGATTTCCTTTCAAAAAAACATACCGGAAAACTGGTTCTGGTTCCGCCGCAATATTAATTACTCGATTTAAGTAATTGACATAATCAGAGAGCAAGGCATGAAAATTGGATTTATCGGGTTAGGTAATGTTGGTTACAAGTTGGCTGGCAGTTTACTTCGCTATGGCTATGATCTGACGGTTCGTGACGTAGACCAGGAAGCCGCGCAGGGATTAATTGAAATTGGGGCTGTTTGGGCCGATAGCGGAAAAGGTATGGCGGAGACCTGCGATGTAGTGATTACCTGTTTGCCATCACCTGCTGTCTCCGCGTCGATTATGAAAGTGGCAACCAATTATCTCGCTGGTGTGCAGCTTATATCGATCGGTGAAGCGTGTATGGTGGCCAAAAAGGCCGGTGTTGATCTCGGCGTAGCCTACGAGGCGATTCGGATATAGTCGGGGAATTCATTGGTGCACGAAACCGAAGTCCAGCTAATTCTGAATGGAAGTTACAATATTAATTTCACTATGGATCACGAAGTCAAAGACCTAACCCTGTTCAACGATTTTGGCAAAAAGCATGATGTTCCACTCGAATTGTCACCGCTGTGTGTCGATATTATGCGCGATGGTCTGAAACGTTACGGCCCACGCGTGTGGTCGTCGATGGTGGTCAAACGTCTCGAAGATGCCTGCGGTGAAGACCTGCGTGCGCCGGGATTTCCTGAATATCTTACTGATAATGAGCCCGAAGCTGCTGGTGCGGAAGTGATTCCAATGCGTTAATAGGGACGAAAAATCGATGCCATTTAATTATAGCGAATAAATACAGCCGTCTTTCCCCGTATTGAGACCGAATTGAATACACCAGAACCCACGTTGATCGAA
>CAXMRQ010000170.1:0-19343 GCA_964196115.1 uncultured Gammaproteobacteria bacterium
AATTCTCAGGCAGGCATTGCACTTTCAACTTTTCCTCAAAAATCCGAAATAAGTGATCAGGAATCTATTGTAGATTCCCGATCACCCATAAAAAAAAATGTAAATCTAACCCGGAAAATTCATAAATCATGCGCAATCGCAATCGCAATCGCACTTGCCTATTGATTCCACAAGAAATAGTTCCTCAGTCGCTCGGAATCATTGATACGAGACTTCTTCGGATATTTCCTTGTGAAATCAAGATGCTGCGCAATCCTTGCGCAGATTCATAAAGTTTCCGGGCTAAATAATTTTTTATACTTCTATTTGCGGTAACAGGCTTGTTACCTTGTCGCGAATATCCTGATATCGAAGCTGCTCGCATAGTGCATACCCTTGCAATCCTCTCACTTTGTTTCGACTGAATAACGGCACGCTAACACCAGCGAGAAAACGGCTATAGCTGTCTCTCGAGAGGGTTGCTGATAAATGCTTGTTTAACCCTGTTAGCATGGCCACTAGTTTGACATCATCTGGCATTTGCCACGTTTGTGAATAATCGAGTTTGGCAATATTGCCTCGGCAGACTGAGCAATGGCCACAGGTCTCGGGTGCCTGATGATCATCGAAATACAGCGAAAGGCAATTGCTTAGACAGTGATCGAGTTCGAAAAAACGTACCAACGCTGCAATTCGCTTAATTTCACTGACTTCTCTGGATACAAAATAATCATATAAGGTATCGACCAGTGTTAGCTCGTCCAGGTTCTTCTGGTTGACTCTGAAAACCAGGGTTATGCGTTTGGTTTCGAGTTCAATTTGATTTTTTTCGTGTAAATAATCGAGCGCAGAAACTACCCTGGCCCGGTCGCAGTGATAGCTTTGTAGCAGGCTTTCAAAATTCAGGCTACCCCAGACTTTTTTAAGTTGAGTGTGTCTGAAAATCTCCTCTAGAAAGTCTCGCCGCTCGCCCTCAAAACCTGTCAAAATGTCTTCGACGGGTGACAAAAATTTATATCTAAAGTCGGCGTAATAGCTGTACATTGGCTGTAATACATTTAATAACTCAAGCTGCACCAATAGTGTTTTTAATGGCAATAGTCTGATATTGCTGGCGTTGGATAGACCGACTTCCTGCAATTCCCATTGTCCGGCCCTGCTATTATCGAATTTGGTTTCACGCGATATGGTGTTTAAAACATGTTCGATCCCAGCCCGCTCAGGCGTATCACCATAAACAAAGTTTTCCAGCACGTTAACGCCATCGAGATTGGCCAGAGTGGTACAACTTGACGGTAATCCATCACGACCTGCGCGGCCGATTTCCTGGCTATAGTTTTCTATCGACTTGGGTAGGTCGTAGTGAATCACAAAACGAATGTCGGCCTTGTCGATGCCCATGCCAAAAGCGATAGTCGCTACAATTACCTGAACTGAACCCGCCATAAAATCGGCCTGAACCTGTTGTCTTTTTTCACTCGCAAATCCGGCGTGATAGGGCTGTGCATTAATCTGATTTTGGCTTAGAAAATCAGCCACCTGTTCAGCACTCTGTTGCAAAGTCACGTAGACAATTCCAGCACCACTTTGATGCTGAATTAAGCTTAGCAATTTTGCCTGTTTTGAACCGGCGCTCACTGGCTCCACTGCGAGGTCGAGGTTATTCCTATAGAAGCCTGTTTGAACAATGTGTTGGTTAGCGATGGTGAATTTATTAGCCATATCAATTTTGACTTTTTTGGTCGCCGTGGCTGTCAGCAATAAAACGAGGGGAATCTTCAATGCCTGTCGATAGGTAGGTATTTTCAAATAGTCGGGGCGGAAATTATGACCCCATTCTGAAATACAGTGCGCTTCATCGACCACTAACATCGATACGGGTATAGCATCGATAAATTGACGAAAGCGCTCATTTTTAAATCGCTCGACCGACACCATTAAAATCTTTATTTTACCCGCACGCACATCGCTCATCACCGTTCGAGATTGTTCGGTAGTCAGGGTAGAATCAATACTAGCGGCTGCAACGCCCTGATTGGCAAGGAAATCTAGCTGGTCTTTGATCAGTGCCAATAATGGCGAGATAACAAGCGTCAAGTGGTCTAAATGCAAAGCTGCCAGCTGGTAACACAGGGACTTGCCGGAACCAGTCGGGAAGATAGCCAATGAGGAATGACCATCGAGTAACTGGCAAATCGTTTGCTCCTGCCCGGGTCTAAACTGAGTAAAGCCAAAATGTCGTTTGAGTGATTCGTGCAGGTCTATGTCCATTGAGTATTTTCCCTGGCTATCCTATGTGACTTTTCTCAGTCTTTCCAGGGTTGGTAGGAGTCTGTCGGACTTAGGTACCAACAGTAGGCGCTTTAGGCGATCGTAGCGATATGTACAGGATGTACGGTAGTAGAACACCAACAGTAGGCGCTTTTAGGCGCCAACAGTAGGTGCCCTTAGGCAATGCAGGAGCAATTGTCGAGGGAAACCCATTTTGAGTCAGATTTTTCTATCGATCGAGGCGAATAGTCATTCATACTTAACGAAATGGATAGGAAAATCTGGCCAAAATGGCTTTTCCGCAGTAGATTCATCCTAAATCCGACAGACTCCTAGGCTATCACGCCAGCAAATCGAACGCGATACTAACCCGTAAATCGTCACTCTCAAATGGAATAGTGCGGTGATACAAGTAGGAAGGAAACAGAACCATTAATCCTTCTTTTGGTTCGATAAGGCGAACATCGTGCACTGCTTTGCAGTTAAATTCATCCGGTGGGCGACCAAACTCGATCCAGCCCACTTTGCCGTTGTTAGCTGATCGCATCATATCTGGAAGTTTGGCGTAATAAACCCCACTAACCCATGCGGCTCGATGCATATGGGCCGCCTGATGACCCTGTGCGCCTAGCACGGTGCCCCAGATATCAATCCTGGTCAGATTGGGTATCAAGGGTGGGTAGGGATGTTTATTATCCCGCCTAATCGCTTCAAGGTATTCATCTAGCGCGTCACCGATCATACTTTGCAGCTCGACCACAGGCCCACGCTCACCTAACGCCAGGCTTTCTGTTTGTTGTCCATTTCGGGTTGCTTTATTATGCGGTTCTTCGGTCAGGGTAGGGTGAGCCAGGACATGCTCGGTAAGGGCCGAATTAAATGAAGACAGACTTTCAAATCCGGGAGGACTGCCGAATTGCCGCGGGCGAACCAGTAAATCGGGGTTTAGTATATTGACTGCCCTTTGGCGGTCCCCGATTTCCGACGCTGCGATTGCAGTAAAGGCAAACGCATCTCGATTACCGGGTTCAGACTTTAAAGCCAGTTCGCAGGCAGCCAGTGCTTCTACTGGATTACCCAGGCGGAGATGTGCACTGGCCAGATTTGTGGCCGCAGCCGAATGGCCCGGCTCTATTTTTAGCGTTTTGTGATAATGAATAATTGCCTCATTTATCTGATCGATTTGACCTAGCGAATTGGCTAAATTGTAATGCGCATCTGCGTAATCCGGGGTTATTTCTAAAGCGCGGTGAAAAGACTTAAGCGCTCTTTTTGGCTTATCCATCGCATTCAGTGCGGTTCCCAAATTAAAATGTGCCTGCGCAAAATCCGGAATCAAGTTGGTTATTTTGGTCAATATCCGTACCGCTTCCAATGTGTCTCCCGCAGTTATCAACAGAGCCGCTTTTAGATTCAGGGCATCGGGGTGATTGGGGGCGGCGCGTAAAATTTGGCTGATCAGACCCTTAGCTAACTCGGTTTTGCCGAGATTTATCGCAGTGCTCGCCTGATCAAGACTGGCTACGATTGATTTCTGGTCGACATTAGCTGCTGCACTAATGCGCCGACGCGGATTATTACCTGTCTTTTTCTGGTGGCGACGGTTATTGCGGCTCATTTAATTTGCCGTAGCTTTTACTGCCTTAGTGGAAATCGTGCAGCATTACTAATGCGGGGCTTGCTATTATATGCCTACTGAAGCAATACAGTGGTTTTGGCCAGATTGCCGGTTTCTTCAGAAACTAACATAAACTCGGTAAAGGCGATGCGGATTCGATCCTGGTTTTGTATTTGCTGGCGAGTAATTCCTTCATCATTTACACAGGTTCCGTTCATACTTCCCAGATCTTCGATAAAAATGTCGGTTAATACGGAGATGATAGGATTGGGGATTAATTCGATTCGCGCGTGTTCGCTGCTGACTGAGCTCTCCTCGATTTGAATATCGCAGTTCGGCGAGCGCCCGATTGTTATCGTGTTTTTTTCCAGCGGGAAGGTTTTCACTACTACGTCTTCAATCAGCAATTTTAATACAGCCATGAGGCTACTCTCTATAAAAATGTAAATTAAGATTCAATTCTAGCTGTTCTAGCGCAAAATCATAAGTCAAATTCAATCTGTCCTGCGTTTTTATTAACTCGTCGGTCGATTGAAAACGATTTTTGATTTTTTTCTGTAGCATTTTAAGTATTACCGATTCCACTTTATGGTTTATTTCTGGATTTAATTTTGACGGATTTGGTGGCGCCCTGGTGATATGTTGCGCCAGTACCGAACTGGTATCTCCTTCGAAGGGAGGCCTGCCAGTAAAATTAGTCGCTTCGTAGAGATGCTAAACAACCAGGGTTTGATCAGCTGGGGTTTACGAATCACCCCCGGCAGCGGCGTAGCAGCGGTTACCAGCAGATTGGAATAATGTTTAATTTTTTCCATTTGGCAGCAATATAAATAACTCAGGAACCGAATTCAATTGGCATATCATAAAAATTGGCAGGATTAAAACCCGTATCCGTCATTTACTTATGCCAGAACATAAAACAATAAAGGCTTACGTGCTGGTATTTTTGAAACGCAATAAACCTGGTGAGCTGGAATTTAACATCGTGTTAGTATGAGCCAATATACAAGATAAACCCTGCCAGTACTTTAAAACTCGAGGTGCGGTCACCAGCAGGGCTATATTTGGGGAACAACAATGAACGCACCTATCTATCTCGACTACAACGCCACCACGCCGGTTGATCCACTGGTTGCCGATGCTATCGAGCCTTATCTGCGCCAGCATTTTGGCAATCCGTCATCCAGTCATATTTATGGCCGCAAAGCGCATCAGGCTGTCGAACAGGCCCGCCAACAGGTTGCTGGGTTAATCGGCGCAGATGCAGACGAAATCGTTTTTACCGGCTGTGCCACCGAGGCGAATAACCTGGCGATTCGAGGTGCCGCACGTGCCTTAAGCGACAAGGGGAGGCACCTGATTACCAGTGCTGTAGAACACCCGGCTGTAGAAAAACCATTTCAGCTTCTGGCTGAAAATGGCCTGGAAGTCACGGTAATCCAAGTAGATAGTTATGGTCGTGTTGATCCTGCCCGACTGTCCGACGCTTTGCGCGACGATACGATTCTGGTTTCCATCATGCATGCCAATAACGAGGTAGGTACGATTCAACCTATCGAGGAAATCGCCGCTATCACCGGCCCACGCGGTGTCCTTTTACATACCGATGCGGCGCAGTCCGCAGCTAAAATTCCAGTTTCGGTCGACGATCTCGGTGTCGATCTTCTCACTCTGGCCGGGCATAAATTCTATGCCACCAAAGGCGTGGGCGCACTTTATGTGCGCCGCGGGACACCGCTATTACCTGCATTAGTCGGTGCCGGTCATGAATTCGGATTACGTCCGGGTACCGAGAATGTACCCGCTATAGTCGGCATGGGTGAAGCGGCACGTATCGCGCGGGAACGTAAGCCCGGAAAAATGCAGCAAGTGCAGGCATTACGCGACAGGCTCTATAATCGGCTTGTTGAAGCAGTACCTGGAATACTCCTCAATGGCCACCCTGAACACCGCCTGCCCAATACACTTAACATTTCCTTTCCTGGGGTCGATGGTCGGGATTTACTGGCGCGGGCAGAAGCCAAAGTGGCCGCCTCGGTTGGTTCAGCCTGTCATGAAGATAGCGAGGCGGTAAGCGGTGTGCTGGGCGCTATGGGCATCGAACTGGATCGGGCGCGTGGCGCGGTGCGGCTATCACTCGGCTCACCGACGACTGAAGCAGAAATTGAAATGGTTGCAGAGGCATTAATCACAGCCTGGCAGGGCTAACCCGGAAAATTCATAAATCATGCACAATCTCGCTTGCCTATTTATTCCACAAGAAATATATCCTCAGTCGTTCGTAATCATTGATACGAGACTTCTTCGGATATTTCCTTGTGAAATCAATATACTGCGCGATCCTTGTGCATATTTATGAAATTTCCGGGTTAATAACCTCCATCCGCGTCAAGCTTTCTGCTGCAGGGTATTATTTGAACGTGGCAGAAAAAGCGCGGCAGCGAAAATTGCCAATGCGGCAATCGCCAGTATGTTGAATAAGCGGCCAAATCCCCAGCCCGCATGCACCCAACCGATCAATGGAACCGCCGATGCCATCACCGAAAATGTCACCACATAGCGAAGTGCATAGGCACGACTACGCCATTCACTACGCGCCATGCGCCCGACCAGGACATCGTTGATCGGAATTTGACCGAATACAGCAAACATGAAAGCAATTGCTACTAGCAAGGCTGCAATCCCGTCTAAATGTGTCATGGCATAAAAGAAAACAGCCTGGAACAACGCAACCACAGCAAAAACAATTCGTATTGAATGATGATCAACCAGATAGCCGATAACCAGCTGCGCAAAAGCGGCGAGTGAAAATACCAGAAAGGCATACCACCCTACCATGGTCGCGGTTCCGGCAAAATCCGACAGCCGCTCTTCGAATATTTTCGGTAAAGCGAAGGTGGTACTCTGAAAAATTAAACCGCCCACTGCGGTGGTGAAAAAGATGATGGCGAAGATTCGGAATAAGGTGTTTCTCGGTATTGAAGAAGATTTAACAAACTTACTGGGACCCGAGGAGTCCCGCACATCGACGACTGGCTGCTTTTCACTGTTGATAAAAATTAAATAAGATATACCCAGAAAAATAGAAATGACCCCGGGGATATAAAAAGCACTCCTCCAATCCGAATTGTCGATTAAGAACCCGGTCAGTAGGGCGGCGCTTGCTACACCCATATTGCCGAAAATGCCGTTTATCGCCAGTGGTATTCCGGTCTTGTCGCGCCCGTGTACCACCATTGCCAGACCAACAGGGTGATAGATTGCAGCAAATATTCCAATGAGAGTCAGGCTGCCGGCAATCTGAACTGGATTATTTGCAGTACCAGCCAGTATCGAGCTTATGCCGATGCCGATAAAAAAAATAACGATCATCCCTTCGCGACTCCACTTGTCCCCGATCCATCCAGCCAGAATGGCACAAACCCCGAACGCAACAAACCCTGGCGTTGCATAAGGGACTAATTCTGCGTAATTCATATTCCATTCACTGTTTAGTCGCAATGCGGCCACAGAGGCAAAAATCAACATGAATAAATGATCGAGGAAATGGCCTATGTTGAGGTACAGGAATTTAACTTGATTGCGTTGCACCAATTTACCTTTGGGTTTGGCTGAGTCGTTTTTGTGGAAAAAATTGTAACAATAATTCTGAGGCCACAATACTTATTTGAATAATTTAGCGAATTAGGAGTCTGTCGGACTTAGGTAATCGTAACGATATGTACAGGATGCACGGTAGTAGAACACCAACAGTAGGCGCTTTTAGGCGCCAAAAGTAGGTGCCTCTAGGCAACGCAGGAGCAGTTACCGAGATTTATCCTAAGTCCGACAGACTCCTAGCTCGCCGAGTCAAATAAATGTGTTACCGGAACATCTAATTAGCGGTACTTTTTCTCAATTAATATTCAATGTTTAGCGATAAATACACAAAGTTGATCTAGGTCAATAATCCGTTTTTAGCAACTAGTAAAAGTTATCTAAAATCTACCACTACAGGAATATAGAGATGGCCACCAAAATCAAACATCGAGTTATCAGATGCCCAAGCAGAAAACGTGACGTAGAGGTAACCTATGCTGTTTCCGGCAGCTGGTTTTCATCCAATTACGATATAGTTTCCTGTCCGGCGATGTACGAAGTTACGCAAAGTTGCAACAGGCAATGCAAAACGCAGTTAACCAGCCTACCGACCCATATACATCATGATATGAATCGGTATGGATGGATGTAGTTACGGTTTCACGAAAGGTATGAGCCACAGACACGGTTCCTGGTAACTGGCTCGCTTCCAGGGCTTAAGCCAGTTATTGCCCCCACTACCGTAAATGCAATCGCTACTACAGCTACTAGAATCAGAACTCAGCTATCTCAAAAATTAACAAACCACTGTGCTCTGACTCAAATTTAATAGACAATCATCGAATCTGAATTCCCAGTTTTCAGGCTTGAAGGGGCACTGGAAACTGGTCGTTCGAATTGCCAATAAACACCTGGGAAAGAATAGTGAAAATAGCAATACTTGATGATTATCAAAATGCGGTGATACAGCTTAACTGCTACGCGTTGTTAGATGGCCTCGACACCACCGTGTATACCGACACCCCAGAGTCTCTGGATCAACTGATAGATCGTTTACGAGATAAAGACGCCCTGGTTTTGATTCGCGAAAGAACCGCTATCCGCCCCGAGCTTCTCGCTCAACTGCCTAATTTAAAGTTGATTAGTCAAACTGGGAAAATCAGTAATCATATTGATGTAGAAGCGTGCAATCAGCACCGTGTCGCTATTGCCGAAGGTGTCGGTTCACCGATAGCGCCATCGGAATTGTGCTGGGCTTTGATACTGGCATCCAGCCGTCACATTGTCCCTTACGCGGACAATTTTCAGCAAGGTAGTTGGCAGACTTCGGGTTCACTGGGTCTGGGTAGAACCCTCAATAATCTAACCATGGGGATTTGGGGCTATGGCAAGATCGGTCAGCGGATAGCACAGTACGCCAAAGCTTTTGGCATGAAGGTAGTAGTCTGGGGGAGTCAGACATCGATGGAGAAAGCACAATCTGACGGATTTCAGGCTGCCTTGACAAAGCAGGAATTTTTCGAGCAGGCAGATGTATTATCACTGCATTTACGCCTGAGTTCTAAAACCGAAGCCTGTGTTACTTATGACGACCTACAGCTAATGAAAAAAGATGCGCTGATCGTCAATACCAGTCGGTCCCAATTGATTGAGAGCGATGCTCTGGCTCGGTCGTTAGGAGCGGGGCGACCAGGTTATGCTGCCCTTGATGTATATGATTCGGAGCCAGCAATCTTGAGTCAGGAGCCATTGCTAGCGATGCCTAACGTGTTATGCACACCTCATTTAGGCTATGTTGAGAAAACTAACTACGAGCTGTACTTTAATATTGCGTTTGAAAATGTCGTGAGATTTTTTAATCGCGACCCACAGAACATCGCTAATCCGGAAGTTTTGTAGGTTTTAATGATTGAGGTAGGGCGATCTCTGCGGGAGAATGGTGATCTCTGTAGGACAGGCTGTTTTGGCCATCGATAGTACGAATACCACGGTATCCGCGATATCCTCTGGCTGAATCATCAAATCTGAATTGAGTTTATCGGAACGCACCAGTTCCGTATTGACATATCCCGGCATGATGGTGCAAACCTTAGTGCCAAATTCTCGGACGTCTTCGAATAATACCTCGGCATACGCTCTCAATCCTTCGTTTGAGGCTGTATAGGTGTTTGCCCCGGAGTAAGGTGCGTTGACCGATCCAATTTTAATAATTGCACCGCCTGGGGCCTTGTTGATTTCCGGCAGGCAATATCGTGCGAAGTAGTAATGGGCTTTGAGATTGGTGTCAATTATGGCGTCGCAATCGTCGAGGTCTGCTTCGTGCAACTTACCACGCTTAGATTTACCGGCACAGTTGACTAGAGTGTTTAACCCGCCAAGTTTATTAATTGCTTCGACTACAGTACCTTTAATCGTTTCGGTTTGCGAAATATCGCAGACTAACGGAAAAGCATCTCCACCTGCCTCGATACAGGCTTCCGCAATCTCGGTCAGTTTCTCCCGGTTTCGACCGACTAGCGCAGATGCTATGTCTTCACGAGCAAGAGCAATTGCAACAGCGCTACCTATGCCACCGGAGGCTCCGACGATAATCGCCTTACGCTCGGCCATATTCTCTATACCTGTCCTGACAACTCAGACTGGCAAGCTTTAATGCCGGGGTCCAAAACTGGCCCAATGTTCAAATATAAAAACCTCGTTATATCCACCACTGTAACATTGGTGGTCGTGTGTCTCGACCTCGCTAACGACATTATGATGCTTGCTGGAACGAACAGAACCATAGGGCTTCAAAACAGGAAAACTGGTTACCTTGCCGATCCAGGATAAGATTTTCTGCATCAATTTTGTGTTATCTACTTTGTGCATGATATTTTCTCCTCAGTCACTAGCTGTTGTCGTTTTATAACAATCAGGGCAGAGCTTTCTCTGGTCTAACATTGTTGCTCTGGTTGGGCGTATAATTGAGCCAATACCCATATTTGTAAATGCAGAATATTGGATAGGCCTATTAGATTTTGTAGGGAACCTGAATGAAACTACCACCCATGAATGCACTGAGGGCGTTCGAAGCAGTTTCAAGACATCTCAGTGTGAGTAAGGCTGCCGAGGAGCTTTGCGTTAGTCAGGGCGCGGTCAGTCAACAAATTCGGAATTTAGAGGATCATCTCGGCCGTGATATGTTTATTCGATCCCCTCGTTCATTTAGCCTCTCGGAAGAGGGTGAGGCTTTTGCGGTCGTTGTGCAAAAGGCGCTAGCTGAAATTGCTAGTGCTGCGGGTGACATTACAGGGACAAAAACACGTCGCACGCTGACCATATCCATTTCTCAGGGTATCGCGTTGAAGTGGCTAATGCCCAGGCTGGGTGAATTTTATGAGACATTCCCAGGCGTTTCGGTTGCATTGGATGAAACCGCTAACCTTGTAACCTTTAAGAATGACGGGGTTGATGCTGCTGTCCGCTCTGGCAATGGCAATTTCGATGGCCTTGATAGTGTTTTACTCTTTAAGCCCGAAAAATTTGCTGTGGCAAGCCCCGCTTACATCGCCAAACACGGAAAGCTTGAGTCAATTTCGGAACCAGGTGATCATCGGCTTATAGAGTACCATTATGCATCAAAGGAGATCAGGGCTCAGCACGTTCTTTGGGAAAATGTCATATCAGCTAATCTACCTGACTCCGATATCAATTATATGATCTTACCGGACGAGCATCAGGCGTTACACGCTGCTCTACAAGGGCAGGGAATAGCATTAATACCAAATTTCATGATGGAAGAAGAAATTGAAGAGGGCTCTATTAAATTTGCAAATGACCAGCCTATACCGGGGCAATATAGCTATTATTTCGTATCACCAACCGACGCCCGACCAAATAGTGCACTAATCGCTTTTCGCGACTGGCTGGTTGCTGAAACAGAAAAATATAGAAAGGAATAAAAAAACCTTCCCTCTGATTAAATAGGAAAGGTAAAAATTCCAGGACTGGTTGTAAAAATTTAGAATTAATTCATTTGCCATGGCTGCCAAAGTTAGCGCTCAAGAACCTCGGCAAGAATGTCGACCTCGGCAACAATCGCGGGCGATTTGATACCGCTAAAGTCCAGCACCAAACCCTTAACATCGGATGGTGTGATGCAAAACCGTTCGATTGGGGTAACTACGATATCTCTTTCCAGTGCCGCAGCAGCCACTTCTGTTTCGGATATATTGGGTGGTAGTCGTCCTATGGTATGAAGTCCGGTATTGGTAGGCACTATATCCAGCAACCCGGTTAAACGTTGTTCGGCGGCATCACATAAAACCTGATGGCGCTCGGCATAGATCTTACGCATACGACCGATATGTGTCGCAAAATGACCCTCTTGCATGAAATCGGCGACGACACCCTGATGGCTGGAGGGGACACCCTGAAGCAAGGCCTTGGAAACATGATTGAAAACATCGACCAGTTGCGGCGGGGCGAGGAGGAAACACAGTCTGAGAGCTGGAAACAGGGTTTTGCTGAAGGTTCCGACGTAGATAACCCGGCCGATTGTGTCAATGCTTTTTAGTGTTGGAGGCGGATGTCCGCTGTAACGAAACTCACCATCGTAATCGTCTTCAATGATAAACGCGTCGGCTTCTTCGGCGGCTTGCAGTAAAGCATAGCGGCGTTCAACACTCATCGACACGCCCAAGGGTTGCTGATGCGAGGGCGTGACAAACGCGAGCTGGAACTGTGGCGCCTGACGTAGACCGCTTTCAACCACTAGCCCATCATGGTCTACCGGCACGGGTACCAGCCTCGCGCCACAGGCGATAAGACTGTTACGCGCCCCGATAGCACCCGGATTTTCAAACCAGATGTATTCATTCGGATCTAATAGAACAGTGCCGATTAACTGAAAAGCCTGTTGCGCGCCACTGACAATGAAAATTTGTTCTGCCTCACATTTAATACCCCGATTGGACAGCAGATGCGATGCGATGGCCTGACGCAAAGGCGGGTAGCCGCTGGGGTCGGCGTATCCCATGGAGATTTCATCGTCAGAACGCCAATGCTTCGTCATTAGCTGTGCCCATAGCGCTCGCGGGAAGGCGTCGAAAGCGGGCAGGGCGGTGGTAAAGGCTTTGGTCTGATGCGGCAGGCGATCAACGAATGCCTGCGATGCCTGGGAATACATGCTTGATATACGGGGTTTATGCCCTGATTGGCTGACGATGTGGGTATTGGTTTGTTTAGGTGGAACTGGACGGGTCGACATCCAGGCGTCACTTACAAATGTGCCCGCGCCCGTGCGTGACTCGACCAGTCCTTCGGAGATTAGCCTGTCAAAAACATTGATGACAGTCGTCCTTGATATTTTGAGATCGGCAGCGAGGGTACGGCTCGCGGGAAGCCGTTCGCCGAGATGGAGACCACCGGCGTGGATAAATTCGCGCATGGCGGTATAAAGCTGATGGCTAACTGTTTCCGGGGCATTACGATCAATTTCGAGCGAAAGTAATAAAGCCCCACCAATTCGTTTTATCATGATCGAATGTAACTTAAGTATTATCGATGTCAGCTAACGTTAAAATGGTATTAACAAAAAATTCAAAATGGACCTTACCTGTAATCTAATTTACTTTAACCTGAACCTACGGTTTCAGGTTTAAGATACTATCGATAAATCCTGACGTACATCACGGAAATGCACTATTCATGAAAATTAAAAGCATCGAAACATTTTGTAGCGAATTCGTAGGTTTTGTTCGCGTTACCGCGGACAGTGGAGAGCAGGGCTGGGGACAGGTTTCCACTTACAATTCGGATATCACCTGTAAAATTTTACATCGCCAGATAGCACCCTGGTCTATCGGTGAGGATGCGATGGACATTGACTACCTGGTCGACATCATCACCGAACGTGAACACAAGTTTCCGGGCTCCTATTTGAGGCGCGCTATCGGTGGTCTCGATACTGCGCTGTGGGATTTGCGTGGCAAGCTGGCTGGTAAAAGTGTGTGCGAATTGATTGGTGGAAAGCCAGGCTCGATACGGGCTTATGCCTCTTCGATGAAACGCGATATTACGCCGATAGACGAGGCGGAACGCCTGGTGCGATTGCGCGATGAATACGGTTTCGATGCATTCAAAATTCGTGTGGGTGCCGAAGTTGGTCACGACCAGGATGAATGGCCTGGTCGCAGCGAAGAAATAATTCCAACGATTCGCAAAGCTCTGGGTGATGATGTCACCATACTAGCCGATGCCAATAGCTGTTATTCTCCGAGTCGAGCCATCGAAGTCGGGCGCATGCTGGAGGACAACAACTATGGTCATTTCGAAGAACCCTGCCCGTATTGGGAGCTTGAGCAAACCAGACAGGTGTCCGATGTCCTCGATATTGATGTATCGGGAGGTGAGCAGGACTGCGATATCCCGACCTGGCGACATATGATAGAAATGCGAGCGGTCGATATTATTCAGCCCGACGTCTGTTATCTGGGTGGCATGACGCGGACTCTGCGCGTCGCCAAAATGGGTGAACTGGCCGGGTTGCCGTGTACCCCACATTGCGCCAACCTGTCGATGGTTACCTTGTTTACCATGCATCTTCTCAGGGCTATTCCCAATGCCGGGAAATATCTCGAATTCTCCATCGAAGGAGAGGATTATTATCCCTGGCAAGAAGGTCTATTCGTCAAGTCCCCGTATGATATCGTTGATGGTAAGGCAAATATTCCAGACGCGCCCGGCTGGGGCGTAGAAATCAGCCCGGAGTGGCTGGACAAATCAACCTACCAGATTAGTAATTAGTGCTTAGTGATTATTGAAACCTATGGAAACACTGTTTACCGACGACCTCAAAACAACGCCATACTGGTGGGACGAAACACCACGACCCGATCTATCAAACGCTGAAATCCCGGCAAACCCTGAATTGCCTGCAAAGGCCGATGTTGTCGTCATTGGCGCCGGATATACGGGCCTGTCGGCTGCTTTACAGACCGCACGTGGCGGTCGGCATACGGTTATTGTAGATGCGGGAGATGTTGGCTGGGGATGCAGCACCCGAAATGGTGGGCAGATTAGTACCAGCATAAAACCAGGCTTCGAAGAACTGTCGGCTAAATACGGATCGGATCGCGCCTTTAATATTCTCAAAGAAGGGCACAATGCACTCGCCTGGATCGAGGAATTTGTTGCCGGCGAGAAAATAGACTGTAGCTTCAAAGTAGTCGGTAAATTTACCGGGGCTCATAATCCAGCTCATTATGAACGTTTAGGTAAAAAAATCGCTAATCAGATCAAGGGGCTGGAAACAGAAGCTTATCTGGTGCCTCGTGCCGAGCAGCATACTGAACTGGGATCGGATATATATCATGGTGGCGCAGTGTTCCCGAAATTTGCCTCGGTAGACCCGGGTCGTCTGCACCAGGGGATGTTGCAACGTGTAATCGAAGCGCAGGTAACAATTTTTAGCCAATGCCTGGCAACCGGTATTGAAAAGGAAGGTAGCGGCTTCCGCGTGATCACACCCAGGGGTTCGATATGGGCCAAAAACGTGATCGTAGCGAGCAATGGATATACCGGTTCGGCAACACCCTGGTTGAAGCGACGTATTATTCCAATCGGCAGCTATATCATCGCCACCGAGCCTTTAGCACCGGGTCAGATGGATCGTCTAATCCCCAAAGACCGGATGGTCGGTGACACTCGCAAGATGGTTTACTATTACCGCGCTTCCCCAGACCGGCAAAGAATTTTATTCGGTGGTCGGGTTTCGCATGCCGAAACCGACCCACTGGTCAGTGGACCAAAGCTTCACGCCAGCATGACAGAGATTTTTCCTGAGCTGTCGCAAACACGAATCAGCCATTCCTGGGTAGGCTTTGTCGGCTACACTTTTGACACGCTGGCGCACCCTGGCAGGCATGACGGCGTTCATTATGCGATGGGCTATTGTGGCTCGGGGGTTTCGATGGCGGGTTATCTGGGGATGCGTATCGGGCAGCAGGTTCTTGGTTTGCAGGAAGGACATACCGGGTTTGATGATTTATCCTTTCAAACGCGTCCTTTCTACACTGGAAATCCCTGGTTTCTGTCGGCGTCGATAATGTATTATCGCTGGCTCGACCAATTAAATCGCTGATTTAAACGAGATAGGAGCATACTGGTAAAAATTGGTATCAAAGCTACTTCAATTCCCCCGAATGGATGCAGGCGACACTAACCTCATTTAAGGCAGCTTTTTTAACAATGCTGGTCGCCACACCGCTTGGTACGATGGCCGCTTATGGCCTGTTCGTTTCGAGATTCAAGATTGCCAATATCGTTTTCCTGGTCCTGGTCACCCCAATCATGATTCCGGTGGTGCTGGTCGCTATCGGTGTGTTCTATGCCTATGTGAATCTGAGTTTGGTCAACACCATCATCGGACTGGTGCTCGGGCATGCAATTCTGGCGATTCCACTGGTGGTCATTGTGGTTAGCTCCGCGCTGAAGAGTTATGACATGAATCAGGAAATGGCGGGGCGCAGCCTGGGCGCCTCGCGTTTCAAAGCATTCATGGTTATAACCTTGCCACAAATCCGCTTCTCGGTGATTACCGCCGCAGTGCTTTCGTTCCTGACATCGTTCGACGAAGTAATCATCGCGATGTTCGTCTCTGGTGGCGATAACTCAACCCTGACGCGCAACATGTTCAATGCACTACACGATCAAATCGATCCAACCATCGCTTCAATGTCGACCATCATGGTTCTAGCTACGTCGTTATTGCTTGCCGTGGCGCAGTTGTTCGGTAAAGCGAAGGATGACTCGGGGTAGAGTGAATAATAGCCGACAGTACACATTCCTAGCCATCGGATGAATGTTTGCTTTCTGATATATCTAACACTCCGACTATTTTGATGAACGCATGATTCTCATTTTTTACCTCATACGGGTGATTCATTAACAATGTCTGGCTGTTAGAATTTGCGCGCAAGGGCAGTAAATTACTGAGATATGGAGTATATAAAGAGGACAAATAGTATGAATTATAATAACGCCAACCGAGGGCAGATATGGCCTAACGACAGGAAGGAAAAAGACACTCAGCCCGATTTCAAAGGTTCGTTAAATGTTAAAGGTGAGGAATTCTGGATATCGGCCTGGAAACAAAACGGGCGCGAGAATCCTGATACACCAAGCTTGTCATTTTCTGTTCAGCCAAAGGATGTAACTACAAAAGAGCGGGCAAAGGATTATGTTGTGAATACAGATAATCAATCTGGAGCCTGGGATTAGGAATTGGTCGACGCAGAAGACGTAGAAGTACGCGAGTCAAATCAATAAATTAATAAGGGGAGACATAGTCATGGTTCAGTACGCGGAAGAGGGAAGTAGCATCCTACAATTCGAGCTTGGTCAAATGTTCCAGCAGGGTAATGATAAGACGCGGGACTATAAACAAGCCGCCAAATGGTATGAACTGTCGGCTAAACACGGTTATCGTAGGGCTCAACACCGGTTGGGAGCTATGTACGCTCGGGGGCGGGGTGTGGCAAGGAATTATATCAAGGCTTACGCGTGGTGTCAGGTATCCGCATCGCAACACTCTCGAAGAGCTTTTTTGAAACTCAAGAAAATTGAACCTAATATGTCAGTGGAGCAAGTCTTATATGCGAAGAAATTAACGAGGAAATACTACGAAATGTACGTAGTACCTTTTGCGCAATGAGGGAATGATAAATGATACCGGTCTCACCAACGCAACTCATTGATTAGCAAAAATAATTGTTTAATATTGTACTGTTTTAGGGGCTTAGATGCCTTATTTTATGGACGAAAACATTGCTTTAAGCAGCATGTATTGTGCCCCCGCTAGTCGTTATTTATTACCCGTTCATGTCTGGCAGATAACCCATCGTTGTCATCAAAATGATTTTTTGCTGAAGTTTTCTAAAAATCACCAGTGTTGGCAGATTCATAAGGACTGGGTTGAAGATAAGCTTATGTCGACAAATATGACTTAATAAACGCCAGACAAAGCTAAATTCCGTTATAGGGAGTTAAAAACGAAAAATTCAGGATTTTTTTTCTGTAATCTCTAATTCAGTCTCGTATTCAGTTATATCATCGGCCATCTGGTTAAAAGCGTGACCTAATTCCCCAATTTCGTCATTTGAACGTACATCTACTCTATAGTCATGCGCGCCCTGGCCAAACTCGCGTACGGCAATAAAGAGTGCGGTAATCGGTGCTGAAATCATGACATCGATGAATTTAATAGTGCCAATACCGATCAATATAACGCAAATTATCACAAAAATAGCTATTTGAGTGGATCGGGCACGAGTAGATTTTATCTCACCATTGTGAGTGTCTACTAAAACAGTAACCAGATCGATGAGAGCATCACCATCACTGCCCACTGCTTGCCATTGTTCATTAATAAGATCCTGAAGTTTGATCAAATTCAAACTGTCGCCACCTATCCGCAACCAGTCTGCATTAATGGTATCGACCTGCGATCGATAGTTATCAGAAAATTCGGTTTCTTTACCTAGATGATCAAAAAAGAATCCCATAGAATTCTGAAATTCGGTCACCAGTTGGCTTATGGCTTCTTTATTGTTGCCACCCAGTCGATAATCTTGCACTGCAATGACCAACTTATGTATATCAACCCGCAATGCTTCAAATTTTTGATCAACCTCGGCCTCGCTTTTATATTCCGCATGCGCCTCGATTATTTCGTCCAATGCCGCCATAGTTTTATTAACATTGCTGTTTAGGCGTTCTTGCGTTAATAATTGTTTATCGTAGCTATCAAACAATTTTAAACCGTCATCGACGTAAGTCTTGCTCAAAGTTCGAATTTTAATCATAGACACCTTTTCCTCTGGAAGAGCGTCTTCATGATTTGCCTGAAGAGCAGCAAATTGCTGCCATTTATTAATAAAGTCGTTAGCGTGTTGATCAAATTTCTGACGCTGCTGCCGATGCCCTAGCAGATAGGCATTCATATCGTTCGCCAGATATTGGATATTGCTAGATAAAGGATTAAGGGAACTGAGTTCCTCGGAGAGTTTCGAGACTGATTGGAGCTGTGACCATATTGTATATACGGAAGCTGCGGCCACTAAAATCAGGATGGAAAATCCTGTAATTAATTTTAGGCGAATATTCCAGACTGGGGAGACAGGCTTAGATTTCCGCCCTTCCGTTACGATCGGTTGTTTCATAACACCTGTTTCGATTTGAAGGTTGACCGTAGGCCATCTATTCAGCATTAAGTTTTTGTAATATAACAAATTAGTATAGGTGATAAGTATTAAAAATTTCTCATTTCAACTGTAACGGCAAAACTCCAATTTACACTGAAACTCGATGGCTGAATGTCTGTATTAAATGGTTATTTGATGTATGCAAACATGTTGTACAGACAATCAACCTGACTATTCGCAGGCAGGTCTTTCCGCATCGCATAACAATATCTCAACACAGTTAATGTGATTTCGAAAGACTCCTTTGTTTTCGCCTTTCACTACTCATTTGGAGAGTGAAAAGAGTATTTTAAGCGAGGAAAATACGGTTTTATTGGAGTAGATTGTAGTAATATCAATAAGTTGCGTAGGCGCGGCCTTGAGTTCTAAGCCCTACTAACCATTAACCAGGAGCTAAAGGACTGCCTGTTTTAGTGCAGACCTAGTACTCCTTCAATGAGATATCTTAGGATGCAGATCGCCCCAAATTGGCCAAGGCACCAAAAGATATCTCACTGAAGGAGTACTAGGTCTGCACTAAAACAGGCAGTCCTTTAGCTCCTGGTTAATGGTTAGTAAGGCTTAGAACTCAAGGCCACGCCTACGCAACTTATTGATATTACTACAATCTACTCCAATAAAACCGTATTTTCCTCGCTTAAAATACTCTTTTC
>CAXMRQ010000171.1:0-55982 GCA_964196115.1 uncultured Gammaproteobacteria bacterium
GAACCACACACAAAAAAAATATGCCGATATTGTTTTAAAATCTACTATCGATTTGACCGATATCATTAATGAAATCCTGGATTTTTCCAAATTAGAATCAGGGAAATTACAGATCGTGGAAGATGATTTCGATTTACATGAAGTGATCGAACAGACTCGCGACACGTTATTTATTACGGTATTGTCTAAGAATATCGATTTAAATTTAATTATTTACAGCGATACACCGCGGTATGTTTGTGGTGACAGGTTGCGCCTAAGCCAAATTTTGCTCAACCTGATTGGCAACGCTATAAAATTCACCGATCAGGGTGAGGTTGTAATCAGAGTTTCAGTCGATGATCAAACTCAAACCGAGGTTAAAATTTTAATTACGGTCGAAGACACGGGCATCGGTATTTCTGATGAAGATCAGCAGCCTCTTTTCACTGCATTTAGCCAGGTCGAAACCGCCGCCAACAGGCGCTTTAGCGGTACTGGTCTCGGACTCGCCATCAGCAAAAACCTGATTAACCTGATGGGTGGAGAAGTATCATTAAAGAGCGAAGTCGGTAAGGGTTCCATATTTAGTGTAATTTTACCGCTCAAGCTGAGTAATAGAACGGTCACGGATACTCCTGAACAAAAGGACAGCGATAAAACGGCGATGATTATTGCCAATCACAAAACCTGTTTACAGGAAATCCAGTCTTTATTCGACCGGGCCGGGATTACTACTGTACCAATACTGCTCGAACAACAGGTTATCGATAAAATTATTAAAAATATTAATCAGAACCGAAGTTCTATCGATTATCTAGTAATAGATTTTCGCCATTTTGACGCACATCTGGCCAAAATCGTTAATGCAGAAAAAAACCGCGGTATACGCATTATCGCAATGCACTACGAGCCGGGTTTAGTTTCTGATTTTGAAGGCGAAAAATTCGAATTTATCTCCATTATCAACACTACTACAGGCCTACTAAACTTACTCAGTAATACTACAACCGATGTAGCTGAAAAGGACTCTGGCGATCAGCAGCATCTGATCCAATTACGCCCCAAAAAAGTGCTATTTGTTGACGACAATGAAGTTAATCTCAAACTCGGTAGCGAATTGATACGTATCTGGGGACACGAAGTCTGTGAAGCGAACCATGCCGACCAGGCGATGACCCATTATCGGAAAGAAGATTTTGATTTAATCATTCTCGATATCCAGATGCCAGAAATCGACGGCATAACCCTGCTCTCGATGATGCGTAAAGAACGCCCAGAAGACCACACCCCAATTGTCGCTTTAACGGCGAATATATTGAATCAGGAATCCGAGCGCTTACTGGATCTGGGGTTTGATTATTACCTTAGCAAACCGATTGATGAAGATAAATTTCGAGCGTTACTCGACAGCTCATTAAAACGAGAAAACAAAATAACTAAAAATCTGCATATTGATGGACTAAACAGTAAAGCTATTTCGGTTAATATTGAACATTCTCTTACACTGGCATCCGACAATGAATCTTTATTGCAACAAATTTTCGAAATTTTACTACGCGATATTCCAGAACATATCGATCAGCTGTCGAAAGCTTCCCAGCAATCAAACTACACAAAGCTATCGACCATAATTCACAAAATTCACGGAATTACCTGTTACACAAGTCTGCCACAGTTAAAATCACAGGTAGTATTGATCCAACAGCAAATAGCTCAGGAATCTTATTTGAATCTCCAGGACGCAGTAAACGAGATGATAGAAGAACTAGAAAAGGTCAGATTGGAGTTAGAATCCTTTCTTCAACGAGCGGCCGAAAAACTCGAAAAATCAACGGAAACAGAATCAGTTGGTCTGAGTTAATCGGAGAGATAATGATATTAATCCTGATTAGATTCCAGCCGTTCTAGTATCACCATCGCGACAACATAATGTTTCTCATCTGAGAGAGAAACGAATACATTATCCACCTTTTTTCGCTCTGACAACTGGGAAGCGGCATGTAAAAACCTTAACGAGGGTTTGCCATATTCATCATTATCAATTTCAATATTTTTATATCCCACACCGCAACCAAATCCTGTACCCAGTGCTTTCGCCGCAGCCTCCTTAGCGGCAAAGCGTGTAGCGAGAAAACTCGCTGGTTTGTTTCGTCGCTCAAACTCAATTATTTCATTTTCGGTCAGGATTCTCCGAGCAATGCGCCCTTCAAAACGGGCATAGATTTTTTCAAAACGTTCCGTTTCGGCAATATCGACACCGATACCAACGATCATGCGCGCGCTTCAATCATAAGCCGCTTCATTTCACGAATAGAACTAGCGAGGCCATTAAATACTGCATCGGCAATAATTGCGTGACCGATATTTAGCTCGGTCAGCAACGCATTAGCGGCAATCGGCTGAACATTGTGATAGTTCAACCCATGGCCGGCATTTACCTGAAGCCCACGACTGTGCGCATATTCAAAGGCCCGAGTTAACTTTTCCAGCAATAATTGCTGCTCCTCGCCCTGTGCATCCGCATAATGCCCGGTGTGTATCTCTACACAGGGCGCACCACACTCGACCACGGCATCTATTTGTTCGACGCTCGCATCAATAAACGGCGATACTCGCGTTCCTACAGCGGCAAGTCGACGGCAGGCATCAGCAACTAGTTCGATCTGACCGACCACGTCGAGCCCTCCTTCGGTAGTCAATTCTTCACGTTTCTCCGGAACCAGGCAGACGTCCTCTGCTCTAAATTCGCAGGCAAATTCGAGCATCTCGGGTATCACTGCCATCTCCAGATTGAGCTTGGTTTGCACTACCTGTTTTAACAAAAGGGCATCACGTTTCTGGATATGGCGAAGATCCTCGCGCAAATGAAAGGTGATCGAGTCGGCACCCGATTGTTCAGCAATTTGCGCAGCATATACCGGATCCGGGTAGCGCGTACCGCGAGCCTGTCGTAACGTCGCAACGTGGTCGATATTGACACCCAGGGTAATTTGATTGTTCATATACGGCTCTTCATTTGTTGATAAATGTTACGAGATTTTAGTTTTTTCCCGTGCAGGTTAAAGTCAATTATGCATCGCATAATGGTCTTCGCTAATTGCAGTACCTGTTTACTGTCGTATTGCTTGGCATTCCAGGCAATTATGGTTTGCCCAGAAATTACATTTTGGTCTTCCTCACCACATAACACAAATCCGCTAGAGGCAATAAACTGATAAAACTCATTGCCTACGATCAGATCACCAGAATCTGCATCCAGTCTAGAATCGGGCAGATACCCCAGCATTGCCATCATTGATCGTTCAAATTCCCGCAACTGTTGTTCGCCAAAATCGCCATCGATATTATTTAGTAATTCCCTATAAAGATTGAATAGCTCGGATTCAGCTTCCTGCCTAGGTAAAAAAGCACCTAACAATTCGTTAATATACAACAAAGGAAGGTATTGTTTTTCATCAACTGAGGCGGGTACACCGTCGATTGACATCAGACTTTTTAATTCACCGCGGCCGCTCCAGCTGACTTGCAGGTGGAAAAAAGGCTGAAATAAGGCCGCTGATTTACTCGCTTTGCCACCTTTCGCAAGAACACTGATACAACCATGATCAAGGGTAAATAAGTCAAGAATCAGACTTGAGTTTTGCCAGTCTCTTCGGTGTAATAAATAGGCGGGTTGATCAGTGATTCTGGTTTGCATCTGAATAGCCGAAAGCAGACAGAGATTTTTCGTCATCTGCCCAATCCTCGCGTATTTTAACCCAGAGTTGTAAATAAACTTTATTATCAATTAAACGCTGTATGTCCTCACGAGCCTGGCTGCCGGTTTTTTTCAGCAAGCTTCCATTTTTACCGATAACAATTCCTTTTTGTGATTTACGTTCTACCCATATTGTCGCTGAAATCCGAACCATATCGCTCTCTTCCTTATAATGATCCACGCTCACCGTAATCGAATAGGGTAATTCCTGTTTGAGTAAACGAAATAATTTTTCGCGAATTATTTCAGCGACAATAAATCGCATTGATTTATCGGTTAACTGATCGTCGGGAAACTGAGGAACAGCTTCAGGCAGCCGACTAATGATTAAGGCTTCAAGATGCTCAAGGTTCTCTTTCTGCAAAGCCGAGACAGGAATAATTTCCCGATCAGGTGCCGATTCGGCAATTCTACGGATTATTGGAAGACAATCTTGTTTGCTGACTTGATCAATCTTGTTGAGCACAATCGTCACATTGCCGAAACCTTCGACTCGCCGTAGAATTTTTTCGTCGTCTTTATTAAATTTTTTCACTTCGATCAGAACGCATATCAATTCCACATCCGACAATATACTGGTAGCAGCACGATTCATGTAACGATGAATCGCCTTATGGTTATTATCGTGGATACCGGGGGTATCGACGAAGATACACTGGCAGTCCTCGGTCGTCTTAATGCCTAAAATCTGGTGGCGGGTAGTTTGTGGACGATGAGCAGTAATACTGATTTTTTCACCAATCAGAGCATTCATCAGCGTAGACTTTCCGGTATTAGGTTTACCAATTAATGCTACGTAGCCGCATTTAAACCGATTATTCATTTTTGTAGTTGATCCATCGCCTTTTTGGCCGCGTTTTGTTCGGCTTTTTTACGACTTGAGCCGGTGCCGTTGCACTTTAAATGGAGGGACTCAACGGTACAGCTAACCGTAAAAATCTGATCATGTGATTTGCCGGTTGTCCTTATTACTACGTAATCTGGCAAATCAATTTGTTTCGACTGCAGGAATTCCTGTAACTGTGTTTTAGCGTCTTTGAGCGAACCGATATCGGGTAGATTGATTAAATAGTCCCGATACAAATGTAGAATAGTTTTTTTTGCCGAATCGAAACCACTATCAAGATATATCGCCCCTAAGATAGCTTCCAGCGTATCAGAGAGAATTGATGAGCGTCGAAAGCCACCACTTTTTAACTCGCCACCACCAAGATAAATATATTCACCCAGACCAATATCGCGAGCCACCCGCGCCAGGGCTTCTTCTTTGACTAATGAAGCCCGAATTCGGCTTAAATCCCCTTCATCAGCAGTACTTTCCTGTAAGTATATATTTTCCGAAATCACCAGGCTAAGTACACTATCGCCGAGAAACTCCAATCGTTCATTATTTATATTTTGTGAATAACTACGGTGGGTAAGCGCCTGATCGAGCAGATCTGAATTATTGAATCGATAGTCTAATATAGATTGAATTTTATCCAGTTTCACCGATCAATCACTACCGACTCACTAAAATTACCGCCGATAAATAAATTGCCGATATAGGGTTTTTTGGTTTCATAAGTAATGGTTACGGTAGTTTTACCGTCTTTTCGAACTACCTTCAAATGTTCACGCTTGATCGACTTTACTTCGTTGATATACAGACGTTTATTTATCGAATCCCATATAGCAGCTTTGGATTTTGGATCAATATCTTGATCATCTCTGACCGCTTCCAATACCGTCTTAATTGTCAGATTTTCATTGAAGATCGGAAATACCTTGAAAAAAGAAATGAGGAGAAGACCAAAAATTCCAACTACGGCCATCCAGCCTATGAAAGATAATCCTCGTTGTCGACGTCCGATACCTGTTATGCAGTTCATAATAATTACCTCAATCCGATATACCTGTGCCTATTCTAGAAACGTCCAGACCACTACCCCCTTCCCGCCAGTCCCAGTGCATCCATATCATTACGGCCTTTCCAACCAAGTTTTCCTCTGGAACAAACCCCCAGTAACGACTGTCGTTACTATGATCCCGATTATCACCCATGACAAAATATTGGCCTTCCGGCACAAAAATTTCGCCCTCGAATGAATAGTGAACATCCGGGTTAGTCATCACCGAATAACCCGATTCGTCAAAATTTTCGGTAAGCACTTCACAGGCAGCATCGACTTTATCACAGCCGCCATTATTCATCATGTTTTCACGAGTTCCGAGGCCCTTGTACTTGTGGTCGAAAGCAATGGCGATGGGTTTGTCATTAACCATTAAACGCCGATTATAATAACTAATATGCTCACCGGGTAATCCGATAATACGTTTAATATAATCCAGTGATTCGTCTTCCGGATAGCGAAAAACGGCGACATCGCCGCGTTTGGGTTTTTCACCTTCAGTAATTTTGTTATGAATAACCGGCAGGCGTACACCATAATCATATTTGTTGACCAGTATAAAATCGCCAACCAACAGTGTCGGCATCATAGACCCGGAAGGAATGCGAAACGGTTCATATATAAATGACCGTAGTATCATTACTGCGAGCAATACCGGGAAAAAAGATTTCGAATATTCGATCAAAATCGGATCAGGTAGGGTTTTACTGGTCGCGGCCTGCTGACGTGTCCGTGCAAAAAATACCGCATCGATTAACCAGATCAGCCCGGTTAATGCCGTTGCTATGACTAACAAAAACTCAAAATCAAAATGAACCATTAAACTTACACCCTCAACTATCGACTTTTAATACGGCCAGGAACGCATCCTGCGGAATCTCCACGCTGCCAACCTGCTTCATGCGTTTTTTACCTGCTTTTTGTTTTTCAAGCAATTTCCGTTTTCTGCTTATATCGCCACCATAACATTTTGCTGTCACATTTTTGCGTAACGCTTTCACATTGGTACGCGCGACGATATTAGACCCTATTGCCGCCTGTATAGCGACATCAAACATTTGCCTGGGAATCAGTTCCTTCATTTTCGAAGCGAGTTCTCGTCCGCGGTAATCTGCGTTGTCGCGATGTACTATTAAAGATAAAGCATCGACTTTCTCTGCATTGATTAAAACGTCGAGTTTTACCAGATTTGATACCTCAAAGCGGAGTAACTCGTAATCAAAAGAAGCATAACCGCGACTGACAGATTTCAATCGATCAAAAAAGTCGAGCACCACCTCGCTCAACGGTATTTCAAATACCAGTGATACCTGATTACCCATAAACTGCATATCTTTCTGAATACCGCGTTTTTCAATGCATAACGCGATTACCGAACCAATATAATCCTCCGGCAGCAGTATATTTGCCTGGATGATCGGCTCCCTGATTTCGTTAATTTTGTTGATTGCCGGTAAATCAGCCGGATTATGAATCTCAATAATTTCACCTGCCGTGGTTTCAACTTGATAAATAACAGTCGGCGCCGTAGTAATCAAGTCCAGATCGTATTCGCGCTCAAGACGCTCCTGCACAATTTCCATATGCAACAGGCCTAGAAATCCGCAACGGAATCCGAAACCGAGTGCCTGCGAGGTTTCCGGCTCAAATTGTAGCGCAGCATCGTTCAACTTAAGTTTTTTCAGTGCTTCCCGACAGTTTTCGTAATCATCCGAACTGATCGGAAACATACCTGCAAACACTCTGGGTTGAATTTCCTTAAAATCGGCGAGTGCCTGAGACGCCGGATTCTGACTCAAAGTTATCGTATCACCCACTTTAGCCGATTCGATATCTTTGATGCCTGAAATAATAAAACCAACGTCACCTGCCTGTAGTAGCGCGGTATCTTTTCGTTTAGGGGTGAAAATTCCGATTTTTTCAACCACATATTCACGGCCAGTCGCCATCATTTGAATTTTCTGGCGTAGACGAATACTACCCTCTACCATCCTCACCAGTGCAATAACACCGACATAGTTATCGAACCAGGAATCAATAATTAACGCCTGAGTCCTGTTAGAAGCATCCCCTTTTGGTGGGGGTATGAGTTCGATAATCTGCTCGAGCAAATCATCGATTCCGACGCCCGTCTTAGCGCTTACTTCGATTGCTTCGGAGGTATCCAGCCCTATGATCTCCTCGATTTCAATTTTAACACGCTGCGGATCAGCAGCAGGCAAATCAATTTTGTTCAACACCGGAATCACTTCTAGATTCAGGTCGATAGCTGTATAGCAATTGGCCACACTCTGCGCTTCCACACCTTGAGATGCATCGACTATCAGTAGTGCCCCTTCGCAGGCAGCGAGTGATCGCGACACTTCGTAGGAAAAATCGACATGCCCCGGCGTATCGATAAAATTTAAAGTATAGGTTACACCATCTTTTGCCCTGTAATTCAGTGATACGCATTGCGCCTTAATCGTAATACCGCGTTCTCGTTCCAGATCCATAGAATCCAGCACCTGATTTCCCATTTCACGCTCAGTGAGGCCGCCGCATATCTGGATAAAGCGATCAGCCAGGGTCGACTTACCGTGGTCTATATGGGCGATAATCGAGAAATTTCGAATATTTTTCATCCGCATCGATGAATATTTCCTCTGACGGATTACGGTTTAAGATGGATCGGTGCGAGACATTACACTGTGAGCGCCGATAAAAGCCCGCGAATTCTACGGTAATCCCAACTAAATCAACAGTAAAAAGGCGGAAAATTAATTTTCGACCATTTTAACCGTTATCCCGGGCAGGTAAATCGGGCAGAATCCTGAAGGTACATATGAAAGTGCTAGTTCAGGGCAGCAAGAAGTGCCTTTTCGTCGAAAAAGTGGTGACAGATTTCCTGTTCTCCCAGACAGAGAACAGGAACCTGAGCATCATATTGGCGGATTAAATCGACATCTCGATCAATATCGATCTCTTTCCAGTCGATCTGCGGCTGTTTACGCTTAAAAACTATCAACGCCTTACGCATCGCGTCGCACAGATGGCAATCCTCCCGATAGTAAAGATCGAGCTTCAAGCGACTAACTTTTAGCCTATGAATCTTCGGGGCGAATTGCCAGGAATACCGGACCTGATCGTCTCTGTACTAGCAGTGCTACTGACTTACCTACTTTCAAATCGTCTGTAATCGTATCGAAATCATCGACCGTTTCCACCACAAGATTATCGATCATGACAATTATATCCCCTTTCTGGATACCTGCCTCTCTAGCAGAGCCCGTTTCGTCAACCTCGGTTACCTCAACACCCGATTGTAGTTTGAGTTTCTTCTGCGCCGTTTTTGACAATTCAGTGACGTTCATACCCAACGCATATTTTTCCACCGGCTGGTTTTCCGCTTCCGGCGTAAAGGAAGCCTGCGTTATCGAGGTTGGTAACTCGGCAATTCTAACCTTAATATTTTCGCGAGAACGGTTCCGAATTATAGTAACTTTGGCGTCTTTACCTACCGCTGATCGACCCACCAGTGGTGGTAAGCTGCTAGATCGCATCACTTTCTTACCATTAAATTCGATAATTACGTCACCAACCTGCAAACCAGCCTGCTCTGCGGGGCTGTTATCCAGAACTTTAGCAACCAGAGCACCCTGAGGATTATCCATGCCGAAAGATTCAGCTAGTTCGCGCGTTACTTCCTGAATTAATACACCGAGCCAGCCTCGCGAAACACGACCGGTTTCCTTTAACTGATTGGCCACATCAACCGCCATCTCAATCGGAATGGCAAAAGAAAGCCCCATGAAACCACCGGTGCGACTATATATCTGAGAATTAATGCCGACCACTTCACCGTCGAGATTAAATAACGGACCACCCGAGTTACCGGGATTAATTGCAACATCGGTTTGAATGAAGGGAACATAGTTGTCGCTGGGCAGACTTCGGCCTTTGGCACTGACAATGCCTGCGGTAACAGAATGATCAAAACCAAATGGTGAACCAATGGCGAGTACCCACTCACCTACTTTAAGATCATCGGAATCGCCAAACTTTAAGGTCGGCAGGTCATCAGCGTCTACTTTCAATACCGCGACATCAGAAGCTTCGTCGGAGCCAATTATTTTAGCCACGTATTCGTCTCGATTAGTAAGGCGCACGATAACTTCATCAGCGCCCGCAATGACATGATGATTGGTCAAAATATAACCGTCCTTTGAAATAATAAACCCCGAACCAAGTGACTGCGATTCGCGTCGCCTCTCTCGAGGATTTTCGTGGTTAAAGAATTTCTCAAATAATTCTCCAAAAGGAGAACCCTCGGGCAAGTTCGGAATCGACCGGGACTCGTCGGAACTGCTTTTCCGCGCTTTAGTTTTAGTACTGATGTTAACCACCGAGTTTTTCGCTTCGTCGACTATCACGGTAAAATCCGGTAGTGCAGCCTGCAATGCTGCAGGCAAACTTAAAACCACGATTAACATAAAACGGAAGATGTAGTTACTATAGATTTTCATTTTTAGTCTCTCTTAAAGATTTATAAATTCACACTCACTAAGACCCGAAATCAAACTTTCAGTTCACCGTCAACCCGGAGAATTTGTGGGTCAAACTGCTCCGATAACTGGTTGTTTGCAACTAGATCGGAAATTATCAATCCAGTTACAAAACCGGCAATCGAACAGGAAAAAACCATTAATTCGGAACTAGCGAATGCCCAGTCTGCCAAAAGTCCTGCACCGATTAATCCGACTAATGGCAAACCATATATCAAGAAATTGGCCTTTAAAAAAGCCTTCTCTGGCATTCCAAGCAAGATCCTGTCACCTGGCCTCAAATCATATCTATTTCTAATAGTTAGTGGCTTACTATGGTGACCAAGTAATCGCCCTATGGCGCCGGTACCGCAACCACTATTCAGTTCACAATGGCTACAGGTGCTTTGACGTTGCATCTGGATCATAGCCAGATCACCATCCAGCCCTGTTACGATAGCCTGTTCTTCAATCATGAAAGAATTATAGTGTGAATCGACATCGTCTTCGACTGTAATTTATAATGATTTTGCAGACCTGAGTTATCAGCCCGGTGATTGAAGGACCGATTTTGAATTACGGCTCCTGTCGGGAAACTGACTCCGCAATCAGTCGTACGGTAACGGCAGGTACTTCACCAATCGCAGTTACTGAATAATTATCCAAAATTCGGATAAATCCATTTACCGCCCCCATAGACGTTTCTCCCTGGGGCGTCTGAACAGTTTGTTTTTCAATAAATACTGATAATGATGCCAGTCCATCGGTATAAACCATTTGTTGAATAAATCGTTGTGTGTCAGCCACTCTCCTTTTTAACGCCGATTTCTGCCAAAAACCTGCCGGCAGCCGGGTAAATCGCCATGACCTGTCAGCCTCAAGGTTTCCGGAGGCATCGCCACTATGATATCGAACCAGCGAAAAGCTGTCATCAAGTTGCGGCATGGTAATTCTCAGCTTTTGCTCCTTCTGGTCAAGCACTTCGAGATTGGTAAACATCACCTGTTCGACTATTTTGTGCTGCTCATCAATCAAATTTGATTTTAGTAACAGGCCATTGCCTGAATTTATCCATAATTTGAGCCCATAACGAAATTGATCTTTAGGTTTGATTTCTACAATAATTGTTTTTTGTCCGGCAACCCGATCTCCGTCGCTCAGACTCATGTCATAGTATTTGCTGATTTTAGTTATATCGTCCGGGACAAACAGTGGCGAAAAGGTATTCTGTCGAGAATTATCGACCACTACCTTTCGGCTATCCGGCCAGATACAGGTCAAATTTTTATTGTCACGAATTACTTCACGCGCCTCACCATTTAATGAAAGTAATCTTTCTGTTTCACCGAAGTCATCTTTTATGTGCAGGATCGACATACTTTCAAGCTGATTTCTGTGCAGGTATACAAAATTCCCCGAATAACTCAGGTTACGCATCGAGTCGGACATTTTTTCAATCCACTCAATCGCCGGATTGGCAAATGCCGGGGCGATGCTTGTCAGCAGGATGAAGAGCAGAAAAAGATGTCTAAACATAAATTTCAATTGATTCGCTGCCCATTAATTTTGCGCGTCAAATCCGGCAACCCTGGCCTGCGGGATCAACCCCTGCATGGAGTTAGAATATTCGGTATGGTTCACCAGATAGGCGTTTAATTTTTGTTGCAACGCCGGTGCATTGTTGTCGATCTTCCAACGCATGCCATTATGTAATGACGAAGACACAACTACCGCATTAGCCTGGACTGACTGACTGACTAACCGATCAATTTTTTGCTGATCAATACTAACAATCTGATCGCTAGTCGGTTCAGAATTACTATTCACACTTGAAGACTGCCAAAGTGTGATCGATATCATTGCTACTGAGACAGCGATGGCCATGCCGGCGAAAGGTTTCATCACTGCCCAGGTCCAAATAGATTGCCTGTTTGCAATATCAACTCGACTATTGTCAGTCATAGCTGGATTTTCAATCTGATTGATATGAGCCATCACATCTGCGGTGAAATCAATATTAACATGCCGTGGTAATTCGTGACGCATTACCTGACCAATCATTTGGTAACGACGCATATTATATTGCAGATTGACATCGCCCTCGATTTCGTCAAGAACGGCCCTGCTCTGCTCATCACCGGAAAATTCATCCAGTAGAAAAGATATTTTATCTTGCTGCTCAGTCATATAAATACTCGTGGCTGTAACCTGTTAATTTCTATCACTACTTAGTCACTCTAGTAGCGGTCTAAGTTCCTTATCAATCGCATCTCGTGCGCGAAATATCCGCGATCGAACCGTGCCGATAGGGCAGCCCATAACCTCGGCTATTTCTTCATAACTCAATCCTTCGATTTCTCTCAAGGTAATCGCTGATTTAAGATCTTCGGGCAATGCTTCAATTGCCTTGAATACCGTCTTCTCTATCTCATCGGTGAGCAGTAAATTTTCTGGAGTCGTATACTCCTTTAAACCTGACTCGCCTTCAAAATGCTCTGCATCCTCAACATCGACTGAATAAGTCGGCGACTTACGTGCTCTGGATGCGAGATGATTCTTTGCTGTATTAGCAGCAATACGATAAAGCCAGGTGTAAAACTGACTGTCACCTCGAAAATTACCAATCGCACGGTAAGCTTTAATAAAAGCATCCTGTGCGATGTCGTAACATTCTGTCTGGTCAGACACAAAACGGGAGATCAGGTTCACTACTTTGTGCTGATATTTTTGTACTAAAATATCGAACGCCGCTTTATCTCCTGCCTGTACTCGTTTCACCAGCTCTGCATCAAGCAGATTTGTCCCCATTTAAAACCCTTATTTATTCTCTCGGCGCATGGGCACCAGGAATTGATCAAATTATCGGGTGACGGCATAGCCAATCCAGCACAGCCCACCGATCTCTAGTTTATCGCCTATAACTACAATTTATTAATTAAGCCCCGAAATAAAGACTGGTTATGTGTTTGAAAGTTCAATCCAGTTAAATCGAAACTCTCAATATTTATTCGACAGGTATATTAACTGCCGATTTTACCCCGAATATGATTTTAATGCCGGTTTAATAGGCCTTCGCGCCAGTCACTTTTTCGATATAATCCCTGATGATATTTCCCCCTTCGGCCAAGGTATGAGTAAACAATATAATTTTGACGTCGTTATCATCGGTTCAGGCGCTGCGGGATTATCGACTGCCCTTCATTTGTCAAATTCTACATCGGTCGCTATTTTAGCTAAAAATAATTTCGAGCAGTATTCTAGCTATTTCGCCCAGGGGGGCATATCAGCCGTTTTAGAGCCGGATGATAGCGTCGAACAACATACCGAGGACACGATGATCGCAGGCGCGGGCCTATGTGACAAAGAGGTGGTGTCATTCACTGCCGCAGCCGGCAAACAAAACATTCAGTGGCTAACCGACCTGGGCATGCCCTTTACCAGGGACAGGCAGGAGATAAGCGACAGTGGCTTTCATTTGACGCGTGAGGGTGGGCACAGCAAACGTCGCGTCGTGCATGCCGCCGACGCCACCGGCAAAGCGCTACAGCAAACCTTAATCGCGCATGTGCATGAAAGCGATAATATAACTATATTCGACCAGCATATTGCTATCGACCTTATTTGTGAAAACAGACAATGTCGAGGGCTGTATGCGCTGAATAGAAACGATCAGCATGTCGACGTGTTTTCAGCGCAAAAAGTAGTATTGGCCACCGGCGGCGCGAGTAAAGTTTATCTTTATACGAGCAATCCGGACGGCTCAACAGGAGATGGCATAGCGATGGCCTGGCGCGCAGGTTGTCGTGTGGCTAATATGGAATTTATCCAGTTTCATCCGACCTGCCTTTATCATCCTGAGGCAAAGTCATTCCTGATCACCGAAGCGATCCGCGGTGAGGGTGGCATATTATGCCTGCCCAATGGCGAGAGATTCATGCATCGATTCGATGAACGTGCCGAACTGGCGCCACGAGATATCGTCGCAAGAGCGATCGATCATGAGATGAAAAGACTCGGTATCGACTGCGTATACCTCGACATCAGTCACAAGAGCCGGGGCTTTATCAAGTCTCATTTCCCGACTATTTATCAACGCTGCCGTAAATTTGATATCGATATTACTACCCAGCCAATACCCGTAGTGCCAGCAGCACATTACACCTGCGGTGGCGTTATGATTGACACCAATGGTCAGACCGACGTCGGAGGTTTATACGCGGTAGGTGAGGTGAGCTACTCCGGACTACACGGTGCTAATCGCATGGCGAGTAATTCACTACTCGAATGCCTGGTATTTGCGCGTTCATCCGCCGAACATATCAGTACCGCCATATCAACTAAATTCACCCACTATGCGCTTCCCTATTGGGATGAGTCACAGGTAACCGATTCTGATGAAGATATTGTCGTTGCCCATAACTGGGACGAATTACGCCGCTTCATGTGGGATTATGTCGGTATCGTGCGCACTAACAAAAGACTCGAACGAGCGCTCAATCGAACCCGGTTGTTAATACGCGAGATTAATGATTATTACGGTAATTATAAGGTATCACCCGATTTGCTCGAACTTCGCAATCTGGTGGTAGTAGCCAAGCTGATAATTCAGTCCGCAATAATGCGCAAGGAAAGTCGTGGATTACATTTCACCCTCGACTATCAACAAACGATCAGCAATACCCCTTCACCGACAATTTTAGTACCCGATGCCCCTGATTCGGACAAGTCCAGTAAAATTACGCTTATCTCGCCTTGAGTATCCATCGAGTATTCGATGAAACAGTATTCACTTAATATTCAGACCCAGGGACGGGCAACTATCAACATAAGTGCTGAAATAGAACAACTGGTCGATAAATCAGCATTTGAAACCGGCCTTTGCCACATATTTATAGCGCATACCAGTGCCTCTTTAATCATTACCGAAAACGCTGACAGTAACGTACGCAGAGATCTGGAAAATTTTATCTCCAGGTTAGTTCAAGATGGTGACCCCGCCTATTTACACAATCAGGAGGGGCCCGATGACATGTCTGCTCATATTCGCTCAATATTAACCCAAAGCGAAATTACTATCCCCATTTGCAAGGGTAGACTAGCGACAGGAACCTGGCAGGGAATTTATCTATGGGAGCATCGAACTAGCCCCCATCTGCGTTCTTTGACTGTCACCCTACAAGGGGACAATACAAAAAATTAAGATTTACTATTTGCCATCTACCTGTAAAACCGGAAAATGGCAATATTCGCAGAAAACGAATTTAAACTCAGAGAGTAAAATATGAAGATTATTCTGTTAGGACCACCGGGTGCAGGCAAAGGCACAATTGCTAAAGTATTGACTCAGTATGACGGTTCGGTACAAATATCGACCGGCGATATTTTACGCGGCGCTGTTGTCGCCGGTACCGAACTCGGAAAACAGGCTGAAGCCACGATGAAAGCTGGTAACCTGGTCAGCGACGATTTGATTATGGGAATCATGGAACAAAGGCTGCAACAGGAGGATTGCCAGGCTGGCTACCTGCTCGACGGTTTTCCGCGCACCATTCCACAGGCAGAAGCATTGAAAGCGCTGCTGTATAAAATGGGTGAAAAACTGGACGCCGCGCTCGAACTCGATATTCCGCGAGACATCATTATCGATCGACTCACAACACGCCGCACCTGTACTCAATGTGGTGAAATTTATAATGTGAAATCAAAACCACCAAAGATCGGAGGAATTTGCGACGTATGCGGTAGCGATATCGTTCAACGTGACGATGAAACTGAAGAAGCAATCATGAACCGCCTGGAAGTATATGCTGAACAAACCGCACCGCTGACTGGGTTTTATCGCGACGAAGGATTATTACTCAGTGTTCAGGGATCGGATAGTAATCAGGTACTTGAGGCACTAAAAAGCAGATTGAATTAAAAAGCCCGGTGTTCGACAACTCCCCAGACGATTCATCGACCGGATAAGCGAAGAATTGGCCTTTCGATGGTCAATTTGAATAAAACCCATAGAAAACTTATTGTCGCCAGGATAGAGATAACGATAATCGTTAATATGTTTCCAATTATCTGCGTCGGCGCGACGATGCCAATGGCAAATGCAGCGAATAGCCCGATGACAATAACAGACAGCGCAAACTGCCGGTAAATACTCGAAAAATTAATTTTCAAGCCAGTTGATCCTCAAAGATATTACCATTCCCTATACTATCGACATCAGTGATAATTTCTTTAAAAATAATATTCTGGTTATTTTAAATGGCAAAGCAGGGAAGCTCGATTCGCTCATCCGCTTAAATTTCTGAACAGTATTGCCTCAGAGTAGAAGGCGTATAACTTATATAGATTCAATCCTATACATAAGCTTAGCAATCCAATTCGGGGAATTTTTAGATTATCGTGGGCAAACGCCAGTCAACGAGTTTCGACTTCTATCCTTTCTATACCAGCCACAAACACCTTGCGCCCTTCAACCGTGGTAAAACTACCGGCGTTTACATCTTCGCGTCGGGCTTGATAGCTGTTTTTCACACCGGTCTGGGTATTGATTACGTGTACAGTCACAGTTGCGTAATTATCTACAAGCTCAACGTAAATCATTATCGATGCAGCGACCAACATAACGAACATAAACGCATAGGTCGCGCGCAGCAACATTGCTTTGCGTTGCTGGTCTTTTTTACTCGCGATAACCAGCAATGGCTGACGATTCTGAGTCCGCTTGGAAGATGCAAACCAAAAGCAACCCACGATTACCAATAAGGTTAATATTAATTTGGTTAACATTTATAGCTAATTTCAGGTCCGGTCAAAAGTGACTAAATGATCGACATTGAGCCGAATGCCAATACGTTCGTTGATCTTGTGATTGTGATGGCTGGGTGCGAAGCATAATACCTCAATCCCGCTATCCATGCGCAGAAAATAGAGGAAGTCTGCACCACGAAAAGACTTGTCGATGACTATAGCGCTATCATCAGAATGGTCATCATGAACCACATCATCGGGGCGAATCAAAACGTCAACAGTTGAACCGATTCCACTTTTAAGCGGTACAGTACCCTGAATACAGCCGAGGTCGGTGCGAACCGAATACTGGTTCTCAACGGTTGCAGGAATAATTACCCCCTGCCCTATAAAATCCGCCACGAATCGATTGACTGGCTGGTGATAGAGATTATAACCGCTGTCCTGTTGCTGTATTTTGCCTTCATTCATGACACAGATATCATCCGCTATCGCAAATGCCTCGTTCTGATCATGTGTCACCAGGATCGCACTGATATTTTCCTGCTTGAGGATATTACGCACTTCGCGCGCGAGTTGTTCTCGCAAATCAACGTCCATACTCGAAAAAGGTTCATCCATTAGTAACAGACCCGGCTGTGGTGCCATTGCGCGCGCCAGTGCGACACGTTGCTGTTGACCACCTGATAATTGATGCGGATATGCCTCACCATAAGCCAGCATGCCGATAATCGCGAGCAATTCCCGAACGCGCGCCTGCTGTTGTTGAGCATTCCGGGATTTCAGTCCAAAGCGTATATTATTGGCTACTGAAAGGTGGGGGAATAAGGCATAATCCTGAAATATCATACCGATGTTGCGTTTTTCCGGTGCGATACACAAATTGCTCGAACTTACCTCATTCTGATCGACCAATATGCGACCACCGTAAACCGGTTCAAACCCGGCGATCGCTCTTAGCACTGTAGTTTTACCGCAACCGCTCGGTCCTAGAAAGCAGCCTATTTTACCGGGCTGTAATGAAAACGATATCTGGTTTAAAACCTGATAGTCGTCATATCTTACATCGAGATTTTCTATTTCCAGGTGAGAGGTCACGATCCAGCCCTCGAACTCGCAATACTTTTACTGAGTAGAATAACAGGTAATAATCCAACGACAACTATCATCAATGCAGCCGTAGACGAATCGGCCAGACGTTCGTCAGACGCCAGTTCGAATGCACGCACCGCCAATGTATTAAAATTAAACGGCCGAAGAATTAAAGTTGCCGGTAACTCTTTCATGACATCGACAAAAACGATTAGTAGTGCCGTGAGTACCGATCCTTTCATCAGTGGTAAATGGACTTTAAACAAAGTTTCTGTTGGTTTATAACCCAGTGATCGCGAGGCTTCATCCATCGAGAATCTTATTTTACCCAAGCCCGATTCAACCGATTGAATCGACACCGCTAAAAAACGAACCAGATAAGCGAACATCACAGCAAACAGGGTCCCGCTCAATAACAAACCTGTCGATATCTCAAAGTGCTCACGCATAAAGGCATCCAGTGTATTGTCAAACCAGGCCAGCGGGATGATCACGCCAACGGCGACAATCGTACCAGGTAAAGCATAGCCGGTCGCTACCACGCGCACCGAGGCAAATACAATTTTACTGGCTAGTACGCGCTTTCCGTAAGCGAGAAATAAAGCGAGCAAGACCGCCAGCACCGCAGTCACCAGACCTAGCATCAGAGTGTTGAGCGTGAGCTTGATAAACGAATCATCAATCATTACCGCATAGGTATCTATCGCCCATAGACTTAACTGAAATGCAGGTAAAATAAATCCGAACAGCAGGGGTAGTAAGCAACCGATGAATGCGGCGAATGCGCGAAACCCGGTGAGTCGGTATTGTGGCAATTGTCGATAACGATTGGTGGTGTGGTGATATTGGGCACGATGACGCGACCAGCGCTCGATCGCCACCAGTGCTATCACAAACAGCAACAGAATAGCGGCGAGCTTGGCCGCCGCTACGCTGTCACCTAGCCCAAACCAGGTACGAAATATACCGGTGGTAAAAACCCCGAGACCGAAATAGGAAACTGTCCCATAATCCGCCAGCGTCTCCATCAGCGCCAGCGAAAGTCCAGCAACTATTGCCGGACGCGCTAGTGGCAGCGCGACTCGGTAAAAACCTGCCCAGGCACTACAACCGAGGGTACGGCTGACCTCGATTACACAGACCGACTGTTCCAGAAAAGCGGCTCGCGCGAGCAGATAGACATAGGGATAAAGCACCAGCGATAACATTACCATTGCGCCCCCGAGTGAGCGCACTTCAGGGAAATAATAATCACCGTATCCCCACCCCGTCCAATCTCGTATTTGAGTTTGCACCGGTCCGGCAAAATCGAACATGCCCGTATAGGTATAGGCAATGATGTAAGCAGGTATTGCCAGTGGCAATAACAAAGTCCAGGAGAAAATACTTTTGCCGGGAAACTGACACAGACTGGTGAGCCAGGCGCAGATGATGCCCATCGATAGCGTACCCAAACTTACGCCAATCATCAGCATCACGGTATTGAACAAATAATCAGCTAATACCGTCTCGACCAAATGCTGCCATATATCACCCGAGGGCTGAAATAAAAAACTGCCTATGGTTAAAATCGGAATGCCGAATACCAGCGCAGTGAGTACGATACCGGGTTGCCAGCATCTATCTAAAAACGAACCCTGAGGTAATATTCGAATATTCGACTCGGTCATTATTGCCCGTTATGGTGAGACTAAAACACGAAAGGATGCGAATAATAATTCGCACCCTGGTCACATGCAACGCGCATATTGACTTATAGAGTCAGCCAATACCAGAGGCGTTGATAGTTTTATTTCCAGCCTGCCCTGTCCATGATTTTTACAGCCTCGGCATTTTGTTCACCGAGCCGTGAAAGGTTTAGCAGATCCGATTCAAATGTTCCCCAGCTCGCAACCAGCTCGCTAAGCGCTGCATTTCGACTTACTGGATACTCATGATTAACACTGGCATACCAACTCTGGGCTTCCTCACTGACTAAAAACTCCAATAATCTAATCGCCTCCTGTTTATTTTTGGAATATTTGCTAATACCGGCACCGCTCACATTAACATGAGCACCACGGTCACTTTGATTGGGCCAGAATATCGACATCTTGTTAGCCGCTTCAAATTGCGCAGCGTCTTTCGTGTTCGATAACATATTTCCATAGTAGTAAGTATTCGCTATCGCAATGTCACATTGGCCAGCGGCGGCAGCTTTGATCTGGTCGCGATCCCCGCCTTTTGGTGGTCGTGCAAAATTGTTAACTAATCCTTCAACCCATTTCTCGGTTGCTGACTTACCATTCGCAACTATCATCGACGCTACCAGAGACTGATTATAAATATTGCCAGACCCGCGGATACAGACACGTTTTCTCCATTTGGGATCCGCCAGACCCTCGTAGGTGGATAATTCTCCTGGATTAACCCGGTCTTTCGCATAGAAAATGACGCGAGCACGTTGCGATAGCCCCACCCATAATTTATCTACATCGCGTAAATGCTGGGGCACTACCTGATCAATCAGCGTACTTTCGATCACCTGTAACACACCAGCCTGTTTTGCACGGTGGAGGCGCCCCGCATCGACGGTAATAAAAACATCGGCCGGGGTATTTTGACCTTCGCTAATCATACGTGTGAGCAATTTGTCCGCCCCAGCTGTAATTAAATTAGTTTTAATACCGGTTTCGGCGCTAAACTTATCGAGCAGCGGTTTAATTAAATTTTCTTTGCGCGCGGAATAAATATTAACCTCAGAGGCCAGAGAAGTTGTGGAAATGGTAATAGCCAATAAGCTGATTAAAAATGCAAATCGGGTGCTAAACATGATATATCTCCTAAAAGAAGTAAATGACAATATAAGCCTGAAAACTATAGAAGATATTAAATCAGATTAATATTAATGTAAATAATAATCTTTCTCATTTACATTAATATTAAGAAATTTATGAAACAGAATTTATCGAATCATCCACTATTACAGGACGACCAGTATCACTGGTCACAGCTTCAGTCCCTATTGCAATCCGACAACAGCTCGTTTAGCGTAGATTTTCAACTTAAAATTCAACGACTGGCAATCGCTAGTTCATACGCGCTTGAGCAGATTTGTCGCGAACCAACCCTATTGCACCGACTCCAGGCGTTAAAACATTTCGAACTCGATAATAAAGAATTTCTCTCTGTTGATGACAACATTCAGAATTTCGAACAGATAAAACACAGCTTACGTCAATTTCGACATCGGAAATTGATCGAGATCATCTATCTTGACGTTATTGAAAATATTTCCCTGCAGGAGATACTGATTTATCTTAGCAACCTGGCTGATCTTCTAATTCAAATAGCCCTCGAGGCAAGTAATAATTCATTAGTCGCAAAACATGGTCAACCTCTCGGTGAGGATGGGGAAGAAATCCAGTTGAACGTTATTGCGATGGGCAAGCTGGGAGGTCGCGAACTCAACTTCTCCTCCGATATTGATCTGATATGCTGCTACGCTAACGACGGAGAGCTTGATGGATACGGGCGGATATCCTACCAGGAATTTTTTACCCGTGTCACCCGTCTATTCACGCAGCTGCTTAACGAAACCACCGAAGACGGTTTTGTTTATCGGGTTGACCTGCGCCTGAGACCCTGGGGCGAGTCGGGTCCAGTGGCTCTTAGTCACGCTGCATTAGAGCATTATTATCAGTTGCATGGACGCGAATGGGAACAATACGCCATGGTGAAAGCCCGTGTACTGACCGGTAACGATTTAGACAGGCAATATCTGGCATCGATATTTAAGCCATTCGTCTACCGAAAATACCATGACTACCGAGTATTTGAGGGGCTTTCAGGTTTAAAAGACAAGATCAATCGGCAGGCCAGATCGAAGGGTATGCGAGATAATATAAAGCTTGGTTATGGCGGCATCAGGGAAATCGAGTTTTTTGTACAGGCATTTCAAATTCTTAAGGGGGGACGTAATCAGCAATTACAGAGCAGTCAGATTTTCCATTGTTTTGAAGTATTACAAAAACAGAATATTGTCGGATTTGAAACTATTGAAGATCTGCTTAAAGCTTATATTTTTCTGCGCAAACTGGAAAACAAAATACAGATGCTGGCCGATGAGCAAACCCACAGCTGCCCGGAAAATACAATTTCACGAGGTCGTATCGCCGAAATTATGGGATTTTCCGACTGGCAGGGGGTGAACAGCCAACTGCAGATACATCGCGATAAGGTCAACATACATTTCACTGAGCTATTTAATCGAGGCCCCGATACCCAGTCTGAAATAGTATTTACTGAGACTAGCGGTGACGAAGCATCCGAAACAGCACAGATTGAATATATTGAGTCGATCGGCCTCGGCAGTCCCGATAAATTTAACCACAGATTAAAGCTTTTTTTCGATTCTAAAGCCTGGAGCTTCATGTCCGTCAGGGCCAAGCAACGATTCAGCACACTGATACCTCGAATTTTAAAATCGGTATGTCAAAGCGGGCAACAGCTTCCCCTGTTCGAACGCCTGCTTAATTTATTTTCTTCAATTGCCGGCCGAAGCGTCTATTTTGAATTGCTCCATCAAAATTCTGCCCTGCTGGAAAAACTGGTAAACCTGTTCGATAAAAGCGAATGGATAGCACAGGAAGTCGCCAGTTATCCAATGCTGCTCGAGCATCTGATTCAATCTGGCGATTCAGCGGATCGCTTTGACCGATCAAAGCTGCAACAGAATCTGCAAACTCAGCTCGATAATGTGAGCGGTGATGAAGAACTTGAGCTCGATGTGCTGCGCCTTTTCAAGCGTGAGCAGACCCTTGTTATTGCTGTCGCTGAGTTATCTGAGGAAATTAGCACCACCGATGTTGGACTTTACCTGTCGGAGTTGGCCGAGGTCGTGTTGCAAGCCGTTTATCAGCTCGCCAGAAAAAAAATACAGGCACAATATGGGCAACCCACTTTCATTAAGGATAGTAAATCTCATTGTGCGGAATTTGCAATCATCGGATATGGCAAGCTCGGTGGCCGCGAAACACATTATCAGTCGGACCTTGACGTCATTTTTGTGCATAACTCGACCGCTGACCAGCAAATAACACAGGGTCCAAAATGTATCGATAATTCGATGTACTTCGCTCGATTGGCGCAAAAAATAATTTCCATGGCCAGCGTACTGACAGGCTCAGGGAAACTCTATGAAATCGATTCACGACTGAGACCGGAGGGATCGTCAGGGTTGCTGGTATCTTCGCTGACGGCTTACCGCCAGTACCAGCTCAACAAGGCCTGGATCTGGGAGCACCAGGCGTTAATTCGGGCTCGCTATGTCGCTGGAAGTGCATTACTCGAAACTGAGTTTAATAATCTACGGGCTGAAGTCTTGACTATGCCTCGAGATTTAAAAAAACTGCAGGTCGAAATTGTTGAAATGCGCGAAAAAATTTATAAATCCAAAAGACCCCCGGAGGGAGATTTTAAAAATCTTAAGCATTCACGTGGCTGTATGGTCGATATTGAATTCATGGTGCAGTTCTGGATTTTGTTGTACGCAAATAAAGCTGGTTCAGTTTGTTCATATTCTGATAATATTGGCTTATTAAACGAATTGTTTCGATTAAACCTAATTTCCAGCTCGCAGTCCCAATTGAATGAAATTTATAAAACTTATCATCATTGGTTGCACGATACTGTGCTACAAAACAGGCCCGCTGAAATTGAGTCCGGGATTATCACCCTGGAAACGCAACACGTAATAAACTGCTGGAACGAATGTTTCGGCCTGGAGAAAAACTGATGTCGATGGATGATCGCGATGGCCTAATCTGGTTTGATGGAGAAATGGTCGCCTGGAGAGACGCCACCGTACATGTGTTAACTCACACGCTACACTATGGTATGGGTTGTTTCGAGGGTGTGCGTGCCTATCACGCGAACCAGGGCACTGCCATATTCGCGCTTCAGGCCCATACTAAACGGCTAATGGATTCCTGCAAAATTCTCGGTATGAAACTGCCCTATAGCGAACAACAGTTAATCGATGCACAAATCTCGGCAGTACGTGAAAACAAGCTGGACAGTGCCTATATACGCCCGATGTGTTTTTACGGTTCCGAAGGTATGGGGCTGCGCGCTGACAATTTAAGTGTGCACTGTATTGTCGCCGCCTGGGAGTGGGGTACCTATCTCGGCAAAGAAGCACTGGAAAAAGGTATTCGAATCAAAACTTCGTCATTCACACGACATCATGTCAATATCGCGATGACCCGGGCGAAAGCCAATGGTCAATATATCAATTCAATGATGGCTCTGGGCGAGGCGCTTAATGACGGTTATGACGAAGCGCTATTGCTTGATCCAGAAGGATACGTCGCGGAAGGTAGCGGTGAAAATATTTTTATAGTCAAGGATGGCGTCATCCATACTCCCGAGGTTACGTCGGCACTCAATGGTATCACCCGCAAGACTATTTTTACGCTCGCCGCCGATGCAGGCCTCGATATTATTGAAAAGCGTATCACCCGTGACGAGGTTTACATCGCCGATGAAGCGTTTTTTACCGGCACTGCCGCCGAAGTAACGCCGATTAGTGAACTCGATAATCGCACTATCGGTAGCGGCTCTCGAGGGCCGATCACAGAGCAATTGCAAACCGCCTATTTTGACCTGGTACACGGACGCAATGAGAAACATCTCGATTTGTTAACCTTTATCAAATAAGATCAAACCATATGGTAAATCCTGACACAGCAGCCCACCAAAACGATTACTCGGCACCCAATGCGAAATCAACCATTGAGGTTAACGCGGCCGATCTACCGATACATTGCCCGCTAGAGGGCACTAGCCTGTGGAATTCTCATCCTCGTGTATATATTCCCGTTTCAGAAAATGGCGGTGAGGCAAAGTGTCCCTATTGCGGCACAGTATTTAAGTTGGCGTAAACCCACAGGGACATGTCGCTACTGGCTAGACAAATAGTCAGCGATTAATTCGATTTCGTCGTCTGGAACATCAAAAACTATCGCCCTCATCATCGCGGTTACACTGTTGTTTCGAGACCCATCCCTTATATCTGTAATTTGTCGAATCAGATATTCCCTGTTCTGACCCGAAAGAACTGGATAGACAGGCTGCACTGGATGCTTCCCGTCTACTCCATGGCAATCAATACAATGTCTTTTTTGATAAATTTCCCTGCCTTCGCCATTAGATTTGTCGACCTCAGCAAGCTGCCCAATTTGCAACGTACTTTTTACATAAGTTTCAGCCAGAAATTGAATAATTATATTTAACTCCGACTCACTCGCAGTCAAGCCGTTAGCGACCATTCTTTGTACCAATGTTATTGCTTCAGCTTTAGTCTCGGGTGGCTTTTGTGCGACCTGTTCTGGATCGTGGCATTGAGAACACTTTTGCTCGAATAGCCTCTTTGCTGTGGCGGGGTCATACTGATAATCATCTTCTCCACCCATTTTCACAACCGAGTCCATATTCTCCCGCGATTTTATGCTTAGCTCTTCCATCCTGCGGCGCTGTTTCAAGGTTTCCTGAAGAGTCGGCGAAACCGCGATCAGGTAGGCTGTGACAAACCACTGATCGACCTCGGTAATAGGATTCAGAATCGTTGAACGGTTCGCCATGCGCGAAACAGTTTGTTGCCAGGCTTTAGGTGTACGTGGCCGAGCTAGCACAGTTCTCAAATCATGGCATTGCACACATTTCGCGGTCAGAATTCGGCGGCCAGCAATAAGCCCCTTTTTCGATGAAATATCCTCCAGCAGTTTGTCACCCACAGGACCGGTAGTCGGTAATAGCTCACGCACACGCTTGATACGAGATTCGACCATTGACTGGTCGCCCAGCGCATTGTTTTCGAGATACACCTCGCGTAACGAAAACGGCAACACCAGCGCAATTAACAAAAACGTGCAAATAAACAGTCCGCTCCCGAGAATCGGAGCTAATCGGGCTTCCATATGCTTGAAATAGCGCACGATGACCAACTTGATAACCAGTAGAGCACCAATCAATATACCTAGAGTGAGATGCATTACGGTGCGAGCCGGAAGCTCTATTTGATAACTCCATAACCTCGGAACCATGCTCCACATGATGTAGAGGTAAATCACAATATAGAGATAGCCGAGAATGCGGTGAGTAATAATAGAAATCGGAGGCGCGAAGCTGTGCGACTTTTCATGGTCGTATGGAAATTTCCACACATAGAACATCAAAAAAGTCAGCACTGCGGCCAGAGCAAAAAGCATAGTGCCAAGAATGCTATTGCCCAGACTAGATTGAATTATATTAATCATACTTCCCTGTTCAGACAATCAATTGTCTAAAAGGTTATAAGAATTGATAATAAGAGATAGGACAGGTCAATAAAGGAGGCACACCGAATTTAAAAAACCAAAAGTGTATAAGCCTGAATTTCTGAATTTTCGACCAGGCAGAAAAAAGGGGAACATAGTTCCCCTTTCATTGTTTCTCTTCTCCAGTCTTACGCGGTAACTGTTTCTTCTTCGGTAACAGCCTTCATGCTCAATCGGATACGACCCTGTCGATCCACTTCGAGCACCTTAACTTTGATGACATCGCCTTCCGACAATTTGTCGGTAACGTTTTCGACCCGTTCGTCTGATATTTGTGAGATGTGCACCAGGCCGTCTTTACCCGGCAGAATCGTTACAAATGCTCCGAAATCCATGATCTTGGCGACCTTGCCTTCGTAGATCACTCCGACTTCAACATCGGCAGTTACCATTTCGACGCGGCGTCGTGCTTCTTCACCGGCAGCTTTTTCGACCGAAGCGATTTTCACCATACCATCGTCGTCTATCTCGACCGTGGCGCCGGTTTCTTCTGTAATCGCGCGAATCGTCGAACCGCCTTTACCGATTACATCGCGTATTTTTTCGGGATTAATCTTGAAAGTAATCAAACGTGGAGCATATTCAGACATCTCTTCACGACCTTCAGAAAGAACCTTGGCCATTTCACCGAGAATAAATAGTCGGCCATCTTTAGCCTGATCGAGCGCCTGGCTCATGATCTCTGTAGTAATACCATCAATCTTGATATCCATCTGCAATGCAGTAATACCTTCGGTAGTACCGGCAACTTTAAAATCCATATCACCGAGATGATCTTCGTCTCCGAGAATATCGGTTAATACGGCAAAATCATCACCTTCTTTGATCAGGCCCATGGCGATACCAGCTACCGGAGCCTTGAGTGGCACACCAGCGTCCATTAACGCCAGGCTTGCACCGCAAACACTGGCCATAGATGACGAGCCGTTAGATTCAGTGATTTCTGAAACCACACGAATGACGTAAGGGAAATCGTCAACCGAAGGCATAACTGCCTGTACGCCGCGCTTGGCAAGACGTCCGTGGCCTATTTCACGTCGCTTAGGCGTTCCCACTCGTCCGACTTCGCCGACACTGTAGGGAGGAAAGTTATAATGCAACATAAAGTTTTCTTTACGCGTACCTTCCAGTGCATCAATTAATTGTGCATCGCGACCAGTACCCAGCGTGGTAACTACGATGGCCTGTGTTTCGCCTCGCGTGAAAAGTACCGAACCGTGGGCTCTTGGTAATACACCGGTGCGTATCGAGATCGGACGTACGGTTTTAGTATCACGACCATCAATACGTTGCTCACCGGCAATAATACGATTACGCACCGTACTTTTTTCCAGTTTTGAAATTGAACCGCGAACTGACTCTCCATCAGGTGAATCGTCGGCATCGCTAACCAGGGTTTCTACAACAGCAGTGCGAATTTCCGAGAGTTTATCCTGTCGCTGCATTTTGTCGGCAATGGTATAAGCCTGGGCGATATCAGCCGCACATTGACTACTCACCATATCAATGAGCGCATCATTAGACTCGGGTGCCTGCCAGTTCCAGGCATCGTTATTCACTTCGGCGGCAAATTCTTTTATCGCCTGAATAGCGGTTTGCATTTGCTCGTGTCCAAATACCACGGATCCGAGCATGACTTCTTCGGAAAGACAATTAGCTTCCGATTCAACCATTAATACGGCGTTTTCAGTACCGGCGACTACCAGATCAAGATCGGACTCTTCAAGTTGCGTAGCTGTCGGATTGAGCAGGTATTGTCCATCGTGGTAACCAACTCTCGCGGCACCGATCGGGCCGTTAAATGGCAGTCCTGAAACTGAAATTGCTGCAGAGGTTCCGAGTAGCGCCAGAATATCCGGATTAACTTCATTGTTCATCGAAACCACCATTGCTACAACCTGGGTTTCGTTCATGAATCCTTTCGGAAATAAAGGTCGGATAGGTCGATCAATGAGTCGACAGGTTAAGGTTTCTTTTTCGCTCGGACGTCCTTCACGCTTGAAAAAACCGCCGGGAATCTTTCCTGCTGCGTAGGTCTTTTCCTGGTAATCGACGGTAAGCGGGAAGAAATCACGGCCTGGGATCGCTTTTCTGGCGCCTACCACAGTAACCATTACCACCGTTTCGGCCATGCTGACAATAACAGCACCACCCGCCTGGCGCGCTATCTCACCTGTTTCCAGCGTTACTTCGTGCTCGCCGTACTGAAATGTCTTTTTAATTGGATTCACACTAACTCTCTCTGGTTATCGACGCAGGCCTAATTTTCCGATCAGATCTTTGTAACGATGCTGATTTTTGGATTTCAAATAATCCAGCAAATTACGGCGCTGGTTAACCATCTTCAATAGTCCACGACGTGAATGGTGGTCATGAATATGTTTTTTGAAATGCTCAGTTAAATGACCGATCTGGTGACTTAATAATGCCACCTGTACTTCTGGTGATCCGGTATCACCTTCGCTCTGCTGGTGTTCAGCGATGACTGTGCTCTTCTGCTCAGCTGACATCGACATGGATTAAACCTCGTGGGCCCGAAAAAGGCTGGTATTCTACCTATCTGAACTGGTAGTAACAAGGACTTTCACATGAATTCCACAAGTTATCATTCTGAACACCCTATTTTATGGCTATCTTGCTGTATTCATTAGTCTTTTTGGTAAAATTTTACCATCGGAACTGGCCTCGCCTATACCGATAAACTGACCGTTTGTGGTGACTAGACTCAGCGAGCCGGGAAACACTGCGTGATCTATTTGTACGGCCCTCCCCTGTTTTAAATTATCGACCGCTAGAGGGTCGAGAATTATCTCCGGCAAATCCAGTAACGCGCTATTCACTGGCAATAAACATTGGTCTAGATTGTCCAGACCCTGCTCAGATATCGCAAGCAGCTGATCCGGGGTATAGCACTCCTTCTTCCAGAATGGTTGCACTCCGGTTCGTTCGAGGCCGGCAAGGAAAGCGCCGCATCCGAGCGCCTTACCGATATCTTCGGCCAATGTTCGAATATAGGTTCCTTTAGAACAATGGACATCTATTTCCAGGCTATTATCACCAAACCCAATCATCTCTAGCGAAATGATTTCAATTTGACGTGGCGCTCGTTCTACCTCCTCGCCCTTCCTGGCTAGCTTATAAAGCCTTTGGCCTTTATGTTTAACCGCAGAATGCATTGGAGGAATTTGATTCACTTTACCAATAAACTGACTTAAAACCCGCACTACATCCTGTTCAGTCACAATGACAGTGGATCGTGAGGTTATTTCCCCCTCAGCATCGCCGGTCGAGGTTGTCTTCCCGAGAGAACACAAAGCACGATAAGACTTGCTCGCATCGAGTAAATAACTGGAAAATTTGGCCGCTTCGCCAAAGCAAATAGGTAGCATGCCGGTAGCCAATGGATCGAGGCTGCCGGTATGGCCAGCTTTATTAGCCTTGAATAAATACCGTATATTTTGCAGCGCTCTGTTGGAACTAATGCCAATCGGTTTGTCGAGCAACAAGATACCGTCGACATCCCTGAAGCCATGCGGTTTTCGAGCACCACGACCCATTTAGTGCTCTATCAATGTGATAATGACGGTTTCAGCGAGACGGAATGCAGTTGATCGCAAGGCGCACCTCGCAGGCAATGGATCAGCCCTTGTCAAGAGGTGCAACGCGGCGAGCGGCTGCATTCCGACTCGCCCGAAGGGAGCTATCCAGATGATCCAATCCGGGTCGCCTAAAGCGCCTACTTTTGGTGCAGCCCTTGAAAAGGATATGCCATTCCCTGCGGTCTGCGCCTTGTCTTGAATCATCTGGATAGCTCTGAATCCGTCATTATCACATTGATAGAGCACCAACCCTACTCGCCAGAATTCAAATTATCTCTAGCGATAACAGAATCGATTAACTCGGACATAGTGCGCCCGCGAATATCAGAATCATCGTAGATGAAAACCAGCTTTGGTGTAATACGCGACTTCAACACCTTACCCACTTCGCGTTGCAAATAACCACTCGCATGCTTTAGGGCGTGAAGATTCTGCTCTGCGTCATCCGGGTCTAATACACTAAAAAAAACCCGTGCCTGTGAAAGATCTCTGCTGACCTGAACTTCCAGAATACTCGGAGCTGATAGTCGAGGGTCTTTTAAATTATTGCGCACCAGGCTAGCCAGTTCTCGCTGAATCTGCGAGGCCAACCTGTCACTTCGTGGAAAATCCTTAGGCATTATCTAGTGTACGCGCCACTTCGAATCGTTCGAACACTTCGATCTGATCACCCGCGCGCACATCATTGTAGTTCTTCACTGCAATACCACACTCAGTACCCATGCGAACCTCCTCGACAGCATCTTTGAAGCGGCGAAGGGACTCGAGCTCACCTTCATATATGACCACATTTTCACGTAATACACGAATAGGCAGCCCTCTACGCACAGAACCTTCAACTACGATAGAACCGGCGACATCGCCGAATTTGGGTGATCGGAACACGTCTTTGACTTCTGCCAGGCCAACAATTTTTTCCTGGGTTTCCGGTGTTAGCAAGCCGGACATCATCGCCCGGATATCGTCGATAATATTGTAGATAACGCTGTAATAACGAATATCGACACCATAATCACCGGCGACACGCTTCGCCGCAGCATCGGCTCGAACATTAAAACCGACCACCATTGCGGATGAGGCTGCTGCCAGGTTGATATCGGATTCATTGATGCCACCTACTCCGGTAGCAATCAACTTAACACGCACTTCTTCGGTTGACAATTTATTCAGCGCATCACGAATAGCTTCAGCACTGCCTTGGACATCAGATTTTATAAGTAGATTAACTTCCGCTACCGCACCCTCAGTCATCGCATCGAACATGCCCTGAAGCTTGGCTGAATGTTGATCAGCCAATTTAGTCTCGCGGATATTTGCCTCACGCGTCGAAGCAAATTCACGCGCTTTACGTTCATTTTCAACCACGAAAACTTCGTCACCAGCTTGCGGTACCCCTGACAATCCCAGTACTACAACGGGCATCGAAGGTCCGGCCGATTTAATCATGTTCGCAGATTCGTCATACATTGCCCGAACACGGCCATATTGTGTGCCGGCAAGTAGTATCTGGCCTTTGTTCAACTCTCCCGACTGAATCAGTACTGTCGCGATCGGTCCGCGACCTTTATCCAGCGTGGCTTCGACTACTATACCTTTAGCATTACCCTTGTCGACCGCCTTAAGTTCGAGTACCTCGGATTGCAGCAATATCGCATCGAGTAATTCGTCGATACCTTCGCCGGTAATTGCCGACACGTGGACAAAAATATTCTCTCCGCCCCAGTCTTCGGGGATGACTTCGAGCGCCGCCAATTCATTTTTAACACGATCCAGATCGACGTTTTCCTTATCAATTTTATTCACCGCAATGACCAGTGGCACCCCGGCAGCTTTGGCGTGTTGTATCGCCTCTTTTGTCTGTGGCATGACGCCATCGTCAGCAGCCACGACAAGTACGACGATATCGGTCGCCTGCGCACCACGAGCACGCATGGCTGAGAAAGCAGCGTGGCCGGGTGTATCAAGGAATGTGATAACGCCTTTGTCAGTTTCTACGTGATAAGCACCAATATGCTGCGTGATGCCACCTGCTTCACCAGAGGTTACCCGGGATTTACGGATGTAATCCAGCAATGAGGTTTTACCATGATCGACATGACCCATAATAGTCACCACTGGCGGTCTCGATACCTTATCAGCATCGGACTGCGCAACATTTTCAATCAGTTCTTTCTCGAAATCATCTACACTCGCCGAGGCAATTACGTTGTGCCCCATCTCCTCAACGACAAGAATTGCGGTATCCTGGTCGAGGATCTGATTGATAGTCGCCATACTGCCCATTTGCATCAGGGCTTTTATCACATCACCAGCCTTGACGGCCATTTTCTGTGCGAGTTCTGCGACCGAAATTGCCTCCGGCACCTCGACATTATGCACTATCGGCGCGGTAGGTCTTTCGAATCCATGTATATTATCAACATTGCGAACCTGTCGCTGACCTTTCTTAAATTTAGTTTTGCGGTTGGTTTGATGCCCGCCTTCTTTTACATGCAACTCCTTACGGCCGTAACGTGTGCCTTTGTCATCACCACGTTTACCGTGTTTGCCGGCCTTATCTTCGACCACGGCACTGGCCCGGGCAGCTTCTTCGAGCGCCACTTTCGCAGCCTGATCTGCTATTGCCGCGGCAGCTTCGGCCTGTTGTTTTTCGATAATTTGCTTCGCCACTTCGGCTTCTTCGAGGCTTCTCTTATAGGCCTTTTGTTCTGCTTCGGCTTGCTCCTTCTCGAGTCTGGCTCTTGCTTGCTGTGCTTCGAGAATAGCCGCTTCCTCGGCTTTTCGAGCTTCTTCCTGATCTTTCTGATTTTTCGGATCATCTGCTTCGGCTTGCTCCGCGACCGCCAAAACTTCCTCAACCACTGGCTCTGCCGTTGGTAAATCATCAACCACAGCGCTCTCTTCGACGGCTTGCTGTAGAACATCCTCCTTTTGCTGTGCCTCCTCAGTTTCGACCTCGCTACGTCGTACATAGGTACGTTTTTTACGCACCTCTACATTAATGGTCTTAGTAGTAGTATTACGCCCTGAGATACCCGAAACTTTTATTTCACTTTTGCTTTTTCGTCGCAGGGTTATTTTTTTAGGGCCGCTAGACTCGTCCTTACCATGACTGGTGCGAAGCGATTCGAGCAGCTTCATTTTGTCATCGTCGGAAATCGGATCATCCGCACCGGATACCTGGACCCCTGCCGCGTTCAATTGATCAAGCAGCTTATCGATGCTGATGCCGATCACTTCGGAAAGTTGTTTTGCTGTCACTTTTGACATGGTTTTCGGTCCTAATACAAATTGATAGTTAGCAGTGCCGTTTCGCCAGGCGCTTCGAATTAACTGGCTTCTTCGGCCTGGACTTCAGCTTCTGCAAACCACGGTTCACGCGCCTTCATGATCAACTTCGCTGCAAATTCGGCGTCGATGCCTTCGACATCTACGAGTTCATCAGTGGACTGTTCGGCCAAATCTTCCATGGTACATATTCCACACCGCGATAGTTTGATAGCCAGTTCTTCATCCATAAATTCCATGTTCAGTAAATCTTCCTGTGGTTCGCCGGCAGCCGCAGTTTCTTCCGTAGCAATTGCCATTGTCAACAATGCGTCACGGGCACGTCCCCGTAACTCTTTGACTATCTCCTCATCAAATTCTTCAATTTCATTTAACTCGGACTCAGGGATATAGGCGACTTCATCGATGGTGGTCAAGCCTTCCTGAACCAGAATGATCGCGACTTCTTCGTCTACATCGAGCTGGTTCATGAAGTTTTCGACCAGCTGCCTGGATTCACCTTCCGATTTTTCTTCGGCTGCGGCTTCATCCATAACATTCAGGATCCAGCCGGTTAGCTGGCTGGCGAGTTTAATATTCTGCCCGCCCCGGCCAATCGCCTGCGATAATTTGTCTTCCGGCACGGCAATATCCATTGAACCGGATTCTTCATCGATTACAATCGATGTTACTTCGGCAGGTGACATCGCATTTACCGCAAACTGCGCCACATTTTCGTCCCACAAAATGATATCGACGCGTTCGCCCGCGAGTTCATTAGAAACCGACTGTACGCGTGATCCGCGCATGCCTACGCAGGCACCAACCGGATCCATTCGCGGGTCGTTACTCTTTACTGCAATTTTGGCGCGCATGCCAGGGTCGCGTGCGGCAGCTATAATTTCGATTAAATCCTGTCCTACTTCAGGAACCTCAAGTTTGAAAAGTTCAACCAGAAACTCCGGCGCGGTACGACTGATAAACAGTTGAGGTCCGCGTACTTCAGAAACAATTTTATGCAAATAACCCCGAATCCGATCTCCCGGACGCACTGATTCACGCGGAATCATATCTTCACGAGGGATATAGCCTTCAGCATTATCGCCCAGGTCGACATAGACATTACCTCTTTCCACGCGCTTTACCTGTCCCATTACCAGGGTTCCTTCCCGGTCTGTGTAAGCATCGATCACTTTGCGGCGTTCTGCCTCGCGTACTTTTTGCACGATAACCTGTTTTGCGGTCTGCGCGGCGATACGGCCAAACTCTACCGATTCAATGGGCTCTTCGACAAAGTCACCCAGTTCTAATTCGGGCTGATCAACTTGTGCCGCCTCTAGCGTAATTTGATGTAACGGCTCTTCCAGACCACCGTTTTCGCCAGGTTCCACTATTTCCCAACGCCGGAAAGTTTCGTAGTCACCGGTCTTTCTATCGATATCAACACGTACTTCGATATCCTGCTGATATTTTTTCCTCGTCGCAGAAGCGAGTGCAGCTTCTATCGCTTCAAAAATAACTTCGCGATCAATACCTTTTTCGTTCGATACGGTATCTGCTACTAACAGAATTTCTTTGTTATCCATCGTCGTTTCTCATTTATATAATGCTACTAAATTTCGTCAACCAGATTCGCTTTAGCAATATCTGCAATCGGTAATTCAAAAGCTTCGTTATCCACTAAAATTTGTACCGTTGCTGAACCGATAACCCCCTGCAACACGCCTTTAAAGTTCTTCCGTCCATCTAGCGCTACAGCCATTTTGATTTTGGCTGAATGACCATTAAATTGTTCATAGTCTTTCGCCCTGAACAATGGCCGGTTAATACCCGGTGAAGAAACTTCCAGATCATAGGCCTGCTGAATCGGTTCTTCTACATCAAGAATACCGCTGATCTGGTGGCTTATCGCGGCACAATCGTCGACCCCGATACCATTTTCATGATCAATATAAACACGCAATGTACCGTGATGTGTGCTACCTAGAAATTCAACACCGACGAGTTCATAACCCATCGATTGAATTACCGGCTCAAATAAATCGGTCAAATCCTGCAAAATTACCATACCTGCAAAAGCAATAAAAAAGGCCCATAAGGGCCTTTTAAACTGAAATTTGGTTTTTATTCTTTATTCGATCCATCGGAATAGATGACCAAATTCAGTAAAATATTGATAACGGGCGCTGGATCGTGTCCTTCGACCCTCACTCCGTTCAACGAGCTGAGCCCGATACTTTTGCCAGGTTTATAATTCGAAGTAGCTCTAATTAACTTCGCATTCTAAACCTGACTAAAACTGGTAGCGGGGGCAGGATTTGGCAGAAAATTGCTCCTGCATTTTCTGCATACACGCCATCCTGGCGATAAACCTATGACCTTCGCCCGGTTCAATAAGCTGAGCCCGATACCTTCGTCGGGCTCATAATCCGAAGTAGCTCTAATTAACTTCGCATTCTAAACCTGACTAAAACTGGTAGCGGGGGCAGGATTTGAACCTACGACCTTCGGGTTATGAGCCCGACGAGCTACCAAACTGCTCCACCCCGCATCAGAAGCGCGGAATGATAGCTAGGTTGATGTTAATTTACAAGGTGTAATTTAGAGATTTGGGCCAATGCAGAAAACCCCGCTCGAACCGATCATTTAGTACCTGAAGAACCGAGGCAAAAGCGCCCTTAATATAGAGTTTCTCTAGCTAAACGCCAGTATGCAATAACCCATCAAAGCCGATGGAAAAATCCCCAGTCCTAATAAGCTAAGACCATTGGCGCTGAGCAAAATCTTGACATCAATAGCCTGTTGAATAGTAGTGACCTGATCCTCGCCAGGTTTATCGAAGTACATGACCTTGATAATACGCAGGTAATAGAAAAGTCCGATGACCGAAAATAGCACTGCAAATACCGCCAACCATACCAGATGAACTTGTACGACTGACTGTAAAACGCTTAACTTGGCATAAAAGCCCACTGTTGGTGGTACCCCGGCCATGGAGAACATCGCAATTGCCAGCATGGCAGCGTGCCATGGACTGGTATCGTTTAATCCCGAGAGGTCGGTGATGTTTTCGGCTTCGGTACCTTTTCGGCTTAGCAGCAATAAAACTCCGAATGCGACCGACGCGGTAATCACATAGGTAATCGTATAAAACATAGCAGAGGCAAAACCGTTAGCAGTACCGGACAATATTCCCAGCAAAATAAAACCAACGTGTGATATCGTCGAATAAGCCAGCATGCGTTTAAAATTGGTCTGCGCAATGGCGATGATATTGCCGATTGCCAGCGATAATACCGATAGTGCAATCAGCATTTGCGACCAGTCAAGCTGTAGGCCACCGAGACCATCGACCAGTAAGCGCATGGTCATCGCGAACCCGGCAATTTTGGGTGCAGTTCCGATAAACAAGGTAACCGAGGTTGGCGCCCCCTGGTAAACATCGGGTAACCACATGTGAAAAGGCACGGCGCCGAGCTTGAACGCGAGGCCGACTACGATAAATGTTAGCGCAAATGCCATAGGTATCGGATATTGTTCAATTTTCGAACTCGCTACTGCCGCGAGTTGATTGAGATCTAGTGTTCCGCTAATGCCGTAAAAAATTGAAATCCCATATAACAGCAATCCGGAAGCCATCGCGCCAAGTACGAAATATTTCATCGCCGACTCAGAGGCGGAGAGTGAATTTCGATTGAAAGCAATCATCGCGTAAAGCGACAGCGACAATAATTCAAGGCCCAGATAAATCAGCAAAAAGCTATGTGCCGATATCATAATCATCATGCCCAGGGTGGCGAACAGCCCCAGCACGTAATATTCGCCCTTATAAATATCGTGATCGACGAGATAATCACGCGAATAGACAAACACCAGTACAACGACTAACAGTGTTGCTAATTTTAAAGTAACTGCGAGTTGATCAAGTATGAACGAACCGCCGAAACTGGAAACACTATCTGCCGGCGCCACCTCGATCACTGCCAGCGCGGTTAATACAAGGGTCAGAATTGTCAAAAACAAGGTAAGGCCACGACGTTCCTGTGGCAGGAATAAATCGACTACCAGTACCAGACAGGCCATCGCCAGCATTACGATTTCAGGTAATGCAGGGAGTAGATTGGGTTGGATGAATTCTGTCATTACGGGCCTGATTATAATTTGGAAATCGTTATGTGTTTTAACAGGTTTTCAATCGTCGGATGCATTACATCGACCAACGGGTCGGGCCATAATCCGAGTACTAGTACAGCCACCGCCAGAATCCCTAGAAACAAAAATTCTCGTTTGTTGATATCGGTTAGTGCCTTTACATTGTCGTTGGCAACCTCACCGAAAATAACCCGCTTTACCATCCACAGTGTGTAAGCTGCACCGAGTATCAACGTCGTGGCAGCGAGAAACGCGATCCAGAAACTTGCCTTAAAGCTCGCCAGAATCACCATGAATTCGCCTACAAATCCAGAGGTCCCTGGCAGCCCCGCGTTTGCCATGGCGAAAAACACCATGAATGCGGCAAACATCGGCATGGTATTGACCACACCGCCATAATCTGCGATCTCACGACTGTGCATGCGGTCGTACATCACACCGACACAGAGGAACATCGCACCGGATATAAATCCATGCGAAACCATTTGCACCATGCCGCCCTCGAGCGCCAGGATAGAGCCCTGATCACCGCCGTCTCCGGCCATAATGCGGAATACAATAAAGAATCCGAGGGTTACAAAACCCATGTGCGCAATCGATGAATAGGCGATCAGCTTTTTCATATCGCGCTGAACCAGAGCGACAAAGCCGATATATACCACTGCGGTGAGCGACATGGTGATGATCAACCAGTCGAGCTCGGCGCTGGCGTCAGGCGTAATCGGCAGGCTGAATCGCAGAAACCCATAACCACCGATCTTCAACATAATCGCTGCCAGTATCACCGAGCCACCAGTGGGCGCTTCGACATGCGCATCCGGTAACCAGGTATGCACCGGCCACATCGGCACCTTAACTGCAAATGCAACCAGAAAGGCGAGGAATATCAAAACCTGCTCAGTCATAGATAGAGGTAGATTATGAAAATCTAAAATCGCGAAGCTGCCGGATTTAGTGTACATGTAAATCAATGCCACCAGGGTCAACACCGATCCGATGAAGGTATAGAGAAAAAACTTTAACGTTGCATAGATTCGGTTCGCGCCACCCCAGATACCGATTATGAGGAACATTGGAATCAGCATCGCTTCGAAAAAGATGTAAAATAATATCGAATCCAGTGCCGAAAATGTTCCAATCATAAAACCTTCCATGATCAGGAAAGCCGCCATATATTGTGACACCCGATACTGAATGACTTCCCAGGCCGAAATCACAACGACAACTGTGGTAAAGGAAGTCAATAGGATCAGCGGCATTGAAATACCATCGATTCCGACAAAATATTCAATATTAAATGCCGGTATCCAGCTACTGCGTTCGACAAACTGCATCAAATAACTGTCGCTATTAAACTCTGAATAAAGCGGTAGCGTCAGCAGAAAAGTTAGGATAGAAACCAGCAGGGCAATCTTACGCACGGCACCCGGTCTTTCATCGCCGACAAACAATACCAGAATGCCACCGATAATCGGTGTCCAGATTACTAGACTCAACAATGGCCAATCAGCGTACATAGTTTAAAGGTTACCTTTTTAATTGCGGCCGGGGACTAACCCAACACGACCCAGCCGAGCAACAGAATCAAACCCGATATCATTGCAAATGCATAGTGATTGAGGTATCCCGTTTGAACATGACGAATAACTCCCGAAATCCAGCCCACCAATCTGGCGCTGCCATTAACAACCAGCCCATCGATTAATAGAGCATCTCCGAGTCGCCATAACAGATGACCGATTCCGCGGCTGGCACCGGCGAATACGATCTCATTGAAACGATCGAAGTAGTATTTCTGATCCAGCAGATTGTAGATGAAGTTAAATTTGCGTTGAGTCCAATCAGCAATAGACGGTTTTTTCAGGTAAATATACCAGGCTGAGATAACACCCGCGGCGGCCAGATACAATGGCAATCCAGAGAAACCATGCGCGACAAATTTGGCTGGACCATGAAATTCTTCTGCTACGGCAGCCATCGCACCGTGCTGCTCCAGTATGACGATAGCATTATCGAAAAAACCACTGAACAGTACCCCATCTATTGTCAGCCAGCCGATAATCGCCGACGGAATCGCCAGCATTATCAGTGGCAAGGTGACCACAGGTTTGGTTTCGTGCAGGTGCTCGCGGGTGTGTTCGTCGAAACGTTCTTCGCCATGAAACACCAGAAAGAACATGCGAAAAGAATAAAACGCGGTGACAAATACGCCAAGCAATACCATCAAATAAGCATAACTCGAACCTGGAATATCGGCATTATGTGCGGCGAGTATGATCGCATCCTTGGAAAAATAGCCCGCGAATCCGGGGAAACCGATCAGCGACAGGGAGCCCACCAGAGACACCCAGTAAGTGATCGGCATGTATTTTTTCAGACCACCCATCTTTCGAATGTCCTGCTCGTGATGCATCGCGATAATCACTGAACCCGCAGCGAGGAATAACAACGCCTTGAAAAACGCATGCGTCATCAGGTGGAATATAGCAGCCGAATAAGCCGAGGCACCCAGCGCGACTGTCATATAACCGAGTTGTGACAGGGTTGAATAGGCTACGACTCGCTTGATATCGTTTTGCACGATGCCGACTAGTCCCATAAAAAATGCAGTAGTAGCACCAATCACCAGAACCACCGACAGCGCTGTCTCGGATAATTCAAACAGCGGCGACATACGCGCCACCATGAAAATACCGGCGGTCACCATGGTTGCCGCGTGGATTAAAGCGGATATCGGTGTCGGGCCTTCCATAGAATCGGGTAGCCAGACATGTAGTGGTACCTGTGCCGATTTACCCATCGCGCCGACGAATAACAAAATACAGGCCAGTGTTATGACGCTCCAGTCGAATCCGGGAATAACCTCAATCGTGGCCTGCGTCATGCTATGCGAACGTCCGAATACTTCGGCATAGTCCAGCGACCCGGTATAGGCAAGCAACACTGCGATACCGAGCAGAAAACCGAAATCACCTACACGATTGACCAGAAAAGCCTTCAAATTGGCGTAAATTGCCGTTTCGCGTGTATACCAAAAGCCGATCAACAGATATGAGATCAGTCCTACTGCTTCCCAGCCAAAGAACAGTTGCAGGAAGTTGTTTGACATGACCAACATCAGCATCGAAAAAGTAAACAACGAGATATAGCTGAAAAATCGCTGATAGCCGGGATCTTCTTCCATGTAGCCGATGGTATATATATGCACCATCAGAGAAACGCTGGTAACTACCACCATCATCAGCGCGCTGAGACTGTCGATCAGAAAGCCGACCTCAAAGCGAATGCCATCGCTGATCATCCAGGTATATATCGTCTGGTTGTAAATCGTCGCACCATCGAAGACCACGTCTTTTAACACGATCAGCGACAGCAGGCAGGAAATACCGACGCCAATAATAGTCACCCAATGCGCGCCAGCACGTCCTATTTTCTTACCAAAGAAACCGGCAATGATGGCACCAGCCAATGATGCCAGAGGGATAGCGAGATAAATCGACTCCATGCTCATCCTTTTAACTCACTGATATCGGCCACATTAATCGACCCTCTATTGCGAAATAACACCACTAGAATCGCCAGTCCTATCGCAGCTTCCGCTGCGGCGACTGTCAGTATGAAGAACACGAATACCTGACCCGCGAGATCATTTAGGTAATGCGAAAAGGCAATGAAATTCAGATTCACCGCGAGCAGCATAAGCTCTATGGACATCAGCAGGACGATCACGTTTTTACGGTTGATGACGATACCGGCAATGCTAATGCTGAATAGTATTGCGGCGAGTATCAGGTAATGGCTTAACTGTAAGCTCATGCGTCTTCACCACTGCTAGGCATTTTTACAATACGCAGGCGATCAGCCTTAGTTACTTTTATCTGATCTGACGAATTTTGATACTTGGTTCGCGGACGCTTGCGCATAGTGAGCGATATCGCCGCAATGATTGCGACCAGCAAAATTACTGCAGCAATTTCGAAAGCAAATACATAATCGGTATACAGCACGCTGCCAAGCGCTTTGGTATTACTAAAGTCGGCCGACTTCGGAACCGGATTAGCGAAGGAGTTTAGCGAAAATACATCACTGGTAACCACCGACCACATCAGTAACAACATGACTACAGCTACGATAATACCGAGTGGCAATACTCGACTGAAACCTTCCCGCAGTCTTGCAATATTAATATCCAGCATCATCACCACGAACAGGAATAACACCATTACTGCACCGACATAAACCAGCACCAGGCTGATGGCGAGGAACTCGGCTTCAAGCGTTATCCAGATAACTGCGCTGGTGAAAAAAGTCAGCACCAGAAACAGGGCCGCATGGATCGGGTTGCGTACTGTGACTACCGCCGTCGCCGTGGTAACAGTGATGAATGCAAAAACGTAAAAGATAATAGTTTCAGTCATTATTGATAATTACCGATAAGGGGCATCAGCAGCACGGTCGGCAGCCAGTTGTGCCTCGTAACGATCACCGATTTCGAGCAGCTTTTCCTTGGTCATAATATTTTCACCCCGGTTTTCGAAGTGATACTCGAAGATATTGGTTTCGACAATCGAATCGACTGGACAGGCTTCTTCACAAAATCCACAGTAGATACATTTGAATAAATCAATATCGTAGCGCGTGGTGCGGCGCGTACCGTCCTTACGCTGTTCTGATTCGATCGTAATAGCCAATGCCGGGCAAACCGCTTCACACAACTTACAGGCGATGCATCGCTCTTCGCCATTGGCATATCGACGCAATGCGTGTAAGCCTCGAAATCTCGGGCTGATTGGTGTTTTTTCTTCAGGATATTGAATAGTAATCTTCTTGCGGAAAAAATACCGGCCAGTTACATTCAGACCCTGTAGCAATTCGAGGAAGAGGAAGCTTTTGAGGTAATATTTTATCGTTGCAAACATATAATTACACCGACCAGGGACCGACTTTAAAATAAACCATCACGCCTTCTACCGCGATCCAGACAATAGTTACCGGGATCAATACTTTCCAGCCCAGACGCATGATTTGATCGTAGCGGTAACGCGGAAAGGTGGCGCGAAACCAGAGAAACATGAACATGAATATCCAGGTCTTCAGAAACAACCAGCCGATACTGTCGGGTATCAGGCTCGGCACAGGGCTTAACCAGCCACCGAAGAACATCAGTGACGCCAGCATCGCGATCAAAATCATGTTGGCGTATTCGGCGAGGAAAAATACCGCGAAGGTCATACCTGAATACTCAACATGGAAACCGGCAACGATTTCAGATTCGCCTTCTGCTACATCAAATGGCGCACGATTGGTTTCGGCTACCCCCGAAATCAGATAGACCATAAATAACGGTGCCAGCCAGACGCCAAACCAGTTGCCGATGCCACCTTCCTGGCTGGCCACAATTTCGCCCAGATTCAGGCTGCCTGCGGCCATCAATACACCAACCAGAGCAAATCCCATCGCAATTTCGTAGGCAACAATCTGGGCTGCTGAGCGCATCGCACCGAGCAGCGCATACTTTGAATTAGAAGCCCAACCGGCAATGATTACACCGTACACACCTACCGATGTCATTGCCAGAATATAAAGCAATCCCGCGTTAATATCGGCAAATACCAGCGTATCGTTCAATGGCATCACGGCCCAGGCCGCCATGGCTGGTGCGAAAGTAACTACCGGCGCAATAAAAAACAGATATTTATTAGCGTTAGTTGGAAGTATGATTTCCTTGAACATCAATTTGAACATATCCGCAAATGGCTGCAACATGCCCTGGAACCCGACACGATTCGGGCCTATGCGGACCTGCATAAAGCCGATGATCTTGCGTTCTGCGAGCGTGTAGTACGCAACTACAATAAATAATGGCAGCAGAATAATCAGGGCGAGTAATACATTCGAAATAATATACTGAAACCAGTCAGGCCAGAAATACTGCATCCATTCGGGCATATAGGAAACCATATTCGAGATGAAATCGGTCACGACACGACCTCCAACTCAACCGCACCATAGGCCTCTGTCAGTTCTTTAACAGCTTCAATACCGGTGGGAATGCAGACGCAGCCAGTCGGGATATCGTCGCTGATTAGCAATGACAAAATTGCAGTACCCTGCCCCTGGGTTACCTGCACCTGATCGGCATCGGCAAGCCCGGATTTTTCCGCCTGCTCTCTATTCATTTTGATAGAGCATTGCTGCCGCATAATCGGTGTGGCTTGCAACGGTGCTGACATTCGCGCCAGGTCGTCACTGGCATAAATGGGCGTGATTCCGATTTTCTGTATTGAACGGGGTTTCGTTGGCAAGCGGCTCTCGCTCGACTCGATACCACAGAGGTTATTCAAGCTGACATCGCTGCACAGTTCTTTTAACTCATTTTTAATCACCATAGAGTCAGGATATTCGAAATCGCCTGGCAGCAGAATTTGTCCAAGCGCAGTCAGAATTTTCCAGCCCTGTCGGCTTTCGCCCTGAGCCCCGACGCATCCTTTAAAACTTTGCCATAGACCTTCCACATTGACGAAGGTACCTGAGGTTTCGCCAAAACCAGCTAACGGCAATACCAGATCGGCATGATCATCAATAAGCGGGTTATTAAAACTGTTTATCGCAATGATGAATTCATTATTCTCCGCAATCTGCCGCGAATGCAGCGCATTACTGATATCCAGCACTGGATTAATTCCAAAACTGAGTAAAACGCTATGTTTCGCTTCTATTATCTGGCGTGTATTCTGCCAGCTACCTTTCACCGCAACGCCACCCGGTAATCGATGCGGCAGACTGCCCGCGAGACAGGCCCCGGCGCTATTCGCCGATGGTGACAGATAACCGAGGCTCGAGTCGCTATGAATCGAGATAGCTTCGCATAATTCCTGAATTAGCGACAGGTAGGGGCTGTTGAGGGCCTGCTCGCCTACCAGTACCGCCGTATTTTTGCCCCCCAGTAAAGACTTTGCAATCGACTTGTGTTCATTTCGGATTTCGCAGCCATCGAGCAGGCCGCTTAAATGTTTGGATAAATCGACGGATGATTTTTCCGCCAATACCAGGGCCACGGCCGCCAGGTCGCCTAATAACTGCTCGGCGGAACCAGTTAACTCTTCGAGTAAATCGAAATTGTATTGTCCCGCGATGTGGCAAAGGGAAGACACACTGGCACCATTGCTAATTACCGCTTTACGAACACGATGTGACAACATCGGTTGTTCCTGCTGTAAATTACCCGCGACGATGAGACAGGCGTCTAGTGATTCCACCGATTCCAGCGACCTACCCAACCAGGGCATTACAGCGGACTGTTCCTGAGTGGAAAAATCCATCTGATTCAGGCGATGGTCGATATTGCTCGAGCCAAGCCCACGCAGTAACTTTTGCGCAAGAAAATGCTCTTCCAGGGTTGCCTGCGGGCTGATCAAAGCGGCAATCTGGGCGGCATCATGATTAGCGGTACTGGAGAGTTTTTCGCATGCTACATTAATCGCGGTTTCCCAATCGACGGCCTTAAGCACGCCATTTTCACGCAGCATAGGCGCGGTTATACGAGCCGGGTTCTTCACAGCGGTATAGCTAAATCGATCACGATCCGAAATCCACGATTCGTTTATCGCCTCGTTTTCGCGAGGCACCACGCGGATGAGATCACTACCGCGAGTATGAATATAGATATTCGAGCCGACACAATCGTGTGGTGCGACGCTCGGATGCTGGGTCAATTCCCAGGGTCGAGCGGTATAGCGCGAGGGTTTTGCGGTAAGCGCACCTACAGGGCATATATCGATCACATTGCCGGATAATTCAGATGAAATTGATTTTTCGATAAAAGTTCCGATTTCAACATTCTCGCCACGGCCGATCGCACCCATTTCGGGCAGGCCTGCAATTTCGTCGCCAAAACGGATGCATCGTGTGCAATGAATGCAACGGGTGAAATCGGTAGCGATTAACGGCCCGATATTTTTATCCATTACTACGCGCTTTTGTTCGCTATATTGCGAGATACCTTCGCCGAATCCCATCGCCACATCCTGCAGCTCGCATTCACCGCCCTGGTCGCAGATCGGGCAATCGAGTGGATGATTAATCAACAGGAATTCCATCGTCGATTTTTGCGCAGCGATTGCAGCAGTCGAACGGGTTTGCACCACCATGCCATCGGCAACATTAGTTGCACAGGCTGGCATCGGCTTCGGTGATCGTTCTATTTCGACCAGGCACATACGGCAATTTGCCGCAACCGACAGCTTCTTGTGATAGCAAAAACGCGGGATGACGATGTTGTTTTCATCCGCTACATCAATCAGCAGTCGTCCGGGTTGAGACTCAACCTGTTGACCGTTGATGGTGAGTGTTATGCTGTCGCTCATTATATTATCTTTACCCTGGGCTACGCGGCGTTTTCGATAATTGAGCGCTTGTGCTCAACGTAGTATTCAAATTCATGGCGAAAATGTTTGATGAAGCTCCACACTGGCATCGCAGCAGCATCTCCGAGCGCGCAGATCGTGCGACCTTCAATCTTATGCGACACTTCTTCGAGACGGGTAATATCTTCGGGCAAGCCCTTACCATCAACAATGCGACACAGCATGCGATATATCCAGCCCGTTCCTTCGCGGCAGGGCGTACATTGCCCGCAGGATTCGGAAAAATAAAATCGAGAAATACGGCGCAATGCGAGAACCATATCAGTAGTCTCGTCCATGACGATTACTGCACCGGAACCAAGCATCGAGCCTGCCTTGGCAATCGAATCGTAATCCATTGTGCAGTCCATCATGATTTCGCCGGGTAGCACGGGTACCGACGAGCCTCCGGGAATCACCGCCTTGAGCTTTCGACCGTCTTTAATTCCACCTGCCATTTCGAGCAAATCTTTAAATGGAGTACCCATATTAATTTCAAAATTTCCCGGTTTAGTGACATGCCCGGACACCGAGAATAGTTTTACGCCACCATTATTGGGTATACCAAAATCGGCAAACCACTGCGCGCCATTGCGCATGATGGCGGGTATCGAAGAGAGCGATTCAGTATTATTAATGGTTGTGGGCTTGCCATACAGACCATAATTGGCCGGAAATGGGGGCTTGTAGCGCGGCTGACCTTTTTTGCCTTCGAGCGATTCGAGTAATGCGGTTTCCTCACCACATATATAGGCACCGGCCCCAAGCGCACCGTGAATGTCAATATCGACGCCGCTACCGAGCGCATTTTTACCCAGGTAACCCGCTTCATAGGCTTCTTTCAGCGCAGTTTCAAAACGTATCGCAGGCTCATCCATGAATTCGCCACGCATATAATTATAACCAACCGTAGCGCCGATGGCGTAGCAACCAATTGCCATGCCTTCGACCAAAGCATGCGGATTGAATCGCAATATATCGCGATCTTTACAGGTTCCAGGCTCAGATTCGTCTGAATTACACACCAGATACTTTTGCCCAGGCGCATTTCTCGGCATGAAACTCCACTTTAACCCGGTGGGGAAGCCTGCGCCGCCGCGACCGCGCAAACCCGAGGCTTTAACCTGTTCGATTACATCTTCGGGCGGTACTTTTTCACTGAGAATTTTTTTTAACGCCTGATAACCACCCGATTTCAGATAACTTTCCATTGTCCATGGCTGATCATATTGCAGCGTCGCAAAGCAGACTTCGTTTGCCATAGTTATACCAGTCCGTCCAGAATTTCATCGACCTTTTCAGGCGTCAGGTTTTCGTAATATTTATGATTGACCTGCATCATCGGGCCGCCTGCGCAAGCTGCCAGGCATTCTTCTTCACATTTTAAATAGATTCGGCCATCTTCGGTACTTTCGCCTACCTTGATACCGAGTTTAGTTTCGATATGATCGACAATACTGTCCGAGCCCATCAGCATGCAACTAATATTGGTGCAGATCGCAACATTGTTACGAGCTACCGGTTTGATTTCGTACATCGAGTAAAATGATGCGACTTCGTAAACGTGAATCTCAGCCAACCCTAGATATTCAGCGACAGCATCCATTAAATCGAGAGTTAGATAACCCTGGTTCTGGTGTTGAACCGCAGTTAAGGCTGCCAGTACGGCCGAGCGTTTTTGATCTTTCGGGAACTTGGCCACCCAGCGGTCTATCTCACCACGCGTATGGTCAGACAATAATTCAATTTTAGATTTATTCTCGATAGCCATTATCTGTCGACCTCACCGAATACGATGTCCTGGGTGCCAATAATCGCCACCACGTCAGCTAGCATATGACCAGTCGCCATCTCATTCATAGCGGATAAATGGGCAAATCCCGAAGTACGTACTTTGAGCCGATATGGTTTGTTGCTACCATCAGAAATCAGATAGACACCAAATTCGCCTTTAGGGTGTTCGATGGCTGTATATACCTCGCCGACAGGCAGGGTATAACCTTCGGTAAATAATTTGAAGTGGTGAATCAAACCTTCCATATCGGCTTTAATTTCTTCGCGACGCGGTGCTGCCACCTTATGATTTTCGCTCATGACGATACCCGGATTCTGGCGTAACCATTTTATGCATTGTTTTATAATATTATTCGATTGACGCATTTCCTCCATTCGCACCAGATACCGATCATAACAATCCCCATTGGTACCAACAGGGACATCAAAATCCATACGGTCATACACTTCGTAGGGTTGCTTTTTACGCAAATCCCACTCAACACCAGAACCACGCAACATAGCTCCAGTGAAACCTAATTGATAAGCACGTTCTTCTGAAACTACTCCGATACCTACGGTTCGTTGTTTCCAGATTCGGTTGTCGGTCAACAGGGTTTCATATTCGTCGACATAAGTAGGAAACCGGCGTGTAAAATCTTCGGTGAAATCGAGTAAGCTACCCTGCCGGTTTTCGTTCAGACGCGCAGCTTCTTTTTTGCTGCGCCAGCGGCTTTCCAGATACTGCGGCATTGAGTCCGGCAAGTCGCGCGCCACACCACCCGGACGATAGTAGCCTGCATGCATACGTGCACCGGAAACCGCTTCGTATAAGTCTAGTAAGTCTTCGCGCTCTCGAAACGCGTAGAGGAACATAGTCATCGCGCCAACATCCAGCGCGTGCGTGCCTATCCACATTAAGTGGTTGAGAAGACGTGTGATTTCATCAAACATGACACGAATGTATTTAGCGCGTTCCGGTATTTCCAGATCGAGCAATTTTTCGATCGCCAGTACATAGCCATGTTCGTTACACATCATTGACATATAATCGAGGCGATCCATATAGCCAATGGTTTGATTGTAGGGCTTGGTTTCCGCCAGTTTTTCGGTACCGCGATGTAGCAATCCTATATGGGGATCCGCGCGCTCGATCACTTCCCCGTCCATCTCCAGCACCAGACGTAATACGCCATGCGCAGCGGGGTGTTGAGGGCCGAAATTAAGGGTATAATTTTTAATTTCAGGCATCGTTGTTTGCCTCATCTTGCTGATCTGCCGGTTGGTCGGCGATATAACGATGATCCTCGCGGATAACTTTAGGCACTAGAACCCTCGGTTCAATTGTTACCGGCTCATAAACGACACGCTCCTTTTCCGGGTCGTAGCGCATTTCAACATGGCCGACAAGCGGGAAATCCTTACGAAACGGGTGTCCAACAAAACCGTAATCGGTCAAAATACGGCGTAAATCAGGGTGACCGGAAAACAAAATTCCAAACAGGTCAAACGCCTCACGTTCATACCAGTTAGCAACATTCCAAACTTCTGTTATCGTCGGTATCACCGGGAAACTGTCATCTGCGGCAAAGACTTTCAGCCGCAAGCGGCTGTTTTTCGTGTAAGACAATAAATGGCATGAAACTGCAAATCGGCTTCCCGCTTCGGTAAATGACTCGAGCTCATCACCAAACTGTAATCGGCCGGTTGTGGTTGCAGCATCAACCCCACGGCTAAAGCCTGAACGACTGGCATCGTTAGTTTGCCACTCTGCTTTCCCGAATTGCGAATAATCCACTCCGCATAAATCGACCAATTGTTGAAATCCGAAGTCACTGTTGTCGCGCAATTCAGTAGCGACATCAATATAGTTATCGACTGCAACAACGGCGGTAATCTCTTTGAACTCAAGATTAACCGAACTCAGCCTGTCACCGAAATGACTGCGCAGGGAATCAGCTAATTGCTGTTTAGAATTCGACATGTTATCGGGCTATGGTGTTGGTACGTTTTATTTTATTTTGCAACTGTATGATGCCATAGAGCAACGCTTCCGCAGTTGGCGGACAACCGGGCACGTAAATATCCACCGGCACAACACGATCACATCCACGCACGACTGAGTAGGAATAATGATAATAACCACCACCGTTGGCGCAGCTTCCCATTGATATTACCCAGCGAGGCTCAGCCATCTGATCGTAAACCTTTCGGAAAGCAGGAGCCATCTTGTTGGTTAACGTACCGGCAACTACCATCACGTCTGACTGTCTGGGGCTGGGGCGGAAAATTATACCGAATCGGTCCAGGTCGTATCGGGAAGCACCGGTATGCATCATCTCGATTGCGCAACAGGCGAGGCCAAAGGTCATCGGCCACATCGAACCGGTACGTGCCCAGTTGATTAATTTGTCGGCAGAGGTGGTCATGAAGCCCTGCTCGAATACACCCTCTATTCCCATTCAAGCGCTCCTTTTTTCCATTCATAAATAAAGCCGATCACCAACACGCTGAGGAAAAGGGCCATCGACAACAAGCCGAAGGTACCAATTTTATCCAACACGATTGCCCAGGGAAACAGGAAGGCGATTTCAAGATCGAAAATGATAAATAAAATGGCCACCAAGTAATAACGTACGTCGAATTTCATACGGCTGTCTTCGAAGGCTTCGAAACCGCATTCGTAGGGAGAATTTTTCTCTGCGTCAGGTCTCGAAGGACCGAGAACTTTTCCCGCTATGATGAACAGAGAGCCCATTGCCAGCGTCACGAACATGAAAATTAAAATCGGAAGGTAGTTACCTAACATGTTATGAATGGTGCCTCTGGAGATGCGTCTTTATTTAATGTGCGGCAAGTCTATTGTGGTGCGTTTATAGTGTCAAGGAAACTCACACACAAGCTCAAATAGAGCTCAACCTCTATCCTGGGACACAAGTTTAAAGCCAGAAATATTCTGAATAAACCAGTCAGTTTTTTAAAAAATGGTGCCGATGGCCGGAGTCGAACCGGCACAGCTCTCGCCACTACCCCCTCAAGATAGCGTGTCTACCAATTCCACCACATCGGCAATATATATTTGTGAACTCTTTATGCCCACCTCACTACTACTCAGCCGGCGGTAAATCCGAGCCGCTATTAACCTCGGTCGATCCCTCAGTCGGAGGTAAATCCGAAGTTTCACCACTAATTGTCTGCTGCGACTCGTTTTCTAACGTAGTCACAGATTGCACAATACTACCAGGTGCCTCCCTGTTGCTGCTCACATAAGCCAGTGACATGCAGACGATAAAAAACAAAGTGGCTAAAATACCTGTCGCCTTACTGAGAAAGTTACCCGAGCCACGAGCACCAAATACCGAGGCCGAAGCACCACTACCAAAAGCCGCGCCGGCGTCGGCACCCTTTCCGTGTTGCATCAGGATTAGTACGATTAGAGATACTGACAGGAGAACCTGCGCAACCGATAATAAACTACTTATATTTTCCATCTAATTTCCTAAGCGGATTGACCAATAGCGAGAAAATCGGCTGCCTTTAGCGAGGCCCCGCCGATTAAACCACCGTCTATGTCGGGTTGTGATAGCAATTCACCAGCGTTAGTCGGATTCATACTGCCACCATATAAAATCTGTACTTTCTCAGCGACCTGTTTATCCAGTGCCGCAACCTTTTCACGAATAAAGCGGTGAACCGCCTGTGCCTGCTCAGGCGTCGCGACCTGACCAGTTCCAATTGCCCAAACCGGTTCGTAGGCAATCACGGCCTGTTCTAATACCGATACGCCTTGTTGCTTAATTACTGCGTCGAGCTGTCTTGCAACTACTTTCTCGGTAATCCCCAGTTCGCGTTCCTGCAGGGTCTCACCAACACATAAAATCGGGGTGAGGCCCGATGCCACTGCCATGGCAAAACGTTTCGCCACCAGCTCGTCGCTTTCCTGATACAAAGCTCGCCTTTCCGAATGCCCTACAATGGCATATTGAACGCCACATTCATTTAACATGGATGCCGATATTTCTCCGGTGAATGCACCCGATTCCTGATCGCATACATTTTGAGCACCCAGTGCTATATCGCTTCCGTTAAGCATGCCACCGACTTTCATCAGATAAACCGCTGGCGGACACACCGCTAATTCGGCGTTTTCGCAATCACCCGACTTTATTCCTTCGACCAGTTCAATCACAGTCTCCATTGAACCGTTCATTTTCCAGTTACCAGCTATCAAGGTGGAACGCATTTATAATTGCCTGTCACTAAAGCGGCGGCAAAGGTTACTCACCTATGCCAAATAAATCAATCGGGAAATTAACAAATCTGTTATTTTTTTAGCTCGTGGCAGTTTCTGCAACAGTCGCTGCCAGCTCGTTTGCCAATTTATCGACCAATGTCGGGTCTCGTCCTTCAACCATTACTCGAATTAAAGGTTCGGTGCCCGATGATCTAAGTAGCACCCTGCCACTATCGGTCAACTCGGATTCTGCGGCCCGCACTGCTTCCTGAATCGCCACTGTCGCCTGCAAATCAATTTTTTTAGCCACTGGCACATTAATCATGGTTTGTGGATACAAGCTCACATCGCTACAGCCTTCGCTTAATTCAAGGCCTTTTGCCACCAGCCAGTCGAGAACCTGAAGTGCAGCGATAATGCCGTCACCAGTCGTGGATTTATCCAGACAAATAATATGTCCGGAAGATTCTCCGCCCAAATACCAGCCGTGCTCAACCATTTTTTCCATTACATGGCGATCACCGACGTTGGCCCGTTCAAACGGAATACCCACTCTCTCCAACGCGTGCTCAAGGCCAAGATTACTCATTAATGTGCCTACTACCCCACCAGACATCCGTCTGTCCATCAATTTGCTTTTGGCAATGATGTACAGGAGTTGGTCACCATTCTTCAATTCACCTTTCGAGTCCATCATCATCATTCGATCGCCGTCACCATCGAAAGCAATACCGATATCCGCCTGGTGTTCTAGCACCACCGAACGCATATTTTGCGGATGCATGGCGCCTACATCTTTATTGATGTTTAATCCATTCGGACTGGTGCCGATTTCGATAACTTCTGCGCCTAGTTCTCGAAATACAGCGGGCGCGATGTGATAGGTAGCGCCATTCGCGCAATCAACGACTATTTTGATTCCACGTAAAGTGGTATTAAACGGAATAGAACTCTTGCAAAACTCTATGTAACGGCCTTTTGCATCGTCCATGCGGGTAGCCTTGCCTATTTGCGCCGATTCGACCATTTGCAGTGGTTGATCGATCAATTCCTCGATGGCGATTTCGGTTTCATCGGGTAACTTGAAGCCATCACCATTAAAAAACTTCAGTCCGTCATCATGATAAGGATTATGCGAAGCGCTGATTACGACTCCTGCCGCGGCGCGATGAGCCCGGGTCAAATAGGCGACAGCAGGTGTTGGCATCGGCCCAAGTAGTAACACATCTAGTCCGGCTGCAGCCAGGCCCGCTTCGAGCGCGGATTCAAACATATACCCCGATATGCGAGTATCCTTGCCAATCACGACGGTACCTTTGCTCTGGCGCGATAATACCCTGCCAGCCGCCCAACCGATTTTCATTACCAACTCAACCGTCATCGGCGGCACGCCCACCTTGCCTCTTATACCGTCGGTTCCAAAATATCGGCGACTCATATCACTCATCTTCACTTAGAATCATTTCATCCAGACTCGGTTTCATTAAGCGCATTGACCATTGCTACTGCGTCGAGCGTTTCTGGCACGTCGTGTACCCGAATAATATCAGCGCCTAGCATAGCAGCAATCACAGCGGATGAAATACTGCCATACAAACGCTGGCCAACCGGCTTGTCCAATATCGTGCCAATCATACGTTTTCTCGACATGCCAACCAAAAGGGGTACCCCTAGCGATTTAAATCTGGCTAATGATTTTAACAATAACAGATTGTGTTGCAGGGTTTTGCCAAATCCAAATCCTGGATCAATGATAATTTTACTTTGGTCAATACCTGCTTTTATTGCCGCATCGATGCGATGTTGCAGAAATTCCATCACCTCCACCACTACATCGCTATAACTCGGGTTTTTCTGCATCGTCTCCGGCGTTCCCTGCATATGCATCAAACACACCGACACGCCGAGTTCCGCGGCTACTTCGAGGGCGTTTTCCTGTTGCAATGCGGTGATACTATTAATCAGAGTCGCTCCAGCCGCAACCGCCTGTTGCATGACTGCGGGCTTATTGGTATCGATAGATATCGACACATCCGATATTTCACGAATCAATTTTATCAGTGGAATAGTACGTTCGAGCTCTTCGCCTAGATTGACTTTTCTCGATCCGGGTCGGGTAGATTCGCCGCCCACATCGAGAATGTCGACGCCATCAGCGATTAACAGTTGCGCATGTCGGAAGGCATTTTCAGTCGTGTCGTATTGACCGCCATCGGAAAAAGAATCAGGTGTGGTGTTAATCACACCCATCACCCTAATTCGCTTTGATCGATTCTGCTCGGCCATAAAAGAGCGAAGACCGGTTGCCCAGTCTTCGCCGTTGATTATTTATTAATAGAGCCAGGCTAGTGTAACTCGGCCGGATCTGGTAAATCTGGATCATCATCGGCCTGAGACTTACTCGAAGTATCACCACCTTTACCTTTTCCAGAAGGTTGGGTTTCATCATCGCTCCAGTCTTGCGGAGGACCCGGTACCTTACCTTCCATAATGACATCAATCTGGCTTGCATCGATGGTTTCGTATTTCATCAAGGCGTCAGCCATCAGGTGTAATTTGTCTTCATTTTCTTTTAAAATTTTGAAAGAACGCTGGTAATTTCTATCGATGATAGTCCGGATTTCAGAATCTATCGCCTGTGCGGTTTCGTCAGATACTGTTTTCTGCCTACCCATCGATTTGCCGAGGAATACTTCACCTTCTTCTTCGCTATAAGTCAGCGGACCCATGCGATCCGACAAACCCCATTGGGTAACCATGCTACGAGCAATGCTGGTAGCACGCTCAATATCATTCGAAGCGCCCGTAGTAACTGCGTCTTCGCCAAAAATCTGCTGTTCAGCAATTCGACCACCGAACAGACTGGAAAGCTGGCTCTCGAGGTGTTTTTTACTATAGCTGTAGCGGTCTTCTTCAGGAAGAAACATCGTCACACCGAGCGCACGTCCACGCGGAATAATACTCACCTTATAAACCGGATCGTGTTCCGGTACCAGGCGCCCAACAATCGCATGACCCGCTTCATGATAGGCGGTGAGCTTTTTCTCAGATTCCTTCATGATCATCGACCTGCGTTCCGCACCCATCATAATCTTATCCTTGGCGCGTTCGAACTCACCCATAGTGACCATTTTTTTGTTCCCCCTGGCAGCAAATAAAGCCGCTTCATTCACCAGGTTAGCGAGATCCGCGCCCGAAAACCCGGGTGTACCGCGTGCGATTACCATAGCGTCGACATTTTCTGCCGAAGGCACTTTACGCATGTGAACTTTCAATATCTGCGAACGGCCACGCACATCGGGCAATGGCACAACTACCTGCCGGTCAAATCGGCCGGGGCGTAACAGGGCCGGGTCGAGTACATCAGGACGATTGGTTGCTGCAATTACGATAACGCCTTCGTTACCTTCGAATCCGTCCATTTCGACTAACAACTGATTTAAAGTTTGCTCACGTTCGTCGTGTCCACCACCGAGACCCGCACCACGATGGCGACCGACCGCGTCAATCTCGTCAATAAAAATAATGCAGGGAGAATGTTTCTTAGCCTGCTCGAACATATCGCGTACCCGCGAGGCACCAACACCGACAAACATTTCGACAAAATCTGATCCGGATATAGTGAAAAACGGAACCTTGGCTTCGCCCGCAATGGCTCTCGCCAACAGGGTCTTACCCGTACCAGGAGCGCCGACCATCAATACACCCTGCGGGATCTTGCCACCGAGCTTCTGAAATTTGGACGGGTCGCGTAAAAACTCGACTAGCTCGGCTACTTCTTCTTTGGCCTCGTCAACACCGGCGACATCGTTAAAGCTAACATTAATCTGATCTTCGCCCAGTAACCGCGCCTTGCTCTTGCCAAAAGACATCGCACCGCGACCGCCACCACCACCCTGCATCTGACGCATGAAAAATACCCACAAACCGATTAACACGATAAATGGAAACCAGCTGACGAATATGTGCGTGAGCAACGATGGTTGCTCGGGCGGTTTACCGATAATCGAAACGCTAGCGCGATCCAGATCGCCAATCAAAGCGGAATTACTGGTTTCCGGGCTATAGGTGGTAAAAAGAGCACCGGAACTCATCTTACCAGTGATATTCTGGCCTTCGATCAGAACCTCGCTCACCTGCCCCTGCTTTACCTGGCTGAGGAAATCGGAGTAGATCAGTGTCTGTCCGGTACTGGAGCGGTC